>CAYWZS010000016.1:0-55327 GCA_964462905.1 uncultured Anaerolineaceae bacterium
CCAACTCCAATTCTGAGCGTGATGATGTTCGGGATCACTGACGGGGAGGACAGGATTCGAACCTGCGGTCCGACTTTTGGTCGGACAACCGCTTAGCAGGCGGCCCCAATCGTCCACTCTGGCACCTCCCCAAGATAATGAAGTTGTAGCGGAGGGAGAGGGATTCGAACCCCCGGTGACGCAGAACGCCACAGTGGTTTTCAAGACCACCGCCTTAAGCCGCTCGGCCATCCCTCCTGGTTGCAAGCGCCCGGTGGGTCTCCCTAAGCATAATGAAAGATAGCACATGCGCTGGTTTGTGGTCAATAGCTGAATTCTGATTATTTTCTCTCAACAACCCTGCCATTACCGCTCTATAATGGGAACTGTATGCTGGCGGATGGAAGCGAAAAATCCAGATGGAACCGATATTGATCGTCATAACCGTTGGTTATTTGCTTGGCACGGTGTATCTCGCGAACCTAGTAGATGGCAACAGGGATGACAAGGTAGTGTCGTCCGCTCGAACATTGCTGGCTTACCCCTACGCTGTTCAGAGCAATGATGCGGTGTCGACAGAGCAAACACAAATGGTAGTGCATGACGAAAATGACAAATGGCGAACACTGCATCAGCTTATGCTGGGAGGGCTATTGGGCATTGTGGCACTGAACGGGTTTGCAGTGTTCGCCACAAGCATCATACCTGGAATAACTGCGGATATGCCGGAAATGACACATGAGAATGCGTTGAGTGTTGGCGTGGTGAGTCAGGTTGCAGCTATGTTAGGTGGGTTGATGCTGTTCTCGGGTCGATTTCGGCAGTGGTTTGCGGAGCGTCTAGGGCGTCACGGGGCTTTTCGTCCAACATCTACCGTACACCGCACAGCCTTTGTGCTAGGTGTCTTGCTACTGGCAAACACGTTTATCACAGTGCTGCAACTTGGTGGTGTGCAGGGGCTTGCGGAAGAATATGCAGACCAACCTATTGGACAGTGGGACGCGGTGTTAAACCTGTTTGGCATGGTGGCTGTGGCATTGTTGGGTGTGGGCTGGCTGGTAAGGCGTAATTGGAGCCACACACGTCAACGGTTGGATTTGCGCTTCCCAACTATGGACGATGCCGTGTGGGGGTTGGGGACAGCTTTCGCGTGTTTGGTGTTGATCTTTGTGTTTGTGAGTCTGTTGACTGTCTTGCTCCCGTTAGATGTGATAGAGAACCAGGGAGCAGCTTCTAACCAGATTGCCACGATTCTGAGTCAGTCGTTATGGATTGCGTTTCTTGCAGCAGCATCAGCGGCCATTGGAGAGGAAATTCTGTTTCGTGGGGCGCTGCAACCTGTTTTTGGAATCATTCCAACCACACTCTTTTTTGCGCTGTTACACTCACAATATGCCCTGACACCCAGTTCAATTGCGATTATTCTGGTGGGTGGGGCATTTGGCTGGTTAAAGCAGCGGCAAAGTACAACCGCTGCGATAATCGCCCACTTCGCCTATAATTTTGTCCTCTTAGGCATGGCGTATCTCGCTATGCGTTTAGAGGAAATGGGTTTCACACCAGAGTCGCTTGAGGGTATGGTGTTCTTTGTTGGCATGTGAGTGAGTTGGGCAAATGCAATGCGATGGTCATTGATACTGGGTTGGGGCGTGTTGCTGGTTTTGTTGGGTGGTCAGGTTTCTGCACAGGAGATTACTCCAAGCCCAACCGCCACCGATGCGCCAACGACATCTGCTCAGTATGTGGTCGCTTTTGACGCGGTGACTTACTTTCCGGTGGCGATGTTTTTTGAGTTCGACATGATCCTGCCGCTGGAAACGGAGATAACAGTTGCAGCGATAACCTTGCAGAGCGATAGCCTGGGGACACTAGCGCGTAATTTGCCGATTGAGGATGCAGATGTATTGATCCAAGAAGGCGCATTGGTCGATCTTCGGTATTTCTGGGAGTTTGAGGGGGCTGACGAAATGCCTCTTGTTTTTGAGGATGTGACATACACGTTGACACTGACCTTATCGAATGGTGAGATGGACCAGGTTGCAGGCGAGTTGCCCTTCACCGATCACCGAGTACAGTGGGAAGAAGAGATCAATGTCGGTGAATTGCCATTGACGTTGACCGTTCCCCTTGATGTGTTAGACCCCGCACAGGTGCTAGAACGCCTGCGCCCGATCTATGCATTGCTTGCAGAGGAGGCGGGTGCCATCGACGAACCGTTAGAGGTGGTCTTATATCCATCACCGTTTACGCTGGAATGTCTGACTGTAGATGGACGTCCGGCTGTTGTAAACCCGGTGGTCGGCCCACAGGCGATTCCGTGTGAGGCTGATCGCGCACGCGATCTCTACACGCAGTCGGGGTATTTTGTCTTTGAGTTGTCGTCGGCTAGCTTGGCACGGGCTGAGGCCGCTCTGACGCCGTTGTTGTTTGACCGTGCCTATGCGCCGTTGTGGTCTGGGGCAAACGTTCCAGCATGGTTTGAGTTTGGGTTGTTGACATTGTATCGTGATGAAAATGACAAAGGGCAGTTAACGTTGGCGGCTCGTGGGGCGGCGCGGAATGGACAGTTGCTGACGTTGGCCGATTTGCGCGAACCCCCTGTAGACCTTGGTGAGCAGGGGCAGCGCGTGTGGGAGTCACAGAGTTATGGGTTGGTCGTTTACATGGCACAGGTTTACGGGCTAGAAGCCGTGTTTGAATTGGCACGCTCGTTAGGCACCACAGAAACCTTCGCAACGCGCTTTACACAGCAAACAGGTGATACTCTGGATGATCTGTTTGCTGCGTGGGAAATTTGGTTGTTCACGGAGGGTGCGCCAGGTGTATACGCGTTAAATTTGTACGCGGGGCCAACGCTGACGCCGACGTTTACGCCATCTGCGACACCCGTGACCCCAACACGTACACCGCTACCGACATCGACACTTACCGCGACACCGACAATCACGTCGACGCCCCTGCCTCCTACGGAAACCTCAACAGTGACGCCACGCGCGGCACGAGATGTGTTCACCCCAACACCGACGGCGACGCCTGTGCCACCACCAACGGCGACCTTGCCTGTAGAACCGCAAATCGTACAGTTAGCATTGATGGGGGTTGCAGGGCTGGCGGTGTTACTGGTGGTGGTTGGCTTATTGGCTGGACGACGCAGACGATAGCGCACGACAATTTTATTCGATTGAATGGCATAAACGGGACAAGAACCCTATCATGGAAAATCTACGGAGTTACTTTTTAGAGGCGGCGGGGGAAGTGTTGCGCGACGGCGACGAACCGCTAGACCGGGTTACGGCGGCGGGGGTGCTTGGAACCCTGGGTGACGAACGCTTTGTGCCATTGCTCCTGGCAGTGTTAGAGACAGATGTCAACCGTCAAGTACAGCATAAAGTGGCCCAGGCTGTCGCACGCATTGGCGGGAAAAATGCCGAAAAGGGCTTACAGAAATTGATGTTTGCGGAAAATCAGTACACGCGTTATCTAGCGGCGGAGGCACTCGCGAATATTGTGTCACGTGGGAAGGAATAGGGCACGCGAACTATGCAACAGACAGATGACCGCATCAATTTGTATGCGCTGAGTTTCGAGGAACTGAGTGCGCTGTTGAAAAGCTGGGCAGAACCCGGTTTTCGTGCGAAACAGATTTGGCATTGGCTCTATGAACAGCGTGTCACCAAGCTTGGGGCAATGACCAATCTACCGCAGAAGCTCCGGGAGCGTTTGGCGACATCGACAATGTTAGGCACGCTGCGTTTGGTGACGGAGCAACGCAGCACCGACGGCACGGTGAAACGGGTTTATGCGTTGCCAGACGGCAAGCTCATCGAAGCGGTTCTAATGGTCTACGAGGACGGACGGCGTACAGCCTGTATTTCCACACAGGCAGGGTGCGCGATGGGCTGTGTGTTCTGTGCTACAGGGCAGATGGGCTTCATGCGGCACCTGAGTGTTGCGGAGATTTTTGAGCAGGCGATGGTGTTCGCGCGGGAGTTGGCCGAAGTGGATGAGCGCCTGTCGAATGTGGTTTTGATGGGAATGGGTGAGCCGTTTCACAACTACGAGGGTTCGGTAGGGGTGATGCACCGCCTCATGGATGATCTGAACATCGGTGCACGCCACATTACTGTGAGTACAGTGGGGTTGGTGCCACAGATCCGCCAATTCGCAGATGAAGGTTTACAGGTCAAGTTGGCGATTAGCCTGCATGCGTCAGATGATGATGCGCGTGGTGCGCTGTTGCCTGTCAATCGTCGCTGGGACATTACCGAGTTGATAGATGCTTGTCGTTACTATATCGCTAAGGCCGGGCGGCGGGTGACGTTCGAGTGGGCGCTCATACATGGCGAGACGGATACCCAAAAACAGGCACAGGCGCTTGGGCGTTTGCTCCAGGGGATGTTGTGCCACGTCAACGTGATTCCGCTGAACCCGACCGCCGGATACAACGGCACACCGTCCGAGATTGCCGCAACGGATGCTTTCATCGAGACATTGGCGAACTATGGCGTTAGTGCGACGGTTCGGGTGCGCCGGGGTATTGATATTGACGCCGGTTGCGGCCAGCTTACCACCAAATTCTTGAATCCCGACGATATCCCCCTCAATGGTTAGTTCGTGCTTGCTTGCCCTGCGACCTCCAATGTCAACGTGATGGGCGCATCAGCGTTGTAGCGGGTGTCTTCGCTGTTGGGCAGGCGTGTACCTGCGAGGTCTGCGGAGAGACTGGCGTTCAACGGGGCCAGTGAGATAAGGTTTAACGCACCACCGTTGACGTTGGCCGCCGCTATGCCTGTGTTGGTGTAGATGATGCTGAGACACTGGTTCTCACCATTCGGTATGGTGCCGTCCGTATCATCACATAAGGCGAGGGCATAATCCCCCGGTGAAATGCGCTCTTGGATTGATAGCACGAGGGTTAAAGTCTGTCCGTCCTTACCATTATATGCCACTTGTAGGCGATATATGTCCGTATTGTAAGTGTATTGAACGGCGGGCGGTGGTGCGGCTGAGATGTTAAAGCCGCCACCCCGCACAGTAAGGTTGACCGGGAAGTTCTGTGGGGCGTCTAGCGGGTAACCGAGTGCGCTGGTGGGTTCAACTGTCTGGGTGAGCGTGGGGGTGACGGTTGCTGTTGGCGGGATGGCTGTTGGGGCAGTGGTTGGGGTGAATGTGGGTGGGAGTGTGCTACGCGGCGCAATCGTCGGGGGTGGGGTTGCTGTCGCCTCAACAACAACGTCAGTGGGAAGAAAAGCCACTGTTGGCAGAACCGCGTCGTTGGCTGGGCCGCAGGCCGCCAGAACGAAAGCCATGAGCACCCCTATTGACAAACGACAGTGCATAATCACCCCCCTTTGTGAGTGCGATGGTAGGGACAGATGTTACTTTTCTGTCCTTACCATACCGTGATACGACATGGGGAGAAATCCCCGATATTAGCGGCGGCTGTCCTCTGGACGGTTCCCTAGTATTTCCTCGATTTTGGTCTCGATGTCGTCAGTAATTTTAACCTCTAGTGCTTTGAGGTTGCTCTCGACGTGGGACGGCTTGGTCGCGCCGGTAATCACACTGCTGACATCGCGGTGGTGCATGGCCCAGGCCAACGCCAGGGCCGCAGGTGTTGTGCCGAGTTCAACCTCAGCGAACTTCGTCAGCTCACGCACGACGTTCAGACGTTCTTCGTCCTTCACTTGTTCTTGGAACCAGTCGCCTCTAAATGAGGTGGCACGGCTACCCTCTGGGATGCCGTCGTTGTACTTGCCTGTCAGCATACCGCCTGCCAACGGCGACCATACCACGAGGCCCATCCCGTTGTTGTGGACGGTTTCCTCAACGTCACCCTCGACCTGTGTACGGTCCAGCATGTTGTAGATAGGCTGTTCCAAAATCGGGCGGGGAATACCGTTCTCTTTGGCGACGGCCAGACCGCGCTCCAACTGTGGGGCGCTCCACATGCTCGTCCCCCAGTAGAGGATTTTTCCCTGGCGGATCAAATCGCCGATCGCAACCACAGTTTCCTCGACCGGGGTTTCGGGGTCGAAACGGTGGCAGAAAAAGATGTCCACATAGTCTGTATCGAACCGCCTCAGCGAGTTGTGGACGGACTCCGTAACGTGCTTACGAGAGAGGCCCCGGTCGTTTACGTCATCGCTCATCGGCCAGAACGCCTTGGTGCTGATGACCAACTTGTGACGCTCGTAGTCCTTGATGATCTTGCCAACAGTGGTTTCTGCGCCGCCCTTGGCGTACATGTCCGCCACGTCAATGAAGTTCACACCGCCCTCAATTGCCGCCCGAATACACTGTTTGGCGATGTCGTCCTCTACAGTGCCGTCCTGGCCGTAGGTGAGCCATGCCCCGATCGAGATGGCGCTGATTTTAAGGCCGGATTTTCCAGCTTTTTTGTAGATCATGTCTGCCATGCCTGCATCAATTCCTTTCGATGTGCGTCCCAACTTTGCTTAACTTCAAAGTATAGCGGCCAATGCTGAGTGTCGGATAAGCCGATGTGCCTATCCAATCGTTGTTCTACGCTATGATGGTTGTGAATCACCGTATGGCAACTGATAGAGGTAACTGTGAGCAACCGAGTGAAGGCACGTTTAACGGTGATGGTGGGGTTGTTGTTGTACATCATATGGCAACTCGTGATGCAACAGGCGGCGCTTGCCTCGCGGATTCCGTTCCCAACGTTGTTACCGGAACAGGTCGTGTCAGTAGAAGATGTGGAGATCGTGGATTGCAGTGTCGCAATTGGTGAGGTCCATACCGAGCCATTGTCCACACCCTCGCCAGAAATGCACGCCACAGCCGTGCTAACCGACGAACGCGCCGCTTTGCTGGTGCGCTCTGTCGCCACGGCTTACCTGCAACGAGACTATCACCTGCCTGCGCGTGTGGGTTTACCCGCGTTGGTTGTGGGCGAGTTTTTTGGGGAAACCCGGATTGCCTGGGGGCAGGTATGGCAGCCACCGGGTTTTGATGGAACATTTGCTGGCACGGATGCGCTGGTGGTCTATGTGGATGCAGTAGCGGCGGTGCCACTGGCAATCTATACTGATCTGCCGATGGCAGATGAGGTTACAGGGTGCCTGTTGCCGACCCCGCAACCGTCACTTGAAGAACGGCTCAACAACGGATTACCAATTATTTTGGGTTTGGCTGTGATGCTGATTGCGTTTGGGGGTTTGTTGGAGCTGCGAACGCGCTCGGTGGTTGCGGTTTCTGAGTGAAATCTGTAAGATGTTGAGGCCAATCTAAAGAACTGTAAAGAGTTTTATCGTGGACAAAGCTATTCTTGCACCATCCATTCTTGCCGCAGATTTTACGCGCTTGGGCGAACAGGTTCAGGAGGCCCAAGCCGCAGGTGCTGGGCTAATCCATATTGACGTTATGGATGGGCATTTTGTCCCGAACTTAACGATGGGGCCGTTGGTGGTGGACGCAGTGCGCCGTGTGACGGATTTACCGCTGGACGTTCACCTGATGATGACTGACCCAGAGCCGTTGATCCCGGCATTTGCAGAGGCAGGCGCGGACGTGATCTCTGTCCACTATGAGGCCTGCCCGGACCTTTACCGCACGCTCAACATGATAAAACGAAACGGTTGCCGTGCAGGTGTGGCGATCAATCCACACACACGAGCGGCGGCGCTCTACGATGTGTTGCCCATTCTGGATGAGGCCGTCGTGATGACGGTTAGCCCTGGTTTTGGGGGTCAGAAGCTGATCCAGGAGACGCTAGGAAAGATTGCCAGATTGCGGGCAATGGCCCAGGAGCGTAAGATGTACGACTTCCCAATTCTGGCAGATGGTGGCGTGAACTTGGAGACGGCGACGGCTGTCACACAGGCCGGAGCAGATGTATTGGTGGTGGGGTCGGCAGTGTTCAACGAGAAGCCTATTGTGGATAACATCGCGGCATTACAGGCTGTCTTAGAGGCGGCACGAAATGACTGATCTCACAAGATATGATGACAGTACACACAAACTAGTTTGGCAGTGACTCATGTGTTGTCGCTATTTTATGAAATGTTGATGAAACATAGAGTGACGAACTCGTGCCTTGCGTGTTATCGGTGGTAGTTCGTTGAAGGTATGAATGTAAGGATTCTATTTACGATGGAACCAATGGATGTAACGACCAACCAGCTTCACCGCTACACCTGTGACGGCCACCTGTTCAAGTGGCTGGTTGCGGCGGGCCACGCATGGTTAGAGAACAATATGAAACATGTCAACCAGTTGAACGTGTTCCCCGTGCCGGATGGCGACACGGGAACCAACATGCACCTGACCATGCGGAAGGCCTATGAGGAAGTGTCTAAACTAGAGGAAGACACGCATGTCGGGCGAGTCGCTAGCGCGGTTGCACGCGGGGCGTTGATGGGCGCTCGTGGTAACTCTGGCGTGATCTTGTCGCAGTTGCTAGCTGGTTTTGCTGAGGGCGTCAAAGACCTGGAGACATTTAACGCGACGCAGATGGCCGCAGCGTGCAAGGTGGCTGAAGAATACGCCTACAATGCGGTGAGAGACCCCGTGGAAGGCACCATCCTCACCGTTTCGCGTGAGGGGATGGCCGCTGTGATTGAACGCGCCCAGAATGAACCAGATGCACCGCTGCGCCCGCTGTTGGAGGATTTGGTGGAGGCGGCAAAGGCCAGCTTACAACGCACACCGGACCTGCTCCCGGTGCTCAAGGACGCAGGGGTGGTGGACTCTGGCGGTACAGGATGGCTCTACATTATGGAGGGGATGTTGCGTTTCCTGGAGGGGAAACCGGTTAAGGTCAGCGAGGATAGTATGAGTACTAACGCCAGCGCCGCTAACTGGCAAGATGCACTCGTGCCTGAGGATGAAGAGGGTTACGGCTATGACGTTCAGTTCCTCATCCACGGGGATGACCTGGACGTGGCGAAGATTCGGGATGACATTGATGCAATGGGTTGGTCTACGTTAGTGGTCGGTGACCCACAACTGGTGAAGGTTCACGTCCATGTCCATAACCCCGCTGAACCGATCAACTACGCTGTGGCGACCTTGGGCGCGGAGATTGACGACATCGTTGTAGAGAATATGCAGATGCAATACCAGGGATATGTGCAGGCGCGTGTTGAGCGTGAGTCTGGTGTGGTCAATCAGGTGGAGGGTGTAGCAATTGTGACCGTCGTCACGGGAGATGGCTTGCAGCGCATTTTCCAGAACGAGTTTCAGGCTTCCTACATCATTCAGGGCGGCCAGACGATGAATCCTAGTACGGAGGATTTCGTGGCGGCGATTGATGCGTTGGACAATCACAAAATCGTCTTGTTGCCAAACAACAAGAACATTCTCATGGCCGCGCAGCAGGCCGCTAAGATCGCTGCGGTGAACATGGACAAGAAGGTGGAGGTGGTCGCGACGCGCACCTTGCCACAAGGTATTGCCGCGATGATGAGCTACATGAACGCTGCCGATGCCAACGACTTGGAGGCAATCTCCGAGAACATGCGCGAGGCAATGCACGAGGTTATTACGGTGGAAATCACTGAGGCGACACGCACCGTCAAACTTGATGGCGTTGACATTAATGAGGGACAGATCATCGGTATTGTGGATGGCAAGCTGGTGGAAGCTGGTGATGACATGACCGGAGTCATCACAGCGACGTTGAAGCGCACCATGTCACCCTCTAGCGAGTTGGTGACGCTCTACTATGGTTCTCAGGAAAGTGAAGCGAGTGCCGCCGCGCTTGTGGGTGCCCTGGCCGAAGCCTTTGAGGATGTTGAGTTCGAGGCGGTTTCCGGTGGTCAACCGCTCTACCCCTATCTGATTAGTGTCGAGTAGGACATTTTGCAGACACACATCGTAACCGACAGCTACGCCCATTTTGCCCACCCCCATCTAATTGCCCAGTATCCGGTGACAGTGGTGCCGAATACGCTCCATATTGCTGGGACGACGTACCGGGAGGGGGTGGACCTCAGCAGTGGTGAGGCGCTTGAGTTGATCGCACATCAGGTCACACCACCGAAGGTTGTCCCGCCTTCGGTGGATGATTACGTGGCGGTTTATGCAGCGCTGGCCCGTGACTATGACGCTATTCTGTCGATTCATGCGTCACGCCAGTTATCTACGAGTTGGGCGAATGCGCTGGCCGCCGCAGAACAGCTACGAGGGACCATCTCCATCGCAGTGATTGACTCGCAAACACTCGACGCCGCGCAGGGGATGGTTGTTCGGGCGGCAGTGCGCGTCATTGAGCAGGAAAATAACCTTGATGAGGTTGTGCGGCTGGTGCGTGGCGCAACAGAGCGTGTTTACTCTGTTTACTACGTTGAGACGATGAACTACCTCATGCGGAATAAGCTCATGGCACCTGCTCACGCCATCCTGGGCACGATGCACGAGACACTGCCGCTGCTGACGGTTGAGGGGGGGATGCTACAGACGATGGAGAAGGTGCGGTCCCGGTCACAAGCGGTTGATCGCCTGGTGGATTTTGCGGTGGAGTTTGTGGACCTTGAAGATGTGCTTATCCTAAACCACCGCACCCACATGAGTGAGCAAACACGCGCCTTGCAAGATCGGTTGATGGCCGAGTTTGAAAGTAAGCATTTTCCCTACGCTGTGTATAGCCCGTCATTGGCTGCCCTCATTGGCGCAGACGGCACGGGGTTGGTTGTACTAGAGGCACCCTTTGATGATGATACGGAAGAAACCTCGTGAAAATTCGATTTGTGGTCGATAGTGGCTGTGATGTGCCGGCGTCCTACGTAAAAACACATCAAATGGTTGTGTCTCCTCTGTACATCAACTACAACAACACCAGCCATGCTGATGATGGGGTGAGCTTTGACCGGGTGAATTACTATGAAATCATCCCAGACCTAGACCCGTTCCCACAAACGTCTGCCCCCTCCGTAACCGACGCTGAAAACGCGCTTCAGGAGGCCCTCGGTCGTGCGGACCATGTGATTGTCGTGACTATCGCCAACAAGCTAAGTAACACACACAATGTGCTACGGTTGGCCGCGTCCAAATTACCAGAAGGCACCGTGACTATGTGGGACAGCGAGACGTTGAGTATGGGCGGTGGCTGGCAGGCCATTATCGGTGCGGAGGTCGCGGAGGAAACAGGCGACTTGGCTACTGTGTTGGATGCAATGCGTCGTGTTCGCGATAACATGATGGTCTACGCGGCGATGGAAACGCTCGTCTACCTGCGGAAAGGGGGGCGCATCGGGTGGACCCAGGCGACGATGGGCAGCATGTTACGAATTCGTCCAATTGTGCGGGTGAAGCACGGCGAAGTTGCAGCTGTCTCGCGGACACGTACCCAGCGTGCCTGGATTAAGGATTTGGTGCGGCTGACCCAGAATGAGGGTCTGTTAGAGCGGGCTGCGTTGTTGCACAGCCATAATCTGCCAGCGGTATCCATCTACGCTGAAATGCTGGGGGATCATCTGCCGTCCGGCCATGAGGTAGTCATGACCTCACCTGTGATTGGCACCCACACTGGCCCCAACGGGATCGGCATTGCCACCGTTCGTAAAAACTGGAGAGACTAGACCCGCTATGCCATCTGCATTAGAAACCCTGGTCAAAATTCTCAAGCTGGAGCGCGACCAGGGTTACAACGACAGTGCCGTTATCGGTGGGTTGGGGGCTTTCGCGCAAGAGTGGACGGCTAATGCTCACCGCCAGGCGCGGATAGAGATGCATCATTTGTTGGTGGATGATCTCGCACAGTTGATGGAGGGCTATGCGGAGGTTGAGGGCAAGAACGAGCGCCACGAAATCGTCTCGTATATGTTGGACCGAGTCATGATGCGGGTGAAGGTGCCGCGTGAGGACTTTGTGCCGCGTGAGGATTGGTCTGACGTGGGGAAGGCGGACTCCCCGCCGGAGAAACAACCATCTACACCGCCCAGGTCCGATAAAAGCTCTGCGGTGGCGCGTGAACGGGCCGCAGCAGCGAAGGCGGGTAGGCCAAAGCCGCCAGAATCGTCCCCGGCGACATCCACTGTCAACAATCACACCCCGTTAGAAGTTGAGTTCGAAGAGGCTCATGCCGATGCCGAACTTGATCTGCCGCTGGAGCCGCGCCTGGAAAGCCCGCCGCGTGGCCCACGCCCAGATGCTGACCCGGAAGAACTCGCGGACCTGATGCGTGGCCTGGCTGCTGATGTCACCGCCATCAAGGGGGTAGGTAAGCGCATGGGGGAAACCCTTGCCAACCTCAAGACACGCGCCGGGCGAGCGATCACGACGGTAGATGATATGTTGGCGTACTATCCCTTGCGGTATGACGATTACACCAAGATGCTGCCGATTGCCAAGCTAGACCCCGAAATGACGGTGACGGTCATCGGTACAGTGCGCAACACACACGTTCGTGTGGGTGGGGGGGGGCGTAAGGATTTTGCCTTCCAGTTGGATGACGGCACGGCACGCCTGCAAATTGTGATGTTCGGCCAGGGCTGGATGCGAAACAAGGTTCGTGACGGCGATCAGTTGGTTGTCAGTGGCGAGACAGACGTTTATCGTAACCAGCTTCAACTCAAGAAGGTGGAGTGGGAGCCGCTGGAAACCGATAACCTGCAATCGCGTGGCATTGTCCCGGTGTATCGTCTCACGGAGGGATTGAAGGCCAAGCGTCTGCGGGGGCTGATGGAGACAGCGGTGGGTTTCTGGTCGGCGCGTATCCCGGATTATATGCCGTTAGCCGTATTGGAGCGTAATGATCTCGCTGATTTGGGTTGGGCCATTGACAATGTGCATTTTCCAAAAGGCTGGGATTACCTCTACCATGCTCGGCGGCGGCTGACGTTCGATGATCTAACGCTAATGCAGTTGACCCTACTGCAAAATCGGCGTGTCTGGCAGGAAGTCCCGGCGGACCCCATCACGGTGACGGTAGACTGGCTGAACGACTTCATCGGGGCGGTTTTTCCCTATGAGCTGACGGGAGCACAGCGCCGCACGGTGGATGAAATCTTGGACGATGTGGCCCACGATGTGCCGATGAACCGTATGGTGCAGGGCGATGTTGGTGCGGGTAAAACGGCAGTCGCGATTATTGCGCTGGCGGCAACCGTCGCCAATGGCAAGCAGGCCGCGCTGATGGCTCCCACGAGTATTCTTGCTGAACAGCATTTCAAGAGCGTGAGCGAGGCGTTGGCGAACACGCCCGGCGATCATCAACCGAGCGTTGCGTTGCTAACCGGATCGCTGAAAAAGGCGGAGCGTGATGCCGTCTATGCGGGGTTAGCTGACGGCAGTATTGATGTGATTGTCGGGACACATGCGCTGTTCCAGGCTGGCGTACACTTCAATAACCTCGGATTGGCGATTGTAGACGAGCAACACCGTTTTGGAGTAGAGCAGCGTGGGACACTGCGCGGTAAGGGGACCAACCCGCACTTCCTGTCGATGAGCGCCACGCCCATCCCACGCAGTTTGGCTTTGGTGCAGTTTGCCGACCTCGACCTAAGCATCATTGACGAAATGCCGCCGGGCCGCACCCCGGTTAAGACGCACATCCAATACCCGAACAAGCGCGAGGTTTGCTACGACTTCATCAAGCGCCATCTTGAGGAGGGGCGACAGGCGTTTATCGTGCATCCGTTGGTCGAAGCGTCCGATAAGATTGACGCGCCTGCTGCTGTGGAAAACTTCGAGAAGTTACAGCGGGTGTTCTACGAACACCGGGTAGGGTTGCTCCACGGGCAGATGAAACCCGACGAAAAAGATAAGATCATGCACGCCTTCGCCGCTGGTGAATTCGACGTGATGGTGACCACATCCGTAGCAGAAGTCGGCGTAAACATCCCCAATGCCACCGTAATGATGATTGAGGGGGCGAATCGCTTCGGCCTGTCACAGTTGCACCAGTTCCGGGGGCGCGTCGGTCGTGGACAGTACCCGGGCTATTGCTTACTTGTGCCAGACACCACGACTGAAACCGCCGAGCAACGTCTACAGATCATGACGGAAACGACAGATGGTTTCGTGCTGGCGGAGAAAGATCTAGAGTTACGCGGTGTTGGGGATTTGCTCGGCACGCGCCAGAGCAGTCATGAACGGCAAATTAGCTTTCCAGAGGAAGTTACGCCTGAACTTACCGAGATGGCCCACCGCGAGGCCCGCACCATCTACGCCGAGGACCCCGACCTAGAGCTACCAGAACACGCGCTACTGCGCCAGCGCATTGAACAGCTTAAGGACCGTCGCAGCGATGTTAGCTAGGTTGTAGTATAAAGGGAGGATGGACATGCTAGTGGTGTCCTTAATCTGATGGATGGGGAAGGGCGTAGCAGATGAAAAAGGTGGTGATCTACACGGACGGCGGCTGTAAGCCGAATCCGGGTCCGGGGGGTTGGGCGGCACTGTTGATATATGAGGAAGCCTCGAAAGAACTATCCGGCGGCGACCACAAAACGACCAACAACCAGATGGAACTTACAGCGGCGATTGAGGCCTTAGAAGCGCTCCAGGAACCGTGTGCGGTCGTACTGTACACCGACAGCCAATACCTCAAAAACGGGATCACCTCGTGGATGGCGAACTGGAAGCGTAATGGCTGGAAAACCGCCAGCAAGAAACCCGTCAAAAACCGTGATTTGTGGGTGCGCTTGGACGAAGCTGCTTCACGTCATGGGGTGACCTGGAAGTGGGTTAAGGGCCACGCAGACAACGAATATAATGAGCGTGTGGACCAACTGGCGACCGCCGCACGCCAGGCCTTGTAACCATCATGCCCATCACACTTGAATGGCACGATGAGAAAAACGGTATTCTGCGCAATAGCTTTGGCGAGGCAGTTTATCTTATCTACAAATGCCTGGACCTGAACCCACCAGACAAGAAATAAATGATCGTTTAGGAGTCATATGGCATTATGCCACAGTTAGCCAAGCGGGTGCAGAAGTATGGCACGACCATTTTTACGGAGATTAACAACCTCGCTGCACAGTATGAAACGGTGAATCTCGGCCAGGGGAAGCCGGACTACGACGGCCCACAGAGTATGATTGAGGCAGCGGTGAGCGCGTTTCGCTCTGGTAACTTCAACCAGTATGCGCCGGGTTTCGGTGCGCCTGTCTTGCGGGAGGCCATTGCCGACCACGCGCAACGGTTCTACGGGGTTGACCTGAACACCAATGGCGGCATCATCGTCACCTGTGGGGCGACCGAGGCAATTTTTGCGGCGGTGGCCGGGAGCATTGATCCGGGTGATGAGGTGATCGTTATTGAGCCGTTCTACGACATTTACGTTCCAAGTATTGAGATGGCAGGAGGGACACCCGTTTATGTGCCGTTGGATGCGCCCGACTGGACACTAGACGCGGAAAAGCTGCGGGCGGCCTTCACAGGGCGCACCCGTGCCATCATGATTAACACGCCCAACAACCCCACAGGGCGTACCTTCACTCGTGCCGAGCTAGAGACGATTGCCGCGCTGTGTGTCGAACATGACGCGCTGTGCATCGCGGATGAGGTCTACGAACATCTGACCTACGACAACGCGCAACATATTCCCATTTCGACACTGCCGGGTATGTTCGAGCGGACAATTTCCATCAGTAGCATTGCTAAGACGTTTAGCGCGACCGGCTGGAAAATTGGCTGGGTGACAGGGCATCCCGATATGATCGCGGGGGTGTGGCGGGCGCATCAGTTGATGGCCTTTGCGATCAATCACCCCTCACAGATTGGTGCGGCGCACGCGCTTCACCTCGGTGATGATTATTACGCCGGGCTTGATGAGATGTATCAACGGAAGCGGACGTTGATACTACAAGGCTTAGATGCAGCAGGGTTACGTTACACCACCCCGAATGGTGCGTTCTATGTACTGGCGGATTTTTCCGACGTGTTCGATGGCGATGATGTGGCGTTTGTTCAGCATCTCATTACTGAGATTGGTGTTGCGGCCATACCGCCCTCCGCCTTCTACAGTGACTCGCACAAGGCAATCGCGAGCCATTATGTGCGCTTTGCCTACTGTAAACGAGATACCTCACTCGAAGCTGCCTGCGAGCGCCTGAGCAAACTGCGTTGAATCAAACCGTTCTGTAACAGTGCTGCCAAAGCATTGTACAAAACAGGCGTGCTATACTCCAAACAGTGTCGTCATGCGCTCGGTTGACGGCGCTGTTTTTTTCCTATCACAGGACAGCCACTATATACATCATGACCCATATCACATTCACACAGGATGCTCGGTTAACATCCTCGAAGCGCGACGTATTTATAGCCGTCGCTGGGAACATTGGGGCGGGCAAAAGCTCGCTGACGCGCCTACTTTCGGAGGCTTTCGGGTGGAAGCCCTTCTACGAGGCAAACGCCGAAAATCCCTACCTGGAGGACTTCTACCAGGATATGCAGCGTTGGAGCTTCCACTCACAGGTGTTTTTCCTGGGAAAACGCCTGGAGCACCACCGTCAACTAGTGGACCATCCAGGGAGCGCCGTACAGGATCGTACTGTCTACGAAGATGCGGAGATTTTCGCGTGTAACCTGTACAAGCAGGGCAAGATGAGCGAACGCGACTACAACGCCTATCACAGCCTGTACATGGCCGTGAGTGGCTTCCTGCCGCCGCCGGATTTGGTGGTCTACCTACGGGCCAGCACATCGACGTTGTTACGGCATATTGCCAAACGCGGGCGTGACTTTGAGCAGGACATTGACCCAGCCTACGTTGAGCAGTTGAACCAGCTCTATAATAATTGGATCGATCATTGGTCGGCGTCCCCTGTGCTAGAGGTTGATCTGGATCGGCGAGATTTTGTTGCCAACGATGATGATCTCCGTTGGATTCTGCGCCGTGTGCAACATATGGCGGGCCAGGTCCACCTCTGATTTTCACTACATCAGTTTATCCCACTATCACGGTGGGATTTTTTTTGTGGTTTTTAGCCTCATGTTGTGAAGCCCTTCACAAAAAGATTAAAGATAAAGCGCCCCAACCGAAAATGGTTTACAAGCCAACATTTACTGTGCTACAGTCTTATTGGACCGATTAATCGTATTTATCTGATGAATAGAGCGTATGCCTCAAATTGACCTTGACAACGACCTGTTAAATTTCCTGGCGAGTAGCACCCACACGCCGGGTGATCGTCTACCAACCATCAACCAGCTTAAAAGCGAAGATTACCTGAACATCAGCGTTAGCAAGATTCGCGAACAGTTGGAAGTGGCGCGGGCGATGGGTTTGGTTGAGGTTCGATCAAAAACGGGAATGCGCCTCAAGGATTTCAGTTTTACCCCGGCAGTTCGGTTGAGCCTCTTGTTTGCGTTGGCGTGCGATGTGCAGCAGTTTGAGTTGTTTAGCTCTCTGCGGTTACATATTGAAACCGCCTACTGGAACGAAGCCTGCGCGACATTAACAGGGGCGGACAAGCAGGCGATGCGCCAACAGATCGAGAGTGCGAGGCAGAAGCTCACTGCGGGTAAGTGGATTCAGATTCCCCATAGTGAGCATCGTGCGTTCCATCTCACCGTCTTTAAGAACCTGGATAATATGTTCGTGACTGGATTGCTAGAGGCATACTGGGACGCTTATGAGGCTGTTGAACTGAATCGCTATGCGGATTACGCCTATCACCAAAAGGTGTGGGACTATCACGAGCAGATTCTCAATGGCATTTGTGCAGGGGCTTTTGATGAGGCGCGGGAGTTGTTTGTGGAACACACCCAGCTACTGCGCGTGCAACCACAGATGCAACGCCTGTCAGATGATGAGATGTCGGATGCCGACTCGCAAGACTAAATTCAACCCATGAAAGGAGCACGCGCTTTACGCGCTGAGACTTGATGGCTGTAAACTTACAAAGTGAAAACTCGGTACGTACTGGAGGGGACATCGTCAACGATTTTGCCTTCACTGTTGCGACCAAAAATGGCTCTGGTAGCCAAACCTCAAACGGGTTGCTGATTCGCGCCCTGTTCAAAATGGGGATCCCTGTTAACGGTAAAAATCTGTTTCCTAGTAATATCAAGGGCCTGCCAACTTGGTACACCATCCGTGTGAGCAAGGACGGCTACGTGGCGCGTCGTGCGACCACCGAAATTGTGATCGCTATGAATCAGGATACCGCAGCCGAGGACATCCAGAATACCCCGCCCGGTGGTGTCGTTCTGCTCCCTGCGGAGTGGAAATGGAGCCAGAGCCGCGAGGACATCACCTACTATGAGATGCCCGTCAAAGACATGCTGAGGCAGGCCGAGATTCCGTCCGCGTTCCGTGACCGTATCGCCAATATGGTGTATGTGGGTTTCGTTGCGCAGTTATTCGGAATCCGGCTAGATGTCATCTACCAGGCCCTGTTAGACAACTTCAACGGACGTGCAAAACTGGCGGACATGAACTTCCCGTTGGTGGAAATGGCCGCGCAGTATGTCTTGGAGAACGTCGAAAAGCGTGACCCGTACAGTTTCGCACCGCTGAACCTAACTGAAGGCAAAATTCTGATCGACGGCAACGAGGCTGCCGCCCTGGGGGCGCTTTTCGGTGGGGTTGGAATGGTCGCCTGGTACCCGATCACACCGTCCACCAGCCTTGTAGATAGCGTTATCAAGCACAAGAAGATTCGTAGAGACTCGGAGACAGGTGAGGAAACTGTGGCAGTTGTGCAGGCCGAGGACGAGTTGGCCGCTATCGGGATGGTTGTCGGTGCGGGTTGGGCTGGCGCGCGGTCCATGACCGCCACCAGCGGCCCCGGTATTAGCTTGATGGCCGAGTTTACCGGGCTGGCACAGTTCGCGGAAATTCCGTGTGTGATCTGGGATATTACCCGTATGGGACCTTCCACGGGCCTACCAACCCGCACTTCCCAGGGCGATATTACCTTCATTTATAACTTGGGCCACGGCGACAGCCGCCAAATTTGCCTGTTGCCGGGGACAGTTGCGGAGTGCTTCGAGTTCGGGTGGCGTTCGCTTGACCTTGCGGACCAACTGCAAACGCCGATTTTCGTCGCGAGTGACCTGGACTTGGGCATGAATATGTGGATGTCCGAGCCGTTCGAGTATCCAGAGGTGCCCATCAACCGGGGTAAGGTGTTGAATGCGGAAAACCTAGACGCCTTCCAGGAGCAGTACGGCGAGATGTGGGGCCGTTACAAGGATATAGATGGGGATAACATCCCATATCGCACGCTTCCTGGTACGGATCATCCCTTCGGCGCGTATTTCACGCGTGGCACGGGCCACAATGATATGGCCGTCTACAGTGAGCGCGGTGAAGATTGGGTGAAGAACATGGTGCGCCTGCGAGATAAGTTCGAAGGCACTCGCGGGAAGCTCCCACAGCCGATTCTCAACGGTAGTGGCAGGGAAAAGGTCGGTATCCTATCTTTCGGTAGCAACGACGCCGCTATCATTGAAGCGCAGGATCACCTACGTGGGCGTGGGATCGAGACGGACTACATGCGTGTGCGGGCGCTCCCGGTTGCACAGTCGGTCTACGACTTTATCTTCAACCACGAGCAGGTTTATGTGGTAGAGAATAACTTCGATGGTCAGCTTGCTCGCATCTTACGGAGCGAGACGAATAAAGACACAACTCACATGGTGTCGATGGCGTTGGGCGATTCGTTGCCGATGGCGCCAGACTTTATTGTAAATGGTATCAATGGACAGGAAAACTAAACCGACATGGCGAAGACAAACGCACTTGGCCTGACGCGTAACGACTACAAGGGGCGCAAGAGCACGCTCTGCCCCGGTTGTGGTCACGATTCCATCTCTAACCAGATCATCAGCGCGGCCTATGATCTTGGGTTGCCGCAACATCAGGTGATTAAGCTCAGTGGTATTGGTTGTTCCTCCAAGACGCCAGCCTACTTTCTGGGCAAGTCGCACGGTTTCAACGCTATTCACGGGCGTATGCCATCTGTGGCGACAGGCGCACATATCGCCAACCGTGGCCTGAAGTCCGTTGCGGTTTCCGGCGACGGCGACACGGGCAGCATCGGTCTCGGCCAGTTCAAGCACATTATTCGCCGTAACGTGCCGATGGTCTATATCATCGAGAACAACGGCGTCTATGGGCTGACAAAGGGCCAGTTCTCCGCGACAGCGGACGAAGGCCAGGTGCTGAAGTATTACGGCAAGAACGAACTTCCGCCGATTGACCTCGCATTGGAGGCTATCGTGGGTGGGGCGACATTTGTGGCGCGTGGTTTCAGTGGTGATGCCAAGCAGGTCCAGGAGTTGATTAAGGCGGCGGTCGCGCATGAGGGGACGGCGGTGCTGGACATTATCAGCCCGTGTGTCACTTTCAACAACAAGGACGATTCCACCAAGAGCTACGGCTATGGGAAGGAACATCAGATTCCGCTACACGAGATTCAATATCTCTCCCCGGACTTTATTGAAGCCAGGGAAGAAATTACCATCGATACCGATGACGTAGCCGACGATGAGGTCTACGAGGTCGAGATGCACGATGGTTCGTTCATCCGTCTGAAAAAGACGGGGAAGGGCTATGACCCGCGTAGCCGCGAGAATGCTGTCACCCTGCTTGAAGAAGCAATTCGCGAGGACTTGTTCCTGACGGGGCTGCTATACTACGAAGAGCCACGCATCACGCTGGCGCAGGAGCAGCAACTCTCGCAAACACCGCTTGCAGAACTAGACGACACGCGTCTGCGCCCGCCTAAGGCGGTATTGGACGAGGTGATGCAGGCGTTCATGTAACGCAAAATTCGCTTCATGACTGAAGCACGTTTGGCAGCACGGTCTTGTTTGGCCGTGCTGTTCTGTTTTTAGGGATTGATGTATATTCGGGTAGATACCCTAACACACAACAAGAAAGGGAATGTGCAATGCGGAATTCGTTGATTGCCGTGGTTATGTTGGTGAGCCTGTTGGTGGGGGGCTTGGTCGCCGCCCAGGAAGGTCGCGGTGCGCCGGATGTCTTGGGCTATGGCGACGTTGTCATGGGGGAGATCAGCAACACAAGTTTTGAGGTGTTCTACGATATGCAGGGGGACGAGGGTGATGTCGTGTTGTTGCAGGTTGTCTCGCTGGCAGATGACAACGCCTTTCAGTGGCCGGAGGTCGTCGTTTTCTCGGACGCAAACGAGATCCTGGCAGATTCGAATGAATTCGTGTCCATTAACCAGTCCTCTGTAGCCTTACAGCTACCCTACACCGGGAACTATGAGGTGATGGTCACGCGGGACGACGGACGCACCGGAGAGGGTGAAGGGCCATTTGAACTACGTGTCATCTCGCCGCAATCGCTGGAACGAGGTGAAACCGTTCAGGATGAGGTCCGCAATGATGGTGTGTTACACTACTACGCGATTGAGGAACCGGCGTTTTTTGGGGTTTATTACGAGTTCGGCGGTGGGGCAATGGACCCGTGGATTTACATCTACGTGTTGGGTGAAGATGGCGAGTTGGACGACGTGGCAGAGTTAAGCGGTGTTGGGCTGGTCAACGCAACGCTCGGCCTTGATGGTAGCGCCAGCGGCGTTCACATCCTGACGATTGGTGATAACCCGTTTGCCTCATACTTCGATAATCGTGTCGAAACGACGGCGTATCAGCTTCGCCTGCTCAACAACGACTAACGAATAATTGTTCCCTGCATCTCGTGGGGGACAGCCACCCCCAACCGATTAAGCACGGTGGGCGCAACGTCCATGAGTTGATGCGGGGCAATTTCCCCTGTCCCGCGTCGGTTCGGCTCGTAGACTAAAAATAAACCCTCCGGCGCGTGATTGGCATCGTCTGGCCCAGTGTCATTCTCCGTCGTGTAGATGCTACTATGGCCAAGGCTCCCGACACTGCGCCAGTGTAGATTCCCTAAGTAGACCATGAGGTCCGGCGGGACGTTGTTCGTCTCTGTGTAGACCTCTACTGGGCGATAAACAATGTGGTGAAGTGCTGACCCATCAGGAGCCGGGATTTCCTGAAGTGCCGCCGTGAGTTCGGCGCAGGTGGCCTCATAAGCACCTGCTGGGATTACGCCGGATGGTTCACGCCCCTGCACGTTGAGGAACACGCGACCATAGTAACCGCCTGCACCCCAGGCACGGGTTCGTGTCCAATCGACTGCCAGGTCATCAAAGCGCGTGATATTTCCCTCTGGTGGTGCCTCCTTCAACACAAGCCATCCCTCACGCCATAGCCACTCATTGAGTGCAATCCCCCCGTCCATACGTCGGACGCCGTGATCGCTGACGATCACCACTGTGACATCATCATCAACCTGCCCCAAAAGGTCGGCGAGATGGGTATCAACTTGTTTGTAGTAGTCGCGAATTGTGTTTCTGAACGGGCTGTTTGGATTGTGGGCGCGGTGCCGGGGGTCGTGGTGCCGCCAGAAACCGTGATGGATGCGGTCTGTGCCCATATTGACGAACATGGCAAAATCCCAAGGCTTTGTTGTCAGTGCGTGTTGCAATAGCTGAAATTGCACCTCGGTCACATCGCTGATGGCCTGCTGAAGCCACGCTTTGTCATCTGTACGAAATCCCTTGGCGTCGAAGGTGTAATGTGGGAAACGCTGCAAAACCTCGTTCTTGAACACTGCGGGATATGTAAACTGGCTTCTTGTGCTTGGTGTGAGAAAGCCACTCACAAGATGTCCATGGAGTGGACGCACGGGGTAGGTCTGTGGGACGCCGATCACGATGTTGTCGCGTCCGGCTGCACTGGTAATGTCCCAGATGCGTGGGTGCTTGACTGCGCTTCCATCGGCAACGGCTAATCCGTCGTAGCTGTAGTCCTTGCGGTTGCGAAAACCGTAAAACCCGAGTGTGCCGGGGTCGCGGCTACTGGTCATGCTAGACCATGCTGGGACGGTGATACACGGCACCGACGAATTGAGCTTTCCCCACGTTCCGTTGTCGGTGAGGTGGGCAAATGTGGGCAGGTCGTCGCGAAATTCGTCAAAGATCAAGTGTGGTGGGGCGCAGTCCAGCCCAATCACAAGCACACGGCGCGGTTTACGGCGGAAAAATCGCATGGAAAATGGTCCAGTCAGGGTTGTTAGGATAGTGCGGTGTTCATCGTTCGTTGGGGAGGTAACACGCTACTCGTCGGGGGCTTCGTCTCCCAGCAGGTGCCGACGATGGAACCCCCCGATTATTTCGCGTCCCTCCTCCGGAAACAGTGCGAGATAATTGCCGTGGCCTGCACCGGGCACCTCCCACATCTCGCTGGTGTCGCCTGCCAGCGCGAACATCTCCCGTCCGCCGTTGAGTGAGGATTCTGTCGTGCCATACACAAACAGAATCGGACGCGGGTTGATTCGTGGTATTGCATCGATAGGCCGGGCGCGTTCCACAGATATACCCGAGGCGGCTCGGTATCCACTGCGCATACCGAACTTTATCATGCGGTTAATCGGGTTGTCGCTGGCGTTTACCACGCCAAATTCTTCGTAGAAGTCCTCATAATTGCCCATGGCCGATGCTGCACGTAGTTCGGGAATCTCAGCGGCTGCGAACAGGGCGGCTGCACCGGCTGCTGAGAAACCATGCGCCGAGACACGCGAGATGTCCACGTCGTCACGGGTGCCCAGGTAAGTGTAGGCGGCAACGACATCCTCAACCCCTTCGAGATAGCCTAGTGTCTGTACAGGACCGTCAATACACGTCCGCCCGGACAGCGACAACACACTCAACCCCGCATCGTGGAAAATACGAGCGTAGTCAAGTTGCGTACCTGCGTCGCCGCTGTAGGGCGGGGCGATGACGACAACGGCGCGGTGCGCTCCTGGAATAAAGTATGCTGGATGGGTGTGATTCGCTGAGGGGAATGTCACACTCTCATAAGGCATTCCCAGCAAATCTGGTGTCGTTCCGCGCGAACACATGCCGTCCACGAAGAAGTACATGCCGGCGAAACTCAACCCAAACGGCAGCACTGAAAACAAAAGCACAATTGTGACAAGCAAACCGCCAATTACCCGGCGGCGGAAACGTTGCGCCCGCGCTTTAGCTGTGCTGTCCGTCATTCGCACGCGCAATCCGGCGGCGGAACATACTGGAGCCAATCGCGACCAGCCCAATACTGATCGTATATAGCACCAGTAGCGGCCCCATCACCAGGAACATATTTACCGGGTCAATCGTTGGTGTAATTAGCGCGGCAGCAATTGCGGCAACGACCACCGCCAACCGCCAATTGCGAATTAGGGGGCCAGGTGCCGCAAAGCCCAACAGTGATAGGATGAACAGCACCAACGGTGTCTCGAAGGCCAAGCCAATCCAGAACAGCAGGGATGTTACAAAGGTGATGTAGCGCCCCGCCTCCCACTCCGTGACGAATAACCCCTCCTGGAAACCCTGGAGAAATGTCAACGCGGGTGGAATCAGCACGAACCACGCAAAGCCGATTCCCAGCAGAAACAGGCCGAAAATCGCCGGAAGCGTCAGCAGAAAATAGCGTCGCTCGTTGCGAGTGAGAGCCGGTAGGAAGAACATCGCAACCTGGTAGGTGATGATCGGGATTGCAATGGTCAGGCCGATGAGCAATGCCACCCGGAAGTAAGACACAACCGAGCCTGTCGGGTCGAAGACCTGCAACCCGTCCACGCCAGGTAGGGCGAGGTATGGCCCCGCGAGATATTGCAGGACCGGCCCCGCGACCGACGCGCCGATCACGGTTCCAACCACTATGGCAGCAAAAGCCCATGTGAGGCGGCGGCGTAGCTCCCCGAAGTGTTCGAGGAGTGACATACGTGCGCCCTGGCCGTCCGCTGTGTAAATGGGTGTCGGTTGTGCGTTCGTCATGGTTGTTTGCCTCCCCAGCTACCAAAGTCGATATTTGTGGCGTCGGGTTGTTCTGAGGGGGATTCGTCGTCGCCGGGTGTCACATCATCATTGTCATCTGTATTTTCGGATTCTGTCGCACTCCCACGACGGCGCATGTCGGCCCGTTGCACGCCATTCGTCCCGTTCACCTCTCGGCGGATGGCGCTATTCTCCGCCTCCAGGCTGGTTTTGATGCCCTCAACCTCTTTCTTGACCTCCTCAATGGGCGCTTCTGCTGCCTTCGAGATTTCGCGCCCGAATTCCTGCACGCTGCGGGTGATTTGGTCTCGTGTAGGCGGCGAGCGCGGAATTTGAACGTCGAATCCGGCTTCGTCCATCTCCTTTTGGAGTGTGTTTGCGAACTCGCTCCACAGATTTTGTAATTTGGACGCCCATACCCCAAGCTGATACGCCCAGATCGCAATACGTTTTGGCCCAGCGACAATCAAAGCAATTGTGATAATCAGTAGTAGCTCCATGCCCCCGATGTTGAAGATGTTCATGCGTCGTCATCATCCTCGTCATCGTCAGGAATCTCGACGGCAAGCATGGCCGCCAACCGTTCTGGGTTGTTGAAGATACCACCAAGCACCCCGTTCACAAAGCGGATCGAACTGTCCCCGGCAAACGTTTCTGTGAGTTTGACAGCCTCTTGTAAGACGATCCCAACGGGAAGCTCGTCAATCATTGCTCCCTCATATAGGGCCATGCGTAGCACATTGCGGTCCACAGCCGCCACCTCATCCAGTGGGAAATCCGACGCGACCGTCTGTATAATCATATCAAGGCGATCCTGATACTCTATCACGCCATGCACCAGACGGCTCGTGTGGTCAACTGTCAGGTTTCGTAGCGCGTAGCGGCTCAAGTGGTTTGCCATGACCTCACCCAAAGGATGTTCGGCGGTGTCCACCTCATACAGGATCTGCAATGCCAACCGCCGGGCGATGGTGCGCTCCTGCCCCTCGTCTGAGGGAATCTTTAGTTCATCCTCGATGTCAATGTCATCCAGGCTACTTGGTTTTGGAAGAGGGTCGTTGGTCAAGATATTTTCCTGATGCTAGAGACGAACTCAAATCTAATGGTAACAGAACTACGCGGCGATTTCATGCGTAAACCGCCCCGGAAAACCAATACTGTGCTCATGACGTTGGGCGCAGTGTTAATTGCCCTGGTGGAACGTGTCCAGGCTGCGTTTTTGCTAGTGAGCGGGGTCTACCATCCGATTGGTGTACCACCGGGTTGGGTGCAGGCCTTAGCACAAGTTTCCCCGGTGACGTATGTGCTCAACGGGGTGCGAGCTGCAATCATGGACAGTGCGCCGTTCAGTGAACTCGCGCCGGGGCTGGTGATCGGTGGGTTGGTGTCTTTGCCGTTGGGTACCTGGAACTTTCAGCAGGCAGAACGCTACGCCAAGCGAACAGGCAAGCTCAAGCGCGTAGGGTAGCCCACCGCTAAGATCGGAACCACGGGGACATCACCTTCTTGTTTTAGCCTGCCTTCGGAAGTTTGTTCTCTCGGCGGCGTTCTTCGAATAAAATCTGCTGGCGACGGCCACGACGGTTTTTAGCGTTATCCTGAAACCACTCGTTGAGGCGGGCGCACAGTTCCGCCGAGAACATGAACACTGCCGCAATCAGATAGGCCCAGAACTGCAACACAATCACGGTGGCAATACCGCCATATACAAACTGATAGTTGGCGATATTTGTCAGGTATAGCCCAAAACCGAAACGCGCCAACTCCCATCCTAGCGCACCCAGGATCGCCGCAGGCCACACCGCATCCCAGTAAACATGCCGCGCCGGGACGTAACGAAACAACATCGCAAAAATGACCATGTTGAGGCCAATCGGCAGGAAGTAGGAGCTAATCGTCAGCCAGATATTCGGTTGGTTGAGTAACACCGTCTGCGCCAGCCGGAGCGTTCCCGCTGTGAGAAATGACGCCGCCACCAGCATGATTAGCATGATTGCCATAAACGCCGCGATAATGCGCTGTCGCCACAGGCTACGGTTGGACGGTACCCTGAAGATGAGGTCCAACGAGAAGGTGATGTTGGAGAACAGCCCCGTTGCTGCCCACAGCAAACCGACAATCGCGACCAGCCCAAATGAACGCCCCTGGGTCAGTGCATCTGTGAGGTTATCTTGCAGCAGGTTTACCGTCTCGCCGGGGAGAAACAATGACAACCCAGTAACGATTTGTTCCTGTGCTACGGCTGGCCCCAACAGACGGCTGATGCCGACAGCAACGAGTAACGTCAACGGAAAAATGGAAAGAATCGTGTAGAAGGCCAGGGCCGCCGCACTTCGCATCCCATCACGAACAAAGTTATTGATCGCCCGTACCACATAGAGGGGCAGGGTTTTCATATACGGATTGCGTTTGCTCCACCACCGCATGAAGCGGCGTCCCAACGCATCTGGTGTAAGGATGACCCTTTTCATCGTTTATAATGCACCCAACCAACCGAACCTGTAATGGAGCATAGCACAGAATGACCAAACGCACAGTGATCTTCGATTTTGGCGGGGTCATCTTCAAGACGCGTGATTACAAGCCTCGCCATGCCTGGGATGCTCGCCTGGGCCTGGAACCGGGAAGCATAGAACGCGCTGTCCACAACGCGGATAGCTGGCGAGCCGCACAACACGGTGCATTATCCCTGGCAGACTACTGGGCAGATGTGGCCGACAGGTTGAATATCACGCTTGCCGAAGCTGAAGGCCAACTTGCGCGGGATTTCTATGGTGGGGATGTCATGGACGAGACGGTGGTCGCTTTGATCCGGCGTTTACGCGCTGACGGCTTCCATGTCGCGTTGTTGAGCAATGACGCAGCCGGGTTGTTGCGCCCCAGGTTGGCACGCCTGGGAATCGCAGACTTGTTCGACCCGTTAATAATCTCCAGCGAGATTGGGGTGATGAAGCCAGATGCCGCCGCTTATCGTGCTGTGCTGGACCGGATTGGACGACCTGCGAATGAAACAATCTTCATTGACGATATGCCAGAAAATGTGGCGGGTGCGGCTATCCTGGGGATTCACGCTGTACATTATCGAGATAGTATGAACTTAGAAACGACCCTTCAGCCCTTGTTGACCGTGACGGGATAGGCTGTCTGTGCGATGAGACTTTGTGCTATGATGTATGGGCGTTCATGCGGTTCGTTTTATCAATCTGAGCTGAAGTATAGAGGAGTAAACCACAGATGGATTTTGGTGAGATAACCCAGGCACTACTGCCGGGGACTGGCATCGTGCTAGTTGTGGACTTGTTGCTGTACATCATGTTCTTTCTGAATCTGGTAGCGTTCTTCATGCAGGATGACAAGCAGATTATGGCAACGATGCTAATGGGCCTTTCCCTGCTAGCTGTTGTCGTGGCGAAGATGTCCACCGCTTTCATTGGGCGGCGGCCACCTGTTGAGTACTTTGATGAAAATCACCTCGTTATGCTGATCGTGAACTGTGCTATTTTTGTGATTCCTATCATCGTTGCGGGTATGAGCAAGGCCAAGAAGCCGAAGCCCATCATGGTGATTTCTGGGGTTATCGGCGCGTTCTACTTCGGGATGTTCTGGTTCTTCTTCCAGCTCAACGCCTAACGTACATCGGGGCGCACCCATAAGTTTTGTCCATCCGTCCAGATATGTACGGAACCATGAACATCGGTGCGATACAACGGAATATCAGGGTTTAGCAGAGCGAGCGTGTCCGGGTTAGGGTCCCCCCGGCGGTTCGCTTTGTCGTTATGTAGCAGGTAGAGTTGAGCCTGTGTTTGACTGATAAACTCTGTGTTGAGCGATCTGGCTGTGGCGTGTTGGGGGAGTTGTAGCACGGTTGCCAGGGGATAGGTACCCGTATCCAGGGCATTCGCTTGGCCTGCCCCGCTGAGGTCAGACGTAAACAAAAACGACACATCATTGTAGCTCAGGCGTAGCAAAATCGTATTGTCATCCAGGCTGTCGGCAAGCGTTGGGGTTATTTGGGGTGCCAGGATTTCCAATAGTGTGCCGTCGTCCAACTCAACATGATACCCTGCTACCACATTGACCGTCGGGTAAGGTGCAACCGTGTCGAGAAAAGCGGCGTACTCATCGCCTTCGTTGGGTTGGCCGTTCGTTAACACAACGCCCGCGCTGTAACGTTCCAGTACTGCTGGGACCGCACCATAGGTGAAGGGGTCCGGTTGTGTGACCACTACCACTTCAATATGGCGGTCGTTAAATGGCATTCGGTCGCCAATCTGCGTGAGCAACCGGGACGGGAAACGTCCACCATCAACCAGGATTTGTGCGCCGCCTGGTGTTTCCACCAAAAACCCACTGCTATGTCCGACATCCAGCATGTGAACGTGGAGTTGGCCGTCTGGGCGGGCGGCGTAAGTCGCTGCGCCCAATGCCAGCATGACGATGCCAATCACACCCAAGGTGCTTAATACAGCGCGTGAGATGACGACGCGCACGATGTTTAAAGCCCATGTGGGCTGTGTGGCTTGCAAGATCGCGCCTCCAATGATGATGATGAAAAATCCTTGGATCAGCGTTGTGTCGGCGTAAAATGCAATGTCGGTAAACGGCAGCGATGCAAATCCGCGCACGATAGAGACTGTCCACTGTAACAACATCATGGTGAACCAGTAAATCGGCTGTGCAAGCGTTGGGGAGGCAACGCTAACGAGGGTTGCGATGATCCCGCCGAACAGCACCAACGGTTGCACAGGGACGATCAACACATTGACGGGAAGCTGCACCAGCGACAGTCGGTTGAAGTACATCACCGTTAACGGAATCGTTGTGACCAGGGCTGCCAACGACACAACGAGCGACTCGGATAGGAGACGGCTGAGGGTTTCTGAAACCGAACGGCTAAACAGCATTACCAGCAACGACTCGAATAACCGGGTGAAAGGGGTGGCAAATAGCGCCAGTCCGAGCGTTGCGAAGAAGCTCAATTGGAAACTCACAGAGTACAACACACGCGGGTTGTAGGCGCTCATGAGGCAAGCGACAAATGCAAGCGATGCTGGAACATAGGCTTGGCGTTTGAGTGCAGTCCCAATAACGAGAACGCCGCTCATCATCGCCGCCCGGACCACCGCCGCCCCTGCCCCGACGAACACGGTATAAACGCCGATGACACCCAATGCAAGTAACCCGGCCCGGATGCCACGCAACGGTGTTTGATCCAAGAGGGCGATAACGACACCCGCGAGAATTGCCATGTTAAAACCACTTATGGCGATAATATGAGCTGCACCGGTTGCCGCGAAATCATCCTGAAGGTCTGATGACAGGCCACTTTCGTTCCCCAGCAAAATACCCACGAGCAACCCCGCTTCGGGTTCTGGCATAGCTAGGTTGATCTGGCTTGCCGCCCAACCCTTCGCCCTCAGGATGCCCCGATAAATGGGGTTCCCGCCGCCCGTTTCGGTAACTTCTACAACCGTGTCTCGCATGATGCTGAACACACCTTGCCGAGCGAGGAAATCTGCATAACTGAAGGTGTCGTAAACGCCAGGGGATTCAATGCGCCCTGTCACCTGCACTGTGTCGCCGTAGGTGGCACTTGTAGTCCTAGGGGCGCGAACAAGCGCGTTGCCGCTGGCTGTCAGCGTTTCGCCGCGTAATGTGACGGTTTCAGCGCGGACACGCAACAAGGTAACGGTATCACGGATGTCCGGTTCGGCTGTTACATGCCCTGTGATGGTGAGGCCACCACTGGCATTGTAGCTTGCGAGGTCACTCGTTTGGGGAATTAGGCTGGCGCGTAAGCCACCCAGCATGAATGCGACAAGTGCGATATAACCCCACCGCGAACGCTGAGGCCACATCCACACCAACAGACCGCCAGCAAGAAACGAGAATAGCAACCACAGCGGCCATGTACCGGGTTCGCCATCCACCGCGAGGAGTAAACCCGCCGTCCAGCCCAGGGTGAGGTAGACTAACCGCACCGTGTTTTACTCCTGATTGCTCAAACGATTAGCGTCTATGTGGCCTGTTGCTCATCCTCTTCACGGCGCACTTCAACCGGAGCGTTTTGTGACCCTGCCGCCGGGGGTGGTGCGAAGGCCGTCGGTTGGCTCGGTGTTGGCGGTGTGTCCTGCATCACGTCAATGCCTTGGTCAATATCATGGATGAGCCTAGCTAGGCGACCACGCAACGTCTCGAAAACGCGTAGGGCATAGTCATCAGCTTCCTTTGTGATCTGCTCCGCGTCCTGGCGAGCTTGCTCAATAACATTGGCGGCGTGGCTACGTGCAGCCTGCACGTTCACATCGTCCTCAACTAGCCGATCACTCTTTTCCCGTGCATTCTGGACGATCCGAGCGGCCTCCTCGTGGGCTTGGGAGAGTACCCGGTCCCGTTGTGCTAGGATGCGTGCGGCCTTCTCGATCTCCTCGGGGATGGAAATTCGCATCTGGTCGATAATTTCCAACGCCCGTTCCTCATCAATGAGCGTGTACTTGCTCATCGGCATATGGCGGCCTTCGTCGATGAGGTCCTCTAGGCGGTCTACTAGGTGCTGAATGTCCATGTGTTTTCGCTCCTGCTCGGTCGTTCAGTCTCGAATGCTGGTATTGTAACCTGGGCTATTGTGGTTGGCCTGTAACTCGGAAAAGCGGCTACGTAGGGCTTCTCTAACGTGTTGTGGGACCATACTGCTGACATCCTCACCCAGTTCAGCAATCTCGCGCACGGTGCTTGAACTAATGTGAATGTGCTTCAGGTCCGACATAATGGCAACCGTTTCAATCTCTGGGGCGAGGACTTTATTGGCCGTTCCCATACGAAACTCCAGTTCAAAGTCCGAAAACACCCGCAAACCCCGGATCAGCGCCATCGCGCCGACTTCTTGCGCGTATTTTACTGTTAACCCGGAATACTGTGCAACTCGGATGTTATCGTATCCTCGGAGGGCCTCCTGCGCTAATGCCACCCGTTCCTCTGCATCAAAGAGCAGGCGTTTCTTTGGCACGTTGTACACAGCCACGATCAACTCGTCAAATAGGCGGGAGGCACGCACGGCCACGTCAATATGCCCGTAGTGGATTGGGTCCAGTGATGCGGGGTAGACCGCAATACGGTGTACCATAAAATCTCAACTCCGATGAAGTCCTTTATGATTAGATTGTGAGTGTACCGCAGTTGTCATAAAAGGGCGAACCTAATTGAAAGATATGAATGTCTTGTGGCACGATAATTCAGTTTCTGCAAAACAAAAAACCGGGGCAGCCCGCTGCGGAGCGCCCCAGCCTGTATTGTGATGAGGGTTCCCCTTACATCAGCTTCCGTAAAACGGTGTGCAGGATACCACCGTTCTTGTAGTAGTCCACCTCAACGGCCCCGTCCAGGCGAACGACCGTTGTAAAGGTCTTGATGGTGCCGTCAACGGCTGTCGCTGTGACCGTTAACTCCTGGCCGGATTGGATGTCATCGCTCAGGCCTGGGATGTCGAATTCCTCGTGGCCTGTCAGCCCGAGTTCTTCCCAGCCCTCGCCATCCTTGAACTGGAGCGGTAACACGCCCATCATCACCAGGTTGGAGCGGTGGATGCGCTCGAAGCTCTTGGCGATAACGGCCTTCACACCGAGTAACTGTGTCCCCTTGGCGGCCCAGTCGCGGGAGGACCCCATGCCGTAGTCGCCGCCCGCCAGCACGATCAGGTCGGTACCCGCGCCTTGGTAGCGCATGGAGGCATCATAGATTGCCATTTCCTCGCCGGACGGAATGTGCAACGTGACACCGCCCTCGCTACCGGGGATCAACTGGTTACGCAGGCGCACATTGGCGAACGTCCCACGCATCATGACCTCGTGGTTCCCACGGCGGCTGCCGTAGGTGTTGAAGTTCTTGCGCTCGACACCATTCTCGGTCAGGTAACGACCTGCTGGGCTGTTCTTGGCGATAGCCCCTGCCGGAGAGATGTGGTCCGTCGTGATGGAGTCGCCCAGTAGTGCGAGCACACGCGCCTCCTTCACGGATTGCACGGGCGGCACGGTCTTGTCTAGGCCTTGCCAGAAGGGCGGCTCCTGGATGTAGGTGCTGTCCGGTTGCCAGTCAAATACCGCGCTGTCCTCGGACGGAATCGCGTTCCATGTCTCGTTGCCCGTGTAGACATTACCGTATTGTTCGGTGTACATCTCCGGCGTGAGGCTGTTCTGAATTACCGCTAGAACTTCTTCCTGGGTCGGCCATAGATCCTTGAGGAACACATCTTTGCCGTCTGTATCCTGGCCGATGGGGTCGTTATCGAAGTTAATGTCCACTGTCCCGGCCAAAGCATAGGCGACGACCAGCGGCGGCGACGCGAGGAAGTTCGCCTTAACGTGTGGGCTGATGCGCCCGGCGAAATTGCGATTACCGCTCAACACAGCAGAGACCACCAGGTCGCTATCGGTGACGGCATCGGCCACAGGCTCCGGGATGGGACCGCTGTTGCCGATACAGGTGGTACAGCCGTAGCCGACTGTCTGGAAGCCCAGCGCGTCCAGCGCATCGGAGAGGTCCGCCTTGTTCAGATACTCAGTCACTACCTTGGAGCCAGGAGCGAGACTGCTCTTGACGTAGCTCTTGCGCTGCAACCCCTTCTCGACGGCCTTCTTCGCTAGTAGGCCAGCCGCGAGCATCACGGATGGATTGGACGTGTTGGTGCAACTTGTGATCGCCGCGATGACAACCGCGCCGTGGCCGATCTCAGTTTCTTCTTCTAAAGCGACCTTGGCTCTGGTGCCAACGGCCTCCTCACTGACAGCGAAGCCACCGATAGCGTTCGGCTCGGCACGCAATACCTCGTGGAACTTGGCCTGCACCTCGTTTAACGTGATGCGGTCCTGCGGACGTTGTGGCCCAGCCATTGCCGCCTCAACATCGCTCAAATCCAGTTCCAGCGTGTCCGTGAACTCGGGGTCGGGCGTGTCATCTGTGCGGAACAGGCCTTGCTCCTTGGCGTAGCGGCGCACACGCTCAACGAGTGCGGCATCGCGCCCGGTGCGCTCCATGTAGCTACAAACTTCCTCGTCCACCGGGAAGAAACCCATCGTCGCGCCGTACTCTGGTGCCATATTCGCAATCGTTGCACGGTCTGGCAGCGACATATTGCTGAGGCCCGCGCCGTAGAACTCCACGAACTTCCCGACAACACCCTCGGCACGTAACATCTGTGTCACGCGAAGAACGAGGTCGGTTGCGGTTACGCCGTCCTTGAGTTCACCTGTTAGCTTGAAACCGACGACCTCTGGCATGGTCATATAGATGGGTTGGTCCAGCATGGCGGCCTCTGCCTCGATGCCGCCGACACCCCAACCGACGACACCCAAACCGTTAATCATCGTGGTGTGGCTGTCCGTGCCGACCAACGAGTCCGGCAGGGCAACTTGCTCGCCCGTTTCCGGGTCCTCGTAGACCTGTACAACCTTCGCCAAGTATTCTAGGTTGACCTGGTGGACGATACCCGTCGCGGGTGGCACAACCTTGAAGCCCTCAAAGGCCTTCTGTCCCCAGTGTAAAAACTCGTAACGCTCGCGGTTGCGCTCGAACTCGAACTGCGAGTTAATCAGCAACGCATCACTGCTGGCGAAGGCGTCTACCTGTACCGAGTGGTCAATCACAAGGTCCACCGGGCAAACCGGGTTGATCTTCTCCGGGTCACCACCAGCGCGTTCCATCGCGCTACGAAGTGCGGCAAGGTCTACCACGGACGGCACACCTGTAAAGTCTTGCAAGATGACACGCGCTGGCTTGAACGGAATGGTGACGGTGGGGGCATCCTTGCGCCAGTTTGCAAGGTTCTTCACGTCTACTTCGGTAACGGCGTAGTTGTCCAGGTTACGCAGCGCGTTTTCCAATAGTACCTTGATGCTAAACGGCAACTTCTCGACATTGCCAATCCCGGCGTCTACCAAGGCGCTCAGGCGGTAGATGGTGACATCGCCCTCGCCTGTGTTGAATGTACCCTTTGCGCCGAACGTATCGACTCGTTTACTCATTGGGTGTTGTGGTCCTTTTCTCCGATAAATAGATCGTGTGTGATGGTGGCGTCCCCATAGTAGAGGTTTGCGTTGAAAATTTGCTTTGATTAATCACTGATAAGATTGTACATAATCACCAATGCGTTGTCAGTGGTTTGATTACACCGCATAAACAGGATTAATATAGTGAATGTACCGTGTTTATGTGGAGAATGTCCTATGCCCGAACAGCCCAACCACCAACTAGAGGCCCCAAAAGGTGATGATGAGCAAGATAGCAGCTTTATGCCAGAGGCCAAGCGTCTTGTCCTCGAACAATTACGTAAATTGCAGCACCATAACCGTTCCAACGTCCCGGCGGAGATGGCACAGAAGGCCAAGGCGTCGTTTAGCGTGAGTGCAGACAGCGATGATGCCGATGTGTTGATGAATGCGTCGGTTTCGGTTCTCGTCTATCCACAAGACCCGTTCGTGAGCGAACCCAAGGTCCGTGAGATGGCCGCGTCAGAACTCAAGCCAGGGCTACGCAACACCCGTGTCTGGATTCGTGACAGCGTTCACCCGGTTGCCCAACCCGACCTCGATAACAATTACCTGTACTGGACGGACACGCCTGCTTTTAACCAGGTAAATGCTTTCTACTATATCACGTTGACACTGCGGATGTACGAGCGGCTAGGTCAACGCCAGATTCCGTGGGCGTTTACGTCCCCACGTGTTACGGTTGATCCTCATGCTGGTGTTGGGCTGAATGCCTTCTACGATGAGGAAAACCGCATGATTGGTTTCTACAACTTCGTCCATGAGAATGGTGACGTTATCAACACCGCCCAGAGTGCGGATGTGGTCGCACATGAGGCGGGCCATGCTGTGCTAGACGGACTGCGTGACCTCTATAATCAATCCTTTGGCCTGGGGCCGCTCGCATTTCACGAGAGCTTTGGCGATATGTCCGCTGTGCTGGTCGCCCTACACGACGATGAACTGGTGCGGCGGCTATTAGACTGGACCGAGGGGGATCTGCGCGTTGAGAATTTCGTCGCGGAGGTTGCCGAACGGATCATGGAGAAAATTCAGCAGGTCGCGGAGTTCATTGACGAAATTGACGAGCGCACCGTCTACCTACGCAATGCCGTCAACATGTTCAAATATGTTCCCTTCGACGATCTCACCTACCAACCCGCAGACCCACGCTACGAGCTAGGCCGCGAGAGCCACAACTACTCGCGCCTGTTCACGGGGGCATTCTATGACGTGTTAGTCAACGTGTACGAACACATCCGAGGGCTACATGACCTCGCCCCGCAGATTGCGCTCCACCGCGCACGGGATATCGTCGGCCATCTGTTGATTTACGCTGTCGAGTGTGGCCCAGTCGGTGAACTCGACTTTTCGGATATGGCGCGGTCCTTCCTCACAGCAGATATGCTCTTGCATGATGGCATGTACACACCATCACTGATCGAGGCGTTTACTGGGCGCGATATCCTGAGCCTGGAAGCCGCCCACGAACACCTGAACAGCCTCAAAGCACTACCAGACCTCACCCTACCCGATCATGTTGATTCATCCCTGGAGGCCGGTATATTCCTTGTGGACAAGGGGATTCCGGCGCTTGGCCTGCCAGATGATGTTGACTACACCCCGATGAGCGCCCACCGTACCAAGCGCGGCTTCGCCTTCCTGACGTACTTCACAGTGCGGACGATTACGTTGGAGGGGCCACAATTCGATGGGTTCGATGGCGTTCAGGTGGACGCCTTCGGGGGCGTTACGCTCGTGTTTGATCCCTCCGGCAAGTTGCGGAGTGCGCTATATCGTCCCGTGACCGACGAGGATGCTCGTCAGATTCAGTTGCTAACCGCAGACCAAATCCGTCACGGTCTCGTCACCGAGATGACCTTTGCGGGTGGGTCGCGGGTGCTTTCAGATGAAGTTGTCGCGGTGGATACCCCTTCAGTCCGCCCCCGGTTCCTGTATATGGCGGGCCAACTCAAGCCGACAGGTCAGGTGATAGCCAAGCTCGTGCGCGATCCGATGATTCTGGATTCTGTACCTCTGCGTAAAGATGGCTTCCTGGAATACCTTCGTCGTTGGCGCAAAGCTGACTAAACCCGCCGGAGGGCATTCTACTTTGTTGCATCAGCCTGTAGAATGCCCCCGACTTGCGTGTAATGTGGCGAGGGCAAGGTTGTGACCCATCTCCGGCAGTTTTGGACGTGGTTGGTGCAACCCACACATCTGTTTGTGGTGTTGTTGGCGACTGTGCCGTTATTTGTGTTGCTTGGCTTTATAGACGCCGGGGCGCGTAATATTCCTCGTTTCGACCAGTACCGCGCCTTTCACATTGCGGTGGCGGCGGCTGATGGCACACTCCACCCCGCAGACTTCTTTCGCCCTGCTCACGGGCATGTGACCGTGTTTACGTTTATCTTGACGGCCCTCAATACCTGGCTGACGGACTGGAACTTACGAACGGAGGCCTATCTCAACGTTGTGCTGGCGCTAGTGAACTACACGCTCTTTCTGGTGTTGTTCTGGCGGACGGCCCGCGAGTACATGGTGTGGGTCTTGGTTCCGTTTTCAATGTTGGTTTTCTCTGTCCAGCAGGATTTCAACTGGATTATTCCCTATGATATAGTGTGGCACCTCACAACATTGTGGTTTCTGGTCGTCGTTGTTGTGTTGGCCTACAACCCTGGCCGTTGGTGGGCATTGGTCGTCGGGATGCTGTTATCGCTCCTGTCCACATTTTCCCACGGTAACGGATTTATGGCGTGGGGTGGTGGGTTGCTCTACCTATTGCTGGTAAGGCCCCGTCGCTGGCAGCAAATCGTCACCTGGGTTGTTGTTGCCGTGCCGACAGTGGCTTTTTTCTTGTGGGTGTCGCTCCCGACGATAAACCAAGACCTGACCGAAATTGTTGTGGTGACGGCTCCGCTATGGGTGCGCTTATGGGACTATGCCGTGTTCATGATTGCCTTCCAGGGGGCTGTGTTTGTATCGCTATTTGGTGGCTACCCGCTGGCTGCCTGGCTTGGTTTGGCCGGGTTGCTATTGCTTGGTGGGAGTGCCGGGTATCTGGCATGGCGGCGGGTGTGGGGCGCGTTACAACTGTGGCTCCCGGTGGCCGCTTATGGGTTGGCGATTGGGGTAATGGTCGCCGTCACGCGCCTGGACCAACACGGCCCAGAGCGCATTTTTCTGACGTGGTACACCACACCGGCTATCACCTTCTGGGTCGCTGTGATTGCGCTGATGGTCGTGGTATTGGGGGAGGTTCGCCGTCCCGGTGCGCTTCGCTGGGAACGTGGATTGACCTACGTTGGGGTGATTGCGGCAGTGTACTTCGGGGGGCGCTATGTGGTCGCCAACTATAACGATCTCAACTATCCCTATTCGGTGGATGTGGTTCACATGCAGCGTGAGGACTGCTACATGCGGTATATCTTTCGTCAGCATCAGCATTTTGATGAGACGTGTATCTTTCCTGACTACGTCTACGACCTAAATCAACTGGCCGCCCGTCGCCTGAGCGTCTACAGCTCGCGTCCAACAGAGTCAATCCTCACCGATGATAGTGACCCATCGCAGTTGGTACTGGTGGAGACGGCTGATCCCTGGATCAACTATCATTTGCAGAATTACTTCCTGGACGACGTAGACCCAACGCGAATTCATCACGTCTACACCGACGTTGCGCCGCTGGCTGATCTACCACAGCCCTTTGTAAACGGTCATGCTGCCGACGATGCGGATACACTACTAGAAACATTACGAGAAACAGACGTGTTCTGGTACATCACCCGTGAGGAACACGCGACAGCGATGCCGCAGGTCTGGGAGACGCTGCGAGTTGCCGACTACGCCGAGGTGAACGTCGTTGCCCGTAATGAGGGGTTCGTTGTGAGCGAGATTGTTGCCGTGCCACCTGCTCTGGCAGACAGTCCCCGTTTCGGCGACGGCATTCAGTTACGGGCCGTCACCAGCGTAAGCGAAACCGTAGAACCTTGCGGCATCTTGTCGTTAGAGTCCTTTTGGGAGACAGAAACACCGCTCGGCTTAGAGTACAGCGCGAACTTGGTGTTGGTTGATGCCACTGGCAACGGCGTTGTTACCAGTGACGCCCGTCTCTCAACTGTGGGGACAAACCGCTGGCAGCCTGGGTCTATCTACTATGATAGCCGTGAGTTGGGTGTTCCCTGCGGGTTAGCGCCGGGTAACTATGACCTGCTGTTCGGTATCTACTACTACCAAGCCCCAGACGATAAGTTGCCTGTGGCGCAAATACGGTCCGACCGTACCGACCTCGCCTACATTAGCACGATCACGGTTGTTGAATCTACGGAGGCTGCACAATGAGCGGGGTACGTGCCCTGTTGCGTTGGCTTGGGCAGCCCCTAAACCTGCTGATGACATTGTTGTCGCTGGTACCGCTCACGGTTTTGTTTCGGTATATGTGGTTCGAGGGGCGTAATGTCCCGCGTTTTGACCAGTGGCGCGGCTTCCCGGTGGTCTACGCCGTAGACGACGGCACACTCACATTGGCGCACCTGTTCGCGCCAACGGGCGATCAGATGACGTTTTTTGCCCACCTCCAAGCCGCGATCTTCACATGGCTGACCGACTGGAACCTGTGGGCGGAGATGTGGGTGAACCTGGTTGTTGGGATCATCGCGTTTTTGGTCTATGTGATGCTGTTCATGCGGACGCAACGCGAGGCCGTGGTCTGGGTGTTGGTCCCGTTTTCGCTGTTGATCTTCATGTTGCGCCAGGATGCGAACTGGACTAACGGCTATATGAGCCAGTGGTGGGGGGCGCAGGTGTGGTGGTTGCTGGCGTTGTGGACGTTAGCTGTGCATCCGGGCAAGGTATGGGCGGCGCTCCTCGCTGGCTTGCTCGGCTTCTTTGCGACGATTTCACAGGCAGTCGGCTCGGTGACGTGGCCCGCTGTCCTGCTGTACTTGCTTCTGCGCCGCGAACGATCAATGACGCAGATCAGCATTTGGGTGTTGGCAGGGTTGGCTTCGGTTGCGTTTTATACGCTCAATACACCCGCCAGTGTCGAGAACGCCAGCGAGGGCGGCGTCGGCGTACTGTTTCAAGCGGTGATTTACGCATTGGCGCAAGCCGGGACTGTGTTCGAGGCCTGGGAGAGCCTGCCGTTTCTGGTGATGGTCGGTAGTGTGGGGTTGGTGCTACTGCTCACCAATGCGGCCTATCTGTTCTGTATTGATGGCGAACGCGAGGCTGTTGTCTTTTGGGGGAGTATCGCCGCCTATGGATTTGCCGCAGGGTATTTGATCGGCGTTGGCCGTATCCCGGAGGACGGCTTCGAGCGGGTGTTCTTCACCTGGTACACCACAGCCGTCTTGCCGTTCTGGTTGGCGCTGGTGGCCCTGGGGGTAACAGTGAGCTACCGTGTGTGGCGAGGGAACCGCACGGGGCAAGTTGCACGCGGCCTGTTATATGCCAACATCAGTGTCGCGGCGCTGTTGGGGATGCTCTACACACCATCGAATGACGTTGGGCTAAACAAACTCTTGGCGACACAGTGGCGCAGTGTGCAGGAACGTTGCATCATGCAATATATCTTCGTCCAGGGCGACATTGCGTTCTGCTATCTTCAGGATACCGAGCAATATCAGTATAATCAGCTAGCTGCCCGCCGCTTGGCACTCTACGCGGACCGCCAGCCAGAGTCCATTCTCCATCCGGGTGCAACAGACAGCGATCCGATTCTGGTGGCAGCGCACACACCCTGGCTCAACACCCATATTCGCGACTACTTTCTTGATGGCGTGGACCATTCCCGTATCTATCACCTACACCCCGACATGCCTGATGTCACCGCACAGATTCCCACCCCACTAGAGCAAACCTTCACGGATGCTTCGCATAGCGGTGTTAATGCGTTACTGGAAACCTTCGGGGTTCTAGACGCTTTCTGGTATATTCGACGTGTAGACCACAAGACAGAGGTATCGGCCTTCTGGGAGATAATGCGCCAGCGGGGTTACTTCGTATTGGATACACGCGAACGCAATGACGGGATGCTTGTCAGCCGGGTGCAGTTTGTCCCGGATAATCTGGAGAACAGCCCACGTTTCGGTGATAACATCCGTCTGCGGGCGGTAACAGACGTAAGTGAGACAGTTTCGCCCTGTGATACGATCAACGTTAGCTCGTTTTGGGCGGCAGCGGGCGATATTCCCTTGGATTATAGTGGGTCTTTGCGTTTGCTAAACGCAAACGGAGAAAAGGTCGGGCAGAGTGACGCTGGATTAGGGGTGTTGGGGAGTAGCCAGTGGCAACCCGGGGAACTTTACGCAGATGAGCGAACGTTAGCGGTGCCATGTGAGTTGCCGCCGGGGAATTATCGCCTGACATTGGGGGTGTATTACTACCAGGCTCCCGGCGAATTTTTGGTAACGTCCCAGGCGGATGAGGGGGATATTGAGCCGAATACGGTGCTGCTGCGAGAGATTATTGTCGAGTGAGCGTTGGGTTTGCTGTTGCCGTAAGTTGCTGACGATTGCTAGACTAGGCGGCTATGTAAGCCACGTAACCTGAAATTGAATCTTTGAATAGGAGTATTGATAATGGGAAGAAGTCGCTCGAAGAAGCGTGCTGAAGAACGTCGCCTCCAACAGCAAAAGCAACGCCGCCGCACAATCGGTATTGTGGTGGTGGTGGTGGCTGTGATCGGGGTGATTGGTGTGATTTTAGCAACGCGCCCGGTTGCAGTGGATATTGAGGGAGACATACTGACCCGCTATGAGGGCATCCCAACCTCTACCACCGACCGGGGGTTTGCGGTGCTGGGCAACCTGGACGCTCCGGCGCGTTTGGTCGAGTACTCTAGCTTTGACTGCCCAAGTTGCCGCACATTTCACGAAGAGGTCACGGTCAACTTGATTGATCGGGTCCGCAATGGTGAGGCGTCATTCACGTATGTGCCTGTTTTCGGGACAGGTGGGATTCCTAATGGGGATCGGGCTGCTGCCGCCGCCATTTGCGCGGGTAATGAGGGGCTTTTCTTTGAATACCATGATTTGCTGTTCGAGTGGCAGGGACAGTTTGTGTCGGCGGCCTTCCAACCACGCCGCTTAGAAGCGGGTGCCGAGGCGCTTGGCCTGGATATGGACATCTTCCGTAGTTGCCTTAACAGCAGTGAAACCCGTGAGGTGATCGACAATGCACGTTTGGCCTTCGCACAGTCGGAGAGTACAGGTACACCAACGCTGTTTATCAACGATCAGCGTGTGTCGAACCCAACATCCGCATTGGTCAACAATCAGATTGAAGCTATCATGACCACAGCGGACCCGGTGCCAGTTGTTGTGGAAGAGGCCGAAGCCGAAACCACCGAGGAAGCTGTAGAAGAGGCTGAGGTGATTGAGGAAGCTGTAGAAGAGGCTGAAGCGACCGAGGAAGCCGTAGAAGAACCAGAGGCCACTGAGGAAAGTTAGTCGTCCGTTCGGCGTAGGACGACAACGGGCGCATCCTATCATCGTGCGCCCGTTTTGCTTCACGTTTGAAAATCTATGTTAGTCACGCTTGACCAGAATCGGCCCCAGCGGACGGCCCCCCAATAGATGAATGTGAAGGTGCGGGACTTCCTGGTGGGCGTTTTCCCCGTTATTTACCAATAAACGATAGCCAGACTCTGCAATGCCCTCTTGCTCCGCTACGATGCGAGCTACATAAAGCATATGACCCAGTAACGCCTCATCATCGGGTTGCGCCTCACGGATCGACGTGATTTCCTTGATTGGAACAATCAGAATATGGACGGGCGCCCGTGGGTTAATGTCGCGGAAGGCGACCACTCGTTCGTCTCGGTAAACAAAGTCGCCGGGGATCTCGCGGTTGATGATCTTCGTGAAAATGCTGCTCATGGTTGTCTCCTGCGGGGTGGTTAACAGTTTCCGTTAATCTTACCGCAAGGTACCGCCTGCGTCAGCTATTCGAGTTGTCTTCGTTGCGGGTGGCCCACCACAGGACAAATGCAAACAGCCGATTCAACAGGAATGCCGCAGTCCCCATCACCAAAACCAGGAACACCAGCGACATCCCGTTTTCTAGGGCGAGAAACCCCATCACCAGCAAGGCCGCAATGGTGATGGCCTGTGCTACTGTGACACGCGGTGGGTCCTGTGGCTGGTGTTGTTCGTCGCTCATCGGGTATCGCGCTGCATCAACCCATCACCAGCCCACCGTCAACGGATAACACCGTTCCCGTGATATACCCCGCCTGTTCTGACGCGAGGAAGGCAACAGCGTAGGCAATGTCTTCTGGTTTCCCGACGTGTCCTAGTGGAATCGCGGTCTTAACCTGTTCAATGAATGTCTCGTCAAGTTCACTGGTCATGTCCGTAGCAATGAACCCCGGTGCGACCGCATTGACCGTGACCCCGCGTGGGGCAACCTCTTTCGCTAGTGATTTGGTGAGGCCAATCAACCCGGCTTTACTGGCGGAGTAGTTCGTCTGCCCAGCTTGCCCGGCGATGCCGCTCACACTCGTAATGTTGATGATTCGCCCATAACGCGCCCGCATCATCAGCCGGGAGGCCGCCTTGCTCATAATCCAGGCACTCCGCAGGTTAGTGTTGATGACGGTGTCGAAGTCATCTGTTTTCATCCGAGCGATGAGGTTATCCCGCGTCACACCAGCGTTGTTCACCAACACGTCCAGTTGTCCGAACTCATCCCTAGCGAACTTGACCAGCGCGGCTGCGGCGTCTTCGTATGCGACGTTAGCCTGGAACACGACCCCCTTGCCACCTGCCTCTTGTAGCTCATCTACGACGGCTTGGGCTGCGTCTGCTGAACGGTTATAGTTGACAATCACCGTCGCGCCAGCCTTGCCGAGTGCGAGGGCAATGGCGCGGCCAATGCCCCGGCTACCCCCTGTTACAATGGCGACACGATTTTCAAATATGGTCATGTGCGAAAGTTCCCTTCCTGTTGCTTGTGAAATCCAGAGGTGTCAATGATATGTAACGTTTTGACACCTGTTTCGTTACGGTTGCGCTGCTGCGGTGGCGGTTTGGTCGGCTTGCGGTGGAACAGGCGTCAGCGGCGTGTCATTCAACAGGGAGTTGTGAATGTACCCGGTCACGCCATCAATATTCACCTGGTACCACTCCGGCAAATCACGGAAGGTGTCGCCCATTGTCGTTCCTATGACGACAACTGCCTGATTCGCCTCAAATTCAGGGGCCACATCCCCACATGCGTCATGTAGGTGAGCCGATGTCGCATGAGATTTCCCTTCATATTTGCACGCAACAGATCATACTACCACTACTATAGCATGAATGTAGAGTTAATTGTGAATTGTTACATGTTGTAGTCAACCACGTAAGATGCCGCGCAGATTTCACCCGCACGCTTGATGACAGGTTGATGGTCTGGGTGTTGGGCATAGGTCAGTAGTGCTTCTTTGCTCTCCACGTCCACAAGTAGCAATAGGTCACAGGCGCGTGTAGATTCCGTAAAGTTCTGGCCGACCTCCAACCGTCGAATCTCGCTGATGTCCTCAGCCAGCTTGTGCAACATACCGACAAATGTGTCGCGCTCATCCTGAGATACATCATCCTTGAATTTGAACATCACAGCATGGCGAATCATAGTTTTATCCTCCCAAAAAGATAACAAGTGCAAATAAAATGATAGCGGTGAAGTTGAAACTGCTGTGCGCCAGGAAAGCCCCTAATACTGAGTTGGTCCGCTCGTAAATATACCCCAGCCCAACAGCCAGCAGCACACTAGATAAGAAGTCTAACAGAAACAAGTTAAAGGCTCCATTAATCAGGCCGTTTAACACCAGCGCCCAGGCCAACCCCTGCGATTGCCGTAACCAGGTGTAAATCACCCCACGGAAGAACAACTCCTGCACCAGTGGCATGACGATAATCCACATCACAATGGCTGTTAGAACCACGGGGCTAGGCGTCGTGGTGATTGTTTCGATGACGTTCTCACGATAGGTCGCAAGGTTGCCAGAGGCCAACACCGCCAGCAGATTTCCACCCCAGAGGCCCAACGCGCCAACCGCGCCCATACCGGCGGCGTAGCTTAACTTGGATGACGCTAGGGGCCGTAGCCCGATTACGTCCCAGTTGCTACGAAGCCGTACCACCACATAACCAAATCCAAGGAACATCCCCAGGCCGCTGTGGACGGCAAGGAATGTGTACAGAGCGATTACCTCTGTAGAGTAGGCCGCAAGGACGCTTTCTAGCTCCACCTGGAAGGGTTGCGAACTGTTCATCACCTCCTCGGAGGGCATTGGCATCAACAACAAGGTATTGATAAAGAGTGTGAAACACAGCGACATCAGCGTGAACAGCCCAGCAACGACAACATCCGCCGTGTTGATGTGTGTAGGCTGTGCCGTAGTCGGTGTAGCGTTTTTTTCCTGTGGGGTGTTCGTAACGGTCACTGTGCCCAGGATTTCGTCAGCAGTCGTCGTTGTCGGTGTATCCGGCATGTCGGCGGAGGCTGACGCGACACGCCGTGGACGGTCATCCGTTTTGGAGTACTCATACAACTGACCCATGCGTTTGTGTTCCTATTCGGTTGTCGAAAGTTCTGGCAGGCCACCGACCCAGCCTAACAGTGTCATAGTCCCCTCCAGGTCGCCCGTCAGGCTCACCGTGCCAAACCCATTGAAGTTTGCCACGTAGATGTCCGAACGCCCGTCGAACTGATTCTGCGTCACGCCTGTGAACACGATGGATTGTCCGTCTGCGGAAAATTGCGGCGCACACATGCTCGGTGGTGGATTGCTACTCGCAACGAAGCGCAGTCCAGCTCCTGGGTCAATCACCGTCGCTCCGAACGGACACTGCCCGTTTAGGCCACCAACGGCAACCCGCGTACCGTCTGGTGACCACGCCGCTTGCATCCCATAACGCGCATAGGCCACCTCACGACTCTCCGCGATCACAGTCCCATCGGAGCGCAACAGTGTGATTTCAGCGTCGGTTCCCGCGCTCTGGTAAAGCACCTGCGTACCATCCGGCGACCACGATTCCGCAATCATCAGGGCGGAACTCATATTTTCTGGGCGTACCTCTCGCGTTTCCCCAGTGAGGACATTCGCTGTCCACAACACACGCTCCGTATCCCCAAACAGCGGATTTCCCTCCGCGTAGCCGATGAGCGTGTTGTTGATCCACACGGGCGGTTCCGTCACCCAGGTTTCGGAGAGCTTAGTTGTCGTTCCGTTTTCCAGGTTCAACGCGTACAAGTGGCCCCCCTCCGGCGGGGGAGCGCCCGTGCCATCACAGGTACTCGGTTGTGCTGGGACCCACGTCGGGCACAGTTCACGATCAGAGACAAACGCCAGGTAGCGCCCGTCTGGGCTAAAAGTGGGGAACAGATCATAAGCACCGTTGTTGGTCAGGTTGTACGAGCCGTTACCTGTGATGTCTGCCGGGGCAGACCCGTCGCGGTTCATCACGAATATGTCCGTCGCATAGCCCGTTGCCAGCATAATCGCCATGCGTGAGCCGTCTTGTGTCCAGACGGGCGTGCTAGAGAAACCCCGTTGTACCAATGAAGTCAGCGGCAACACACGGGCGCTCACGCCCGTCGCCATGTCCAACACATACAAGCCGGGTGCGGTGCCCGCGCCGTTTTCGATGAAGTAGGCTACCGCGTTGCCAGCAGGCGCAGGATACACCCGATCCCCGGTCGATTCTGGCAGTTCCAGTATCGTGATCCGTTGGGCGCGGTTTGCTGATGGCGAGAAGTAGAGCGTTTGCACCCCGTTCCCCGGTTGTGGTGTTAGTGCGGCGGCCCCGGCTGCTTCGCGGTCATTGAGCGTCAGAAAGGCGACATACGGCACGGTTAGCCCCTCTTGCAACACGGCTGGGAGTTCCAGTAGCTGCCAGTTGTCCAGTGTGAAACCTGTTGTTTGCCCCGGTGTGCTGGTTGGGAGTGGTGTAGCCGTAGCCGTTGGGGTGATGGTGGGCGTTGGTGTAACAGTCGGCGTCGCCGTTGCGGTTGGTGTGTTGGATGGTGTTAGCGTGACTGTTGGTGATGGGGTGATGGTTGCTGTTGAAGTGGGTGTTACTGTTGGTGGTGGGGTGGCGGTGGGTGCTGGTGCGATACTCGAACATGATGCGACCCATAGCATAGCCGCCAACGCAACATAACGGTTTATCGTGGTCATCACGCCCAAGAGCCTCATATGGTCAATTCCGCGCAACAGCATAGCACGCTGCTTTGCCCCGTGCCAAGACGGGTTTACGGACGACGCACGGCAATAGCCCGGTTAATCGTCTGGACGCGCCCATCAGCGGAGCGCACCATGAGCATGTAGACCGTGGTCACTGTGGGGCATACTTCACGCTGTCCACTCACACCGACGACATCACCATTCAGTTCTACAGTAACCGCGTCATGAGTTGCCCATCACTGCGTTGTGCAATTACCGACTGCAATGTTATCGGCATCAACCGTGAACGGCGCTGAGGGCGTAGCCGTTAGCGCGTTGGTCGAGATAGGTGATGCCGAGGGAAAGGCCACGGATGCGTCCGAGGCCGGCAAAATGGGCGGTGTCGCTGTTGGTGTTTCCTGCGACAACATTCTCTGTCGGATTCTCCACGTTGTAGGTCGCAACTGTGTAGCAGGCCGCTTTCCCCTCATCACAGTATAGATGTTGAGCTACTGCGCGGATTACATCGCCACAGGTTTCCACCCCCTGTGTGATGGATACCAATATCGGGGTAGGGTTCGCGACACTGCCAGCGCCACAAGCGACCATGACGAGCGCAATGACCGGCCAGCATTGTCTCACAGTTGCATATCCCGCCCAACTTGATAGGTCGTGTGCAAAACATAATAAGAACCGCGTTTTTGCCCCTTCTTGACGAGAATGTTCTTGGTCACGAGGTCTGCAAGGTCACGGCGGATGGTTTCGGCGTGGACGCCTGGGCAAAGTTCCTGTAGGTTGCTGTTGGTGATGCGGTTGTTGTGTGCCATCCGTAGATGTTTCACGGCGATCTCCTGACGTGGGTTCAGCGGCTCTTCAATGCCTTCCAGCGGGTCCGTGAGGGGAGCCTCAACAGGGGCAAAGGCGATGGGCACAGCGGCCCGGAACAGCGTGACACGGAACCCACCGTCCGTCTCGCGAAATTCCGGCTTGCGGAGGTTTTCTGCTTCTGCAAGGTCCAGCACACGGTCCACACCATAGCCCAAGCGCTCAATAAACCCCATATCCGCCAGGACCTGCACAATCACCGGGTTACGAGAGAACCGCTCATCCTTGATGTTGTCTACAGTTACGTGCCCCGCCAATCCCCCCGGACTGCTGACCTCCATGTGGTCCCGAAACAAAAACAGCCGGACCCCGTCCCCGGTAATGCTGTAATCGCGGTGGGCGACGGCGTTTACAACTAACTCACGCGCCGCCTCCATCGGATATTCAAGCTGTTCCTTGCGCTCCATGTCCCCACTGAGCACAATGCCCTTGCGAATGTGGTCCTTGAGAAAGGTTTCTGCCCGTCGAATTTGTTCGGGGAGTGTCCCGGTGATGTCCTCCCGGTTGAACACATCCCCCATGCGGTCCCCCGCGAAACGCGCCGCCGTGATCTCTGACCCGCGAATGTGGCGTTGGGGGTCCTCACCAAATAATAGAATTCCAGCGTTGGTCGGGCGTAGTTTGCCGTTGAAGTTCACCAAACACCCGCGCCGCTCCAGGATTTTCTCCACGTCTTGCTCACCCATACCGCTGAGTGAACGCGCATAGGTTTTGGCCCGGTCCCAGTTGATGTCTTCTAAATCGGTACCCGGTACGATTTCCATCTCAAAACTCGTAACCCCCCGCTCGATCATCAGGCGACGCAGTGTGGTTGGCTTTAACCCGACGTTACGTGTGTCCTCACGTCGCATAAAATGCCCATTTTGCCCGTAGACATTTGGCATCCCAGGGGGAACGTAGACGGTGATGATTGTCTTGTCTGCCACGATAACCGTCCGTGGTAGTGGGATAATCAGCGAAGGTTCGAGTGATATGGCGGCTTCGAGTATAGTGTCTGTAGTCGTTGCCGGTTCGCGCACCCCCTCGATAATCCCAGTTGGGCCAACCCCAACACAGACGATCCCACCCATACTGTTCGCCATTGCCGCTAAGGTGGCCGCGATCTTGTTGGTGGGGGTGTTGTCCTTAAACCAGTCAAACAGGGCAGACTTGCCATTTGTGATTTTCTGTTGAATTTCTCTGGGTAGGTTGTCCTTATCCATCGTCATCTGGGTCCTCGTCGTCTTGGCGGTTCAGGTCGCGTTCGCGTTGTTCTGGCGGCGGTAGCAATACCGTATCAATAATCTTGTCAATGTCGTCAACAAAGATGAGGTTCATATCGCGCTGGGCACGTTTCGGAATGTCCACAAGGTCGCGCTCGTTGAGTTGCGGCAGAATAATCGTCTGTATCTTGGCACGCCGGGCAGCCATCAGTTTCTCGCGGATGCCGCCTACAGGGAGCACTTTACCGCGCAGTGTGATCTCCCCAGTCATCGCGACATCGCTACGCACGCTACGCTCAGTAAATACGGACAACATCGCGATGGCGAGGGTAATCCCCGCAGATGGCCCCTCCTTGGGGACTGCGCCCTCTGGTAGGTGAATGTGCAGGTCGAAGTCGTCGAAGTCGTCTTGCGGGATGTCGAAATCCTGCGCCCGTCGTCGCAGGTAGCTGAGGGCCGCGTGGGCGCTTTCCTGCATCACATCGCCGAGTTGCCCTGTGAGCTGAAGGCCACCCTTACCCGGCAACAATGACACTTCTATCGTCATGATGTCCCCGCCGCTATTGGTCCACGCCAACCCCGTCACCACACCGATCTGGTCCTCATCATTGGCCCGTAATGTCGTGTACTCTGGCGCACCGAGTATGCGTGTGAGCATGGGCGGGGGAATGCGTTTGGGAACCCGTTTGTTCTCGGCGGCCAACCGGGCGATCTTACGCAATACCTCCGCAATCCGGCGATTTAACCCCCGCACACCCGCCTCGTAGGTGTATTCTTGGATAATCGTTTGCAGCGTTTTCGCCTCGAACTTGACAGGGACATGCTCTAGGCCGTGGCTTTGTAGGGCCTTCGGAATCAGAAAACGACGGGCAATCTCGAGTTTTTCCTCCTCAATGTAACCGGGGAACTCGATAACCTCCAAGCGGTCCTCTAGGGCAGGTGGCAACGGGTACAAATCATTTGCGGTTGTGATGAACAGCACCTGCGACAAGTCATATGACATATCCAGATAGTGGTCGCTGAACTCGCTGTTCTGTTCCGGGTCCAATACTTCAAGCAGGGCCGCTGCTGGGTCTCCATGGAAGTCTCGCCCGAGCTTGTCGATCTCGTCCAGCATAATCACAGGGTTGATCGTTCCAGCGCGGCTCATGGTTTGAATGATGCGTCCGGGCATCGCGCCGATGTAGGTACGCCGATGGCCGCGAATTTCCGCCTCGTCACGCACACCGCCCAGGCTCACCCGTGCAAAGTTGCGCCCTAAAGCCCGTGCGATACTCTTGCCCAGTGAGGTTTTACCCGTTCCTGGTGGTCCCAGGAAGCACAAGATCGGCGTCTGCATCTTGTTCGCCGCCAGCTTCCGCACGGCGATATATTCCAAAACGCGCTCTTTCACCTTCTCTAGCCCATAATGGTCCTCATTCAGGATGCGCTCTGCGTTGGCGATGTCCAGGTTATCCGTGCTGGCCTCCGTCCAGGGTAGGCTAACAAGCCAGTCGATATAGCTGTGCAGCATCCCAACCTCCGGGGCCATCGGTGAGAGCATCGCCAATCGTGAGATTTCTTTGTGGGCGCGTTCCGCTACTGTTGTCGGTAGGGCAATCCTACGGACACGGGCGCGGAGTTCCTCAATTTCTTGGGCGACGAGATCCTCGCCCTCCCAACCGCCCTCTGTAACCTGGAATTGGGGATAGTCACTTGTGTAGTTCGCCTGCGCCTCTAGCAGTTCGAGCAGTGACAGATGTCGCTCCATAATCGCTAGCAAGTGACTCAGCCGTTCTGCACCGTTACGCGTGGACAGTAGCTGTTGATGTTCATGGTTCGCGAGGGGCAGGTTGGTCGCGATGCTGTCTGCAAGTGTGCCGGGAGTATCCCGCTCAATCGCGATTTCAAGGGTTTCGTCTGCAAGGTTCGGGTTGAATTGCACAATCTGCTGCAAGAGCAGAAGGGCCTGCCGCATATCAATGCGCCCTTCTTGGTCTGGGATGGGGTCATCGTCCGTCAGGATTTCAACCTGGCCCAGTGGGTAGGGGGTGGTTTGGGTGATTGCCAACAGTCGCGCTCGATACTGCCCATGTGCAAGCACGCTTTCTTGCCCATCTAGCTTGGGCAGTTCACCCAGGGCCACCAGCGTGCCGAACGGTTGCGCCCCGTTCGTATGTTGCTTTAGGACATCTGGACGAAACAAGGCCACGTTGATGTTCCCAGCTTGTGCAACCTGGGCGGCAGCACGAGTCGTGATGTCCGGCAGGGTTAACGGGCGCGCTTCACCCGGATAGACCACGCTCGGCATCAACAAAAGTGGACTTTCTAGAATGTGGCTTTCATCGGATTGTGTATTCGGCGTATTCGGGGTGGGATCAGTCAACAGTGTTCCTGAGTGATTCTGTAGATGGTTTTGACTTGAAAGGCTCTTGATTGTATCCGCAAGCGTGAAGGGTTCCAATAGGCAAAGGCTTGTTGGGTGCAATCGGATTTGGGGGCAAAGTTGAATGGCGTGATCGGTTATGATCGGATGCAACACTTTCTGTCGAAAGCACGCAAACCTGTGGCTAACGGTGAAACCGTATGTGCGTTAAGTCCAGTCGGACGATGGGGTCATCATCGCGGATGACAGCATAGCCGAGAGGCCGCATATCGACGAAAATGGCGTCATCGCCTGGCAAAATGACCAACACCAAAGGGTACGTCATCGAAGGCATCAATTTCATCACGGCGCTGGCTCATCGCCTCAACCCCGACAAACCCTTGCCAGTTTAGTCAGCGGCCTGGTACTCTATATTTCAATTTGTCTTTTTCGATGTCATCGCTTGCGTTCGTCGCTACCTGTGGACTTGTGCAGTCCCCGGTTGAAATCGGACCTCCTCCTAATTTCAGCAACTCGTTTACATGGCCTCGTGGATCTTTTATGCTACGTAGCCCGAAATGGATAAAGCCGAGTGCAAAATACCCCCTCAGTTCAAGAACTACAAAAAGAAGTTCAACGGCGGCGAACCTTCGCCATTATCTCCCATCCGGACGCGGGCAAGACGACACTCACCGAAAAGCTGTTGCTATATTCCGGCGCCATAGAAGAGGCCGGTTCAGTACGGGCACGAAAGAACCAACGTACAGCAACGTCGGACTGGATGGCGATGGAACAACAGCGTGGTATTTCTATTACCTCCACTGTCCTCCAATTCGAGCGCGATAATATTCTGTTCAATTTGCTCGACACGCCCGGCCACCAGGACTTCAGCGAAGATACCTATCGCACCCTGATGGCTGCCGACAGTGCAGTCATGGTGCTCGACAGTGCCAATGGCATTGAATCGCAGACGCGCAAGTTATTTGAGGTTTGCCGCCAGCGTGATCTTCCCATCCTTACATTTATCAACAAGTTGGATAACTATGGACGTGACCCGCTCGATTTGTTGGATGAGATCGAGCAGGTGCTTGATATTCAGGTGACACCGGTAAACTGGCCTGTAGGACAAGGGCAGGATTTCAAAGGGATCTATGATATTGCCCAACAGCGCGTTTTGCTTTTTGAACGCACGGCAAGGGGAAAGTACCGGGCACCAGTCACGGTGACCGGGTTGAATGACCCCACACTGGTAGACCTGATCGGTCAAAATGCAGCAGAGCGATTGCGTGAAGATGTCGAACTTGTAACTATGGCAGGATCACCGTTTGACACTGAGTTGTTCTTGCAAGGTAAACTGACGCCTATTTACTTCGGTAGTGCCCTGAACAATTTCGGGGTGGAAGCGTTTCTAAATGCACTGATCCAGCTTGCCCCCGCACCGCGCCCCCGTAGCACGACGGATGCCGAGGCGATCCCCCCCACCCATCCGGCATTCAGCGGTTTTATCTTTAAAATTCAGGCGAATATGGATCCCCGTCACCGTGACCGGATGGCTTTTTTGCGAGTTTGTTCGGGACGTTTTGAGAAAGACATGACCGTCCACAATCCACGCTCTGGTCAAACCATCCGCATGAGTCGTCCGCATCGTCTTTTTGCCAAAGATCGAGAGACTGTCGAGATGGCATACCCAGGTGACATTGTGGGGTTGAGCAACCCGGGGGTTTTTGCCATTGGCGATACGGTCTGTATGGATGGCGAATCATTCGCTTTCACTGCCATTCCGCCGTTTCAACCTGAGCTTTTCGCTGTCCTGCGGAATGAATCCCTTGAGAAGTACAAACAGTTTAACAAAGGGGTCGAGCAGCTTCGCGAGGAAGGCGTTGTCCGTATCCTGTATCCTCTGGATACTGGGAGGCGAGAGCCAATCCTAGCGGCGGTTGGTGAACTCCAGTTTGATGTGGTGCTGGCACGTTTGGAGGTGGAATATAATGCGGTAGCGCGAGTTGACCATTTACCGCACCGCCTCGCATGTTGGATTGAAGGAACAAATGACGCCATCAAAGCTGTTCGCTGGCCTTCGCAAAGCCTGAGAACACGGGATGCACAGGACCGTCTAGTGGTTTTATTCGACTCCCTGTGGCAAGCACGCTACACGCTTAGCGATCACCCCCAAGTTACGTTCAGGACGATTGCCGGTGATCCCATTGCTCTGGATTAGAGTTTACCTGCTTGCTATCCTAGTAAATTTAATTGAGCACTCCACGATCACGAGATAGTGATGGTAAACGCCCCCAAACTCAGAAGTATTGTTACCACCCAAAACCATTTCGCCTGCTTCAAACGCTTTAGCGTAAACGCGCATCTTAACGATGTGACCCAGATTATCCTTTATCCGTCTTTCTGCCCTCACCCTAAATCCTCATGACAAATGTCACTACTTTCTTTTTCTAGTGGCGGCTATACTGTATTCAAGTTTTTGAATGTACTCAGGTGATGTGGTGAACAGTTACGACGACACAGCCAGCAAGCTCAAGGTGATGGGTCATCCGGTGCGTTTGCAGATTCTGGATATGCTGCGGCGTGGCGAAACCTGTGTCTGTCACATCGAGCACGCACTGAGTAAGCGTCAGGCGTATATCTCACAGCAGTTGATGAAGCTGCGTGACGCCGATCTGGTCAATTCACGTAAAGACGGTTTGAAGGTGTACTACCGGCTGAGCGATAACCAGGTTGTCGAACTGCTCTATATGCTGGTTGGCCCGCTGGTTACCGATGGTTTAGAAGTGCTAGACGACTGCCAATGTCCAAGTTGCTCAACCATGCTCATCACTAAAATCGAATAAACAGGAGAATAACCCATGTTAGAAGTTAAAGTTCTCGGTTCTGGTTGCCCAAACTGCCAGCGTTTAGAACGCGAAGCCCGTGCCGCATTGGACGGAGCTAGTATTCCTTATGAATTGGCGAAAGTCACTGATTATGCCGACATCGCCGCCTATGGTGTGATGAGTACGCCTGCATTGGTCATGAACGAAACGGTGCTGTCCAGCGGCAAAATTCCCAAACAAGATCAAATCGTGACCTGGGCGCGTGAGCACGAAACAGCCTGACAACTGTAACCATCCAGCTCTGTCTGTCAACAGACGGAGCTTTTTACCCGTTCATTTACATTCATCTTTTTGAATATAGGTCAACCATGTCTCAACACACACACAATCTCCCCCAAATCAATACAGACCGCCGTGCGTTTGCGCTGTTTGGCATTCTGGCTGTTTTATGGTTCATCGCCTACAACAACCTACAAGCTATTGCAGACTGGGTCACATATTCTCTGCTCAACTTCAGTCACGAAAGTCGATTAGGTGAGGCGCTCAACTTTTTCATCTATGATGTGCCGAAATTGTTGCTCTTACTAGCCGGCATGATCTTCCTTATCACACTGGTGCAAACGTTTATTGACACAAATAGGGTGCGGGAAGTTGTCGAAAAGCGGGGAACCGGCGTTGGCAACGTAATGGCCTCTCTATTTGGTGCTATTACCCCGTTCTGCTCGTGTTCGTCTGTCCCGTTGTTCATCGGTTTCGTTCAGGCTGGTATTCCACTGGGGATCACGTTTTCATTCCTGATTACCTCACCAATTATGAACGAGGTTGCTCTCGTGTTGTTGCTGGGGCTTTTCGGCTGGAAGGTCGCACTCTTGTATCTGGTTTCTGGCATTGCAATAGGTGTTATAGCCGGGATGATTCTGGGACAGATGAAGCTAGAGGGTTACGTTGAGGATTTTGTCTACGCGATTAAACCAAAGGGCGTACAGACCGGCATCAACATCGAAGCAAAACAAACCTGGCCCGACCGTTTTCAGCAAGCCGCCGAAAGTACCCGCGAGATTATCGGCAAAGTCTGGCTATTTGTTATCGTGGGTATCGGCATCGGCGCGTTCATTCATGGCTTTGTGCCAGAGAACGCGCTCTCTAGTGTGATGGGGGCTGGTGCGTGGTGGTCGGTTCCGG
>CAYWZS010000017.1:0-54547 GCA_964462905.1 uncultured Anaerolineaceae bacterium
TTGATGGCGATCTTTAACGCGCCCAAGCGCCAGGAAAACCACGTTCATCTTGCCACGGACACAGCCCTGGCTTTGTTGCGTGCCGCAGACGAACTCAATGAACGTAAGGGCTATGGTCTATCCTATAGCGTGGGCCTGCATGTAGGAGAGGCTGTTGTCGGATACATCGGCACACGTCGCGCGCTGAACTACACGGCAATTGGTGATGTGGTGAACCTCGCCAAGCGTTTGCAAGAGCAGGCTGCACCAGGACAAATCCTCGCGGAACAGGGGGTCATCACCCGGCTCCAGGGCTATGTAGACGCCAAAGAACTCGGTGCCTTGAAGGTGCGGAACCGTAAACAACCCGCCCGCGTGTTTGCCGTGAATGGGCTAACCCCGCTCTGATGCCGTTGCCCGGCGTTGGGCTGTGGCCTCCTGCCGAGATATGTGGACCCACCACAGAATGAACGGCAGGGCGCTCACGGCTCCGGTAACGTAGACGATAGCGCGAATCCGTTCGTCGCCAATCGCATCGATCACGATACCATGAATTAAGGTACTCACGACAGATACCAGGTAAAAGCCGGCCATATCTAGCGAGAAAACCCGCCCCAGGTAATTGTTCGGGATGGTTTGCTGGATCAGTGTGGTGCTGTAGACCCAATTGGATGATCCGCCAATCGCACGGAATGCGACAGCGATAGCCGCCACCCATAAGACGGGTGAGGCACCAAAGGCGAACCACCCAAGCGTGATAAACGCAAAGCCGACGCCAATCATCCGCCGCAGCCCCTGCACCGTGTTCCCATGATAGCGATTCAGCATCAGCGGCCCAAACAGCGCCCCCACACCGAATGCGCTAAACAACAAGCCCAGCGATAGCTCTCCATTTGCGCCCCACACAAACACGCTCGTGGCGTAAAACGTCAAGATCGTGTCCATATTGCCGACACTGCTCCCACCTTTGACCAGGGTACTGCTAATCCGTGACGGGTGACGGCGCAGGTATCGTAGCGCCTCACGGAAACTGCGATCATCGTCGTTGTCACTTTTGTCAGTAATGGGCGCAACATTCAGTTGCTTAACCTGAATTTCTGCTAACAATCCCCCCGCCAGCAAAAATGTCAGGGCGTCGATGATGATCGCGACCTGTACGCCGAAAATGCTCCCGACAATGCCGCCGATGACCGCACCCACCGCCAACATCACAGACCATGTGATGTTCAGAACTGTATTCGCACGGTTCAAATCACCTGGACTATGCACCAGCGATGGTACCAGTGCCGACTGCCCCGGCTCGAACACCGCCGACAAGAAAAACTGGATCACACGCAGCGTGTAGAGCAACCACAACATACTCGCGTCTGTGACGAACAAAAGGCCCAACACCACAACCGCCCGTAGTAAATTGCTCCATACCAACAACATTTTTCGGTCCAAGCGGTCTACCAAAACCCCTGCCACCGGACTCGCCAGCAAGGGTGGTAGCGTTTGTGCCAGAAATAAGCCACTCACCGCCAAGCCGCTATAGCCTGTGTCGCGGGTGAACTCGCGAATCATGATTGCCAGTACAATCGTACTGAACCAGTCGCCCAGCAAACTAACCACCTGGGAAAGCCAGAGACGAGTAAAGCTCGGATTATCGCGAAGCAGACGCCAGTACACAGTCGGTTATCCTTTGTTTCTTGTGGGGTTTGCGCTACACTGCGTCGGTTGTTGTACAGGGTATTTGGGCGAAACGCTACTGTGGATGTTCAGAGCTTTTTGATTGTCGGGATGGGTGGGTTCTTCGGCGCGAACTTGCGCTACAGTGTGAGCCTACTTGCCGGGCGCTGGTTTCCGTCTGCAACCTACACCGGAACGTTCTTTGTGAACTTTACCGGTTCGTTGTTGCTGGCGGTTTTTATGACGTGGGCCGCAGACAAAGCTACCATCCCACCGCGAGTTCGCCTTATGATTGGCACCGGGTTCTTTGGCTCGTATACCACGTTCTCGACCTTCGCCAACGAGACCGTTACACTCGCACGCATGAACGGCTTAACGAGTGCCGTTGTCTACCTTATCCTGACGAATAGCCTGTGCCTGTTGGGGGTGTTGGTGGGCCTGTGGACCGCAAATCGATTATAGGGGTACGTGCATCATGCCAGAGTGGTTGATCGCTGTCATTATGGGGGTTGTGGAGGGTGTTACGGAGTTTCTGCCAATCTCGTCTACAGGCCACTTGATCGTCGTGGGGGAGTTGATTGGCCTACCTGAAAATCTAAAGAACACCTTTGAGATTGTGATCCAACTCGGTGCCGTGATCGCCGTGATCGCCTTCTACTGGGCGGACCTATTCACACAACTCCGTACTGTCCGCCAGGATGCCGCCGTCCAACAGTTGTGGCTGGGAGTGTTGGTCGCGTTTCTACCGGCGGCCTTTTTCGGGTTGTTGTTTGATGACATGATCGAACAGGTGCTGTTCGCTCCGATTCCAATAGCCATTGCGCTCATCTTTGGCGGGATTGTGTTCCTCATCATTGAGCGTGACGGCGGCATCGAGGCGCGTATGGGGGATGCTGCGAAGGACATGAAACTTACAGATATAACCTGGCGGCAGGCGCTCGCAATTGGCTTCTTCCAAACCCTCGCACTCATTCCGGGCATGTCTCGTTCGGGCGCGTCAATTGTCGGTGGACTGTTGATGGGCCTCAATCGTAAGGTCGCGACCCAGTTTTCATTCTATCTCGCAATCCCGACGTTAGGCGCAGCGACCCTCTATGTACTGGTAACCAATCTGGAAGCGGTGGGCAGCGGCGGATTGCTCAATCTACTGACTGGGACTGTGGTGTCTGGCATTGTCGCGTGGCTGTCGATTGGGTGGCTGTTGCGCTTCGTGGCGACGAACACGTTTGTCGCGTTTGGTTACTATCGCATCGCCGTTGGGATTGTGATTCTGCTGGTGTTCACGCTGCGTTAGGTTGGGGGGGGCATGGGCGGCAACCACGGCGGTTATCGCCCACAGGGTGCGTCCAGCTAGATCATCGCTTCCATCATCGCTTTGACAGCCGCAATCTCATCCTCGTTGACCGTGTGGCCCATGCCAGGGTAGATGCGTTCATCAACCCTCGCGCCCATGCTTGTTAAGGCAGCAGTGCTTTCTTTCACGCGCTCCAACGGAATGTGAAAGTCCACATCACTGCAACCGATGAACACAGGTGTCTCCGCGAGGTCCGTGCCGAATTCCCACTTCGTTCCCGGTGGGCCAATCAACCCGCCACTCAGCGCCGCGATCCCACCGAAACGTCCCCCGTTACGGGCCGGGTACTCCACTGCTAGGCACGCCCCCTGTGAAAAGCCCAGGATCATGATCTGCTCGTTGGGGAAGCCGTTCTCGTTCAGCGTTTTCACTAGGCCGTCAATCGTGTTGAGGGCACTGGTCAGGTACGGTTCGTTGGCCGCAATCGGCGCAACAAACCGCTGCGGATACCATGCGCCCAGCGCGGCTTGTGGCGCACGATAGGCAAAGTGTGGCTTATTCAACAGGTTGGTGAATTCCAGGATGCTGTGGGCGCTGGCCCCCCGCCCATGAATCGCGATCATGGCGGCTTTGGCGTCTTTCAGGTCTGCGCCCGCTACTGCGACGGGCTGTGTCTCGTGAATCTGTGTCATAGGTCATGCCTCCTCTGTCTTGGTCCACGGTTCAACAGTAAGCGGTGTCAGGTTCGTCTTAATGTAGGCGCGGCGGCTCTTGTGTATCTTCGGGATACGGAGTTCTGCCATACGCTCGATTTTGCCTGTGATAGCCGTGATGTAGTGCATCCCCTGCATGAGCGCCATATCTGCCGTGATCTTATCGACAGGTTACGGCCACATCTCCGCTTTGATACACGCCTCGTCACAGTTGTTAACCATCATCTGCCCCGGCGGAGCTTTGAACGCGGTGCCGGGAACCTCCTCATCTGCGGTGAAGCCAGGGCCGTCCGTTGCAATCTCGATAATCACGCCGTCTGGATCATCGAAGTAGATCGACGTGAAGTAGTGGCGGCTCAACTATCCTGTAACCGTTTCAGCAGCGCATCATGTGTGGGCACCCGTAGCGCGTAGCGTCGCCTCCTGCCGATCCCACGGCGCACGCTTCCATTCAAAGTAGGTGATGGCCGTGCCGGGGGAGCCTGTCTCATCCCCGAAGTACAGATGATAGCTGGTTGGGTCGTCAAAGTTGGTCGTCTGCTTGATGAGACGCATCCCCAATACCTTGTTGTAGAAGTCAGTGGTGCGTTAGGCGTCTGCGCTGACGAGCGTGATGTGATGTAGTCCGAGTATGCTCATGCGATTTACTCCTTTTTCGACAGTTACGACACACAGACAAAACAAAACAGCACAATATTACCTCATAAACGGGCTACGGTCCGTTTATTATCATATTGAGCTTAGATGGCCGGGCTTTCGGTATATGTCGTTTCATGCGGGGTTAGGATGTAAGAAACACGCTAAAGATTGTGGAATTCTAAGACTCATAATCCCCAGTAACGCGGGGAACGTATTACAATCATCTCTCTAATTCACTGCGAAGGAGTCCCCATGTTTGGTCGCAGGCGCGGAGCCACCGCACCCCCCGAAGATTTGCCGGATGAGTCGACCTATGCCGACTACGAGGTCAACTGGCGTGACCTGTTTTCCTACCTGAACCCGTATAAATTGCGGCTGGCGCTGGCATTTGTGATGTTGCTTGCCGGTGTGTCGTTGAGTTTGGTGTTCCCTTACGTGATCCGTGAAGTTCTGGACAGCGTGTTAGAGGAACAAGACATCGCACTGTTGAACCAGATCACCGTCGTGCTGCTGGTTGTATTCTTCGTGCGCTCCATTACGACGCTGTTGCAGAACTACAACCTGAATTATGTCGGTGAGCGCATCTCGATGGACATGCGCGTGCGGCTCTACAACCACCTGCAAACCTTGTCGTTGGGTTTCTTCAGCAACCGCCGGGTGGGGGAGTTAGTCTCGCGTCTGTCTAGCGATGTAACGATTATGCGGGCGGCGCTTACAAGCAATATCAATACATTCTTGCAACAGACGTTCATCGGTATTGGCTCAATCATTGTGATGTTTGTCATCAACACACGCCTGACGCTGTTTATTGTCGTGTTGACGCCCACGATTGGCATTCTTGGTGCGTTGTTCGGCGTGTGGTTACGGCGGACCAGCACTCAGGTCCAGGACGAACTAGCAGAAGCAACCGTCGTCGTAGACGAGGTATTCCAAGGAGTCCGCATTGTCAAGAGCTTCGCCCGTGAAACCTACGAGATTCAACGGTATGGCAGTGCCATCGACAAGGCATTCCAGGCTGCTGTTCGTGTCCTGCGGATTCGCTCGCTGTTCGGGCCGATTGTAGCGTTCCTGTCGTTTGGTGGTCTCGCACTCATGCTATGGTATGGCGGCCAAGAGGTCCTCGCAGATCGGCTGACGGGCGGTGGATTGGTCGCGTTCCTGATTTACGGGCTAACGGTGGCCGGGTCGTTCGGCTCACTAGTAAACCTTTATACGCAGTTCCAGGAGGCCATCGGTGCGACGCGGCGCGTGTTTCAACTCCTTGATACTGAACCCGATGTGCGTGATCTGCCGGATGCAACGGTGTTGCCCACAGTGGAAGGGCGCATCACGCTACAAGATGTGTCTTTTGCCTACGAGGGCGATCACGAGGTGCTGCATGGCATTAACCTGGACATTGCCCCCGGCGAGATCATTGCGCTGGTGGGGCCGTCTGGTGCGGGGAAATCGACTTTGTTTAACCTCATCCCGCGCTTCTATGACCCGACAGATGGCCTGATTTCTGTAGACGGCCACAACATCAAGGCGGTGACACAGCGGAGCCTGCGCGAGCAGATTGCCATCGTCCCGCAGGAGAGTATGTTGTTCGGGGGCAGCATCATAGAGAACATTCGCTATGGCAAGCTAGACGCCACAGATGAGGACATTTTCGCAGCAGCGAGGGCCTCCAACGCTCACGAGTTTATCCTCGAACTGCCCAACGGCTATGACACTGTCGTCGGGGAGCGAGGGACTAAGCTCAGTGGTGGGCAACGGCAGCGCGTCGCGATTGCTCGGGCACTACTCAAGGATGCGCGAATTCTGCTACTTGATGAGGCGACCTCCAGCTTGGACAGCGAGAGCGAGAACGAGGTGCAGGAGGCGCTCGGACGCCTGATGCAGGGTCGCACGACGATTATCATTGCCCATCGCCTAAGCACAATCCGCGTGGCGAACCGTATCGCCGTGCTGGACAAGGGGAAACTCGTTGAACTCGGCACCCACGACGAACTACTCGCCAAGCCGGACGGCCTCTATGCCCATCTATATGAATTGCAGTTCAAGCAAGACCTACAGGTGATTGGGTAGCGCGTCGTGCTGACGTTGGCGTTAGTGATACTGGCTGTGGCAGTCGTCGGTGCATTGCTGGCGTTGCTCGGTTGGTATCTGTTGATCGAAACAGAAGGCGTGTATCTGGGTCGTGGGGTCGTCGTGTGGCTGTATGATGTGTTCGCGCCACGCTACGACGGGATCAAAGCGCAGGAATCGTTCTATGAACATTTGCTGCTTGCGAACCCGTTGCTGGTCGCGCTGCGCCCACAAACTGCGCCGCTGGTCTTAGACATCGCCACGGGGACAGCACGTTTGCCATTTGTTCTCTGCGATACGCCGGAATTTGAGGGGCGTATCATCGGCGTAGACCTCAGCCGAGCAATGCTGTCCCATGCAGCAGAACGGCTGGCGGAAGACTTGGCACGGGTGGACCTGATACATGCACCGGCGGAGTGTTTGCCGTTCCCGGATAACAGCTTCGATGTTGTCACCTATTTGGAGGCGCTGGAGTTTATGACGGACCCCGAAGCGACCCTTCGGGAGGCGCTCCGTGTGCTGCGTCCGGGCGGCTTGTTACTGACCACCCTCCGCCAGAATGTCCGCACGATGCCGGGTAAAATCTGGTCGCAGGAAAAATTGTATACCACGCTGGAATCCCTGGGTGCGGAGCGCGTGCTGATCGAGGCTTGGCAGCATGAATACCAGAAGGTGTGGACACGCAAGGCTGGAAACGCGGAGCCAATTGGCCCTGTGCTGTTGGAGGACGTGCTGTGCTGCCCGACCTGTGATGCTGTCGCGTTCAACTACGAGCCGCCGCGCTTTACTTGTGGCGGCTGTGGCACACAAATTAATGTCGCAGTTGATGGCGTTTTAGAGGTCAATAAGGTTCAACGTTGTTAAGCGGGGCGCATTTGCTAGAATGCGCGAACAACGTCTGCTCACATTATACGAAAGAGCCATAATTCATATGATTCTACTGCATAAAGAACACGCGCAACTCGTCCATGACGCGATTGCATCAGCACAGGCAGCAGGTGATCTGCCAACGTTTGACATTCCCCCCATTCCGATTGAGCCACCCAAAAAACCTGAATTTGGTGACTATTCCTGCCCAGTGGCTTTTCAGTTGGCGAAGCCCGCCAAGATGAAGCCACCGCAGATTGCACAAATTATTGTAAATCACCTACCAGATGCCGAGTTCGTCAGCGCTGTTGCGCTGGCTGGCCCGTTTATGAACTTTCGGCTCAACGAGGAGTGGTTGAAGAAACAGGTTGCGACCATCATTGCTGAGGGGGAAAACCTGTTTGCGCTGGATTTGGGGGTAGGCAAACGCGCACAGGTCGAGTTCGTGAGTGCCAACCCCACCGGACCGCTGCACATTGGTCGCAGTCGTGGCGCGATTGTCGGTGATGCGGCGGCGCGTGTGCTGGAGGCCGCAGGCTACGAGGTCCAGCGCGAGTACTACTTCAACAACGCTGGCGTACAGATGATGAACTTAGGGCAGTCGCTCAAATATCGTTATATCGTGGCGCTCGGTAAGGAACCGGACGGCGAACTGACCTACAAAGGCGAATACCTGGCCGAATTTGCCCAACAACTCGTAGACGAGGTCGGCGATAGTTGGGCTGGCAAGGACTGGAAGCCGTTCAAGGAATACGGCGAAAAGCGGATGTTCGAGATGATCCGGGCTACCTTAGGCCGTGTGAACATCCGTCACGATGCCTTTTTCAACGAGAATAGCCTGTTCGACACGGGCGAGGTGGATGCCGTCGTCGCCAAACTAAAAGCGTCCGGCGACATGTACGAGGCGGTCGTGTGGGAGGGGGCCGACGAGGAAGAGGCCGAGAAGCTCAATGGCGGTCAGCCCGCGTGGTGGTTCCGCAGTACCAAGTACGGCGATGACAAGGACCGTGTGATGATTAAGGGCGACGGAAACGCCACCTACACCCTACCCGACTTTGCCTATCACATGAACAAGCTAGAGCGAGGCTTCGATCTCGCCGTGAACGTGCTTGGTGCAGATCACCTTGTGCAGGCCCAGGTGGTGCAACGGGGTGTGCAGGCACTCGGCGGTGATCCGTCCAAGATCAACGTGATTTTCGTGCAGTTGGTCCGCATGGTGAAGGACGGCCAGGAGGTCAAACTCAGCACCCGGTCCGGCAACTACGAGACGCTGGATGACCTGATCGACCAAACGAGTGTAGACGCTGTGCGCTATATCCTGCTGGCCCGTAGTGCCAACTCCCACCTGGACTTCGACATGGAAAAGGCCATCGCCCAGTCTAACGACAACCCGGTCTACTATATTCAGAATGCCCATGTGCGCTGTGCTGGTATCTTCCGCGAGGCCGCTACGCGTGGTTTTAGCGATGAGGGCGAGGTTGAGCTGTCGCTATTGGGGGGTGCAGAACTCAAGTTCCTGCGGAAGATCATGGAGATGGGTGACGCCATTGAGCGGGCCGCTTTGGAGATGGAACCTCATCGGATTGCCTTCTACGCTCATGAACTGGCGAGCGTATTCCATCCCATCTATGATGAAGTGCGTGTGCTACACACAGAAGTCCCGGAGGATGTCGCCAAAGCACGCCTGCGTTTCTACCGCGCCGCGCAGACCGCCCTCAAGCGCGTGCTGGACCTGATGGGCATGTCTGCCCCGGAGACGATGTAACACCCCAAGTTTGCGTCGTTGCGCCCCCTGACGGAAAATAGGAGGCGATTGTCCAACAAGGAGCAAACCCAAATGGGCCTCAAGCCAGACCACTGGATACGCAAGATGGCACTCGAACACGGGATGATCGAGCCGTTTGTTGAGAAACAAGTGCGCGAGGGCGTCATCAGCTACGGGCTGTCGTCCTACGGCTATGACCTGCGTGTGGCAGACGAATTCCTCGTCTTTACCAACGTCATGAACGAAGTCGTAGACCCCAAAAACTTCAAATCCGAATCCATGGTGAACTACAAGGGCGATGTGTGTATCGTCCCGCCGAACTCGTTCGCCCTGGCGCGTTCAGTCGAGTATTTCCGTATTCCGCGCAGTGTGCTAACCGTTACCGTTGGGAAATCAACTTATGCCCGTTGCTTCTCCGGCGACACAAGGGTTGCCCTTGTCGATGGAACATCACCGACACTGGAGGAAATGGCCGTTCGTGCGGCAGACGGGGAGTTATTCTGGGGATACAGTGTCGGGCCACATGGTCGTATCGTCGTGACGATGTTAGATCATCCGCGCTTTGTTGGACGCGATTCGCTGCTTGAAATTACGTTGGATAATGGGCGTGTGGTTCGTGCTACCCCTGACCATGAGTTTATCCGGCGAGATGGGCGGCGAGCGCAAGCCCATGAGCTACGCCCCGATGACGCGTTAATGCCGCTATACCGGCAGGTTGCGCGTGGCTACGAGATGATCTATCAGCCCATCAACGGTCATGTTTACCCGACACACCGCCTTGCTGATGAGTGGAATCTACGAATGGGGATGTATGAGGAGATGCAAAATTGGCACCGACATCATAAGGATTTCAACCGTCTCAACAATAATCCCTGGAATATCGTTCGTATGGATGCCTCAGCGCACATTCGTTTACACAACGAACATACCTTTAAGTCTGATGATTTTGATCCAGAGGGGCACGGCTTGGCGGTACAAGAGGCAATCGCCCGCCGCCTCAAGAATGATCCTGAATGGATGCAGATGTTCAGCGAGTCTCAGCGCAAGAAAGCCCTTGGTTTCTGGCACAGTGATGAACATGCCGATGCGCGTAGAGAACTTATCCAAAAGCGTCTTGAAAGCTGGACTGACGAGCGCCGCGAGGCACAGTGTCAGCAAATGTTGCAGCATTACAGCGAAAATCCCGAAAGCCTAGAGCAGAAATCACGTCAGTCCAAAGCAATGTGGGCGCGTGCCAGTGAAGAACGCCGTCAACAGCAGCGGGAAATCGCACGACGGATAAAAATCCGTGAGGAGATTACAGCGGAGTCTGTGCGTCAAGCACTCGATCAAGCCGGCTCAATCCGTGGCGCAGCACGAATCCTTGATTGTGACCGCTCGGTTTTCCGTCGCTTCCCGGAAGTCATTGCAGCTTTTAAGGGACAAGGCAACAAACCCAAACGGAATCATCGCATTACAGCAATACGTGATATTTCTGGGGATCATGATGTGTACTGTCTGACAGTTCCCGAAGCGGGTAACTTTGCGCTAGACGCCGGGATCTTCGTCTCAAATTGTGGTGTGATTACGAATGTAACACCATTTGAACCCGGTTGGGAGGGGCATGTTACACTCGAGATCAGCAACACAACACCACTCCCAGCGAAGATTTACGCCAATGAGGGGTTAGCCCAGGTTGTGTTCTTCGAGGCGGACGAGGAGTGCGAGGTGTCCTACGCGGATCGTAAGGGAAAATACCAGGGACAAACCGGGGTGACACCACCGCGCCTGTAACTAAACGGACTGCGTGACGCTGACGACGACCCCCTGGCGGTCTACGGGCAGCACCCAGGATTGGACCTCAATGTCGTTGGCCTCAAACACCGCACAGATGGCCGCTGCAACTGTGTCGTGCTGGTGCCGTGTGAACGCAACCATCCCCGGCCCCAGCCCGGTTAGCGAGACGCCAGCGGCCCCCGCAGCACGAGCCGCGTCCACGGCGTCATCGTAGTGCGTATGGTGCCTGACGAGGTTTGGGGTATGGATGCGGTCCGCTAACAGTGCGCCAATGGCATCGAAGTCCGCCTGTTGGAATGCGTCAATGAGCATGGGCAACCGGGACAGATGAAAGATCATGTCCTGGTAGTCCACCGTTTTGTTGATCGCTCTCTCTGCCTTGCGCTGATACCGTTTGAGTTTCGGATAGACGATCACGACCCGCATTTCTGCCGGGGACAATGCGCGATAGTGCAGTGTGTCGTCGCCCAGGGTGCCGGCTGTAAGGCCGCCCAACGCCGCTGCAACCACACCATCCGCGCTGCCAAGGCGTACTGCCGCCAGTTGCAGCAAGTCGTCCCGCGAAAGCGGAATGTCCAACAAGTTGGCAGCAGCGATGGTCCCCGCAACGACGAAAGCCGTCTCCACACCGAACCCGCTACGGTGCGGGATTGGATTGTCAATGCGAACACCAAAGCCCAGGGGCGCACGTTCGTAAGCCTGAAAGACGCGAACCGCCGCTAGTACCGCCGGATGCTGCAAAGGCTCCTTGTATCGGTTGGCATCCACACCAAAAGATTGCATAGTGAGCGTGTTATCGCCCCGTTCGGTGAACTCAATGCTGGTGCGTAGGCCCACGGCCAGGCCGAGTGTCCGCAACCCGGGGCCAATGTTGGTGAGCGTAGCCGGAATGGTAATTTTGACGCGGCGCATAAGCTAGGTCTTTTGGGCGGTGGGCAAAACGAAGGTGAAGGTGCTCCCCGAACCGAGTGTACTCGTGCCCCAGATGTCCCCACCATGCCGCTTGATAATCGTGCGAGCCAACGTAAGGCCCAGGCCGCCGCCTGCCATCTCACGGACGCGCTCGTCACGGCTGCGGTACATACGGTCGAATACCTGGTCCAACTCGTCGTCGCTAATGCCAATGCCCCGGTCTGCCACGCTACAGTACACCTCTTGTTCGTCACTCCAAGAGTGAATCACCACAGATTGTTCTGGCTCGGAGTAGATGATGGCATTGTGTAGCAGGTTATAGACCACAAGGTACATCCGCTCTGGGTCGCCCATGATAACAGGCATTGGAGCCTGTACCGAGATGACAATCGCGACCTTGCGGACTTGCGCTGTGGCGCTTAATGCCTTTACCGCCTGTTCGATGGTGTCACTCATCTGTACAGGGCGATGGTTCAACGGCATCCCCGCCTCAATCCACGCGAGGTCCACCAGTGGTTTCGCCATATCGTGCATTTTGGTGGCCGTCTGTCGAATGCGCGTCAGGAATTTTGCCTGCTGCGGGTTCAGGTCGCCAAACCGTTCCACAAGGTCCGCAAAGCCACCAATCGCCGATAGCGGATTGCGTAAGTCATGGGCAATGGTGCGCGAAAGCGCCTCCCGACGTGTCTCTAGCTCGCGTTTTTCGGTCACGTCCTGAATGACAACAACCCGTGTGCCGTTGTAGGTGGTGGCGATCCCCACGCCGAATCGTTGCCGAGGGAGCCGGATGTTGAGGTTCATATCCTTACCAGCCCGGAACAGCTTGATGAGTTCCGGGTACTGGCTGAATGTCACGGCTGCGGATTCCCCGCGCACGTCCTCCACCGTGGTACTGAGCATCGCCGCCGCCGCCGGGTTGATGCGCTCAATTGCGCCAGATTTATCCACAATGAGGATACCGTCCGATGTTGTGCGGAAGATATGCTCGTAAATTGGATCGCCATGCGGCAGGCTGCGCTCAGGCTGCGCTTGGGGGTTACGTTTGTTCACGTCAAGATTCGTCCGGGTTTTCAATTTCAATTTCAATCTTGATCGGGACGGCAGGTGGTTCTGCTGGGACGACATCCGGCTTGGCCGGTAGGTCCAGCGGCGCGGTCCGCGTGACGGGTGTGGACGGCGAGACAGTTTGGCCTTTCCCAGCGGGGACAACCGTCTGTGTGCCATCTGGTAATGTAACGGCTGTCCGCGTCGTGTCCCGTTCAATGCGAATCCCGTGCTGTGTGATCGTGATCGGCTCGCCCCACGGGAAGTCCGGTAAGACGTTAACTAGGCCGTCCGCCTGAATCGCAAGGCCCAGCGCCTGCATCAACAGGTGTAGGGGCGGGATGCCGTTCAGGTCCAGGCGCGTACCCATACCCCGCATATCATCCTCATCGTAGAACATAGTAAACACGCCGCTCTCGCGCAGCGTGGCTGTCTGTACGCGCAGTAATCGCCGTAGAATGTCGGTAGCGAGGTCTGCGTGGCCGTGCGCGAACAACCCCTCACAAAGTAACACATTCCAATAAACCCACACCCCACTGGTATCTTGACCCGGAGGATAGAGTGCCAACCCATTTGGGCGTAGTAGGTCGCGTTGAAGTTGCGCTACGAGCGAGTTTACCTGTTCGTCAGTCAGCACACCTGTGATGAGGGGTAGCAGCGTGTTGGCGTCGTTTGCCGCGAGATCGGTGGTGTGCGCGTTCAGCCGGAACACCCGGCTGAGGCCACTCGGCTCAACCTTGTCAATCTGCGAGAAAACTGTGCGGGATGTGGCAGAACCCCGGCGGTAGGACCAGGTGAAAGCATCAGCGTCCAGCATCTCAGTAACCGCGTTGCCCTCAGTATCAAAACCCGTAAGCGTAACACTTAACGCTGGCTTGTTCGCCGCCCCACCGACCGCCTCCACGACGAGCCGGGATGGTGGATTTAGCGGCAATGCTGGGAGCTGGATTTCGTCAACGCAGGCGTTGTCCAGCACGTTAACGCGGGACGGTGTGATGTGTGTGTCCCGGTCCCGATAGACAAAGGTGCCATCCTGCCACAGTTCATTTAGCGCAGTGGTCAGTTCCGTGATGCGCGGTTCCAGTATCTCTGCGTCCTCGCCTAACAGGGCCGCCATCCGTTGTAGATGAGCCGCCTCAGACAGTAAATACGCAATCATATCCGGCCCCTCAACCGTCGTGATGTCCGTGCCCCCTTCACCGAACAGCGGCCATCCCGTATATCCGGTTTGGGTGGCATTGGCCCACTCCGGCACGCCATCACCATCCCAGTCCATATCGGTCGCGAACCACCGCTTGAAGAAACGCGTCAGGGCTGGATACACAGCCGCGAGGAAGTCGCGGTTTCCAGTGCCCTCGTAAACCCGCCATGCCAACCGTACCAACACCGGGAGTGCCAACAGCCCGCGCCGTTGGCCGCCCATGCCCGGTGCCCAATCAATCGAACCGTCCGCTTCCATTACGTTGATCGCATTGCGTATCACACCCTCCGCGAAAATGGGTACAATCCCAGCGATTCCCGTTGCCAGCAGATACGCCGCAGGGGGTTGTTGGCCGCTCCAGGCACGAATCATGTCGGACCCATCGCCCCTCGCGCTGTAGCCGTTGGTGTATTCGCGGGCCGTCACGAATGACGGATACGGCAGATGATCCGTCGGGCGCAGGAAGGCGTTCACAGCATAGGTGGCGGCAAATGCGAGCGTTGTGTCTAACGCGGTGTCGCCTGTCTCAAACTGGGGGAGTGCATCGGCGGTCTGTTCAATCTGTTGGACAATGGGGGCGAGGTCCTGGGCCAACCAGTAACGGGCGCGGCGCAGGCTGTTGATTTGTTCCGGGAGGGCGGCCTGTGCCCAACGCACACGGACCTGTTGACCCGGCTCAATGGTCATTTGACGCCCGACCTGGGGCCGTATGTGGCCGTCTGTGCCCACACCCACCTTGCCACCCTGCACCAGCACCACCGGGTTAATGTTCCCCAGTTTGCCAAAGTACAGCGCATTTTCGTCATTGGTGAGTGTCATCACCGCGACGGGTAGTTCACGGTTACGCCAGAGGACGTGGCCGTAGATGTCAAAACGGATGGTCTGTGGGGTGTCGTCGCCCGTGTTGTGTACGGTGAATGCCCCTGTGATGCTCTGTGAGTCTGCCACCCAGTAAACCGCCTCGAAGGTGAGGTCCGGCAAGAGCGCACCCTCAGCACGAGCGAACCCCGGCGCAAACCCGGTGATGAGGGGCGGCGTGTGGTAGTCCAGCGGTTCGTAGATGGTGCGTCCCTCAAACGTCCACATCGGCACCATACTCACGGCGTTGGCCCGTCCGCCGTAGGCGGTTGTCAGCATGAGTGTGGCCTCGTCGCCTGTGCCCAGGCGCAACAACCAAGATTGATCGTCAGTGTAAGTCGTTTGTGTTAGGCGGGCGTCCGCCGTTAGGTGTAACGATAGTGGCTTTTTGTTGTCTAGGTGCCAACGACGCAAGATGCTTCCTCCCCAACAGGCTGTGGACGAATGTGTCCTGATTATACTTGACGGCGGCGCTAGTCACCAAGTTCCCAGGTTTGGGTGTCCTCGTGGAACAAAAACGGCTCACCATTGAGGCTGAACAGCTTGTGTTCACCGTCTCCCAGTATAAAGGTTTCACCCGCTAATGTGCCGCCTGGTTGATATTCATATTGGCTGATGTACCCAAATTCCGGCGTCACAGCCCATCCCAACGCCTCTCGCACATCCTCGTTTTCGCGCCAGAGTTTGCCAAAGCCGCGCTCTGGCTGGAAACGCTCCGGCGGTGGCTCTAGCGCCGGGTCTGTTGCCGGGTCTTGCCCCTCCACGAAAGTGTCTTGATAGCGAATCCACGAGCCCCCCTTTTCACTGTCGCCCACCATCACCCAAATTTGCTGCACAGGCTGTATCCACATCATGCGCCCGTTCTCATATACCTGTTCCGCGACCTGCACTTGGGCAACGGTCAGGGTCGGGGATGGGTCCGGTGCGGCTGTTGGCTGGGCCAGTGTAGCAACAGGCAAGACGGTCCTTGTGGGTTGTGGGGTGTGGGTTGTGGACGGCATTGTGTCAGTTGGAGTTGTTTCGCTACTGGCCGCCGCACCACCTGGAATGGGCGTCGGTGTGACCACCACATAGACGACAGTCGGCGGGTTGGCTTGGCACGCGGCCAGCAACGTCATCATGATAAACAGCACAGCCCATCGAGTGTGTTGCATGACAATGATTCCTAACGGTGAAGCACGATTGTGAAAAGTGTAGCAGACAGATCGGCATCATAACAGCGCGTTACGTGTCAGCGTTGGCCTCTAGCACCGGGCGCAAGTGGCCGTGCGTGTGTGTTAACCTTGCGCGAGCCGTCTCTCGGTCCACCCCCAACAAACCCATTATTACTGCTGTCTTAACGTGGTCGCCAGATGCCGTGAGCAAATGGGCTGCCGTGTCATCGTCACAGCCGACAATCTCCGCGACCATACGCTGGGCACGTTGCACGAGTTTGCCGTTGGTCGGTTGCACGTCCACCATTAAGTTGCCGTAGACCTTGCCAAGCTGCACCATCGAGATCGTACTCAGCATGTTGAGGACCATCTTTTGTGAGGTCCCTGCTTTGAGCCGTGTGGACCCCGTGATGACTTCCGGCCCAACTGGAAGCGGAATGGGGCACTCGGCTTGACCGAGAATGGGACCGTCTGCATTGCATGAAATCGCCACTGTCCCCGCGCCCACCTCGCCTGCGTAGGCTAACGCCGACCGCACATAAGGGGTGCGTCCGCTGGCGGCAATCCCTACGATCACGTCGTCGTCAGTCAGGTTGCATTGGGCCAGGTCGCTGCGGGCTAGGGCTTCATCGTCCTCGGCCCCCTCCACTGCTCGTCGCATCGCCCGCTCCCCCCCGGCGATAAGACCCTGCACCGTTTCCGGGTCTGTATTGAACGTGGGGATACACTCCGCCGCATCCAGCACACCCAACCTGCCACTCGTCCCCGCCCCCACGTAAAACAACCGTCCCCCGGCTCTTAGTTTAGCGACAATGAGGTCCACAGCAGCAGCAATCTGTGGGAGTGCTGCCTGCACTACCCCCGCCACAGTCGCATCTTCCCTGTTCATCACGGTCAAGGCTTCTAGGGTAGTCATGCGGTCGATCTCGATGGTGTTGGGATTACGTTGTTCGGTAAGCATCTGTACTCCTGCGGTGTAACGGGTGAACTGCCAGTATTCTAACGTTTGTGTATGGTTTTCCAAATTCAGCTAGATGATGTTCGCACGATTGTCCCCCGGTATGATAAACTACCGATCACACAACGACGAAATCCAACCAGAGCCAACAGCCATGCCAACCCCAGATTTCATCCAATCGGGGCCAGGACCCCGTGTGGCCTTCTTCGAGAAGGTCGATGTACAGGCCCTTGCCGAGACGTTGGTCGCCCTGGCAAACACCGAGGGCGGTACGATTGCGCTTGGCCTCAAAGAGGACGGTGCGCCTGCCGCCAAAAAGGTAAACCGCGAGGCCATTGAGAAGGCACTCAAAGAAGCAGATGCAATTTGTAACCCGCCGGTTGTGGTGGGAAATCTGGAACAGAGTGAGACAGAGAATGGCACCGTCTATAACCTACGGGTGCCGCGCAGTATTGAACTCCACGCCCTGACCGATGGCCGCGTGTTGATCCGCAGCGGTTCCAAAAACCGTCCACTTGGTGGGCAAGAGATTCTCAAACTCGCCAGCGCCAAGAATACAGGGGATTTTGAATCCGAAGTCGTCCCAGGTGCCGAGCATAGCGACTTCAGCGAGAAAATGGTGGAAGAGTACCTCAAGAAGCGCACCGAGCGTACCAAACGGCCCATCGGTGATGACCCCAACGCGCTCCTGCGCGAGATCAGCGCAATGGACGCCGATGACAAAGCCACCATGAGCGGCATTCTGTTGTTTAGCGATTACCCGCAACAGTGGCTACCACAGAGCAGTGTCGTGTTTGTTAAATTCGTGGGAACAACCCCACGCGGCGAAAACGGCCTCGCAGGGTACACCCGCCGCGAGGAACTCACAGGCCCCCTACCACGCCTGATTGAAAGCGCCTGGAACCTCATTTGGAGCGAGATGGCCGTGAGTGCTGTCGTGAAAGGGCTAGAGCGCGAGGAAACGACCGAGTATCCCCAGTTTGCCGTCCGCGAGGCAATTGTGAACGCCGTCTGCCACCGTGATTATCGCCTGAAGGGACGGCGCATCGAGATTCGTATGTACTCGGACCGCCTGGAGGTCATTTCTCCCGGTGGGTTGCCCGGTTTCATCACGGTGGAGAACATCAAAGACGAACACTTTAGCCGCAACCCCCGCATCGTGAATGGCCTGTTCCAGTGGGGGTATATTGAGGAGCTTGGACTGGGGATCGACCGCATGATTGAGGTCATGGAAAAGGCCGGCCACAAGCCGCCCAGCTTCGATGCACGCCCCTACAGCTTCGCTGTGACCTTGTTCAACCAGCGCCAACAACAAGAAATCCCCAAGTGGGTTCGCAACACTAACCACCGCCAGACCAAGGCACTAGAGTACATTCGCAACAATGGGTCCATTACCAACCGGGAGTATCGCTCACTGTGCCAGGGGGTTTCTGCGGAGACGCTCCGCCTGGACCTGGCGGATATGGTGGATAAAGGTATTCTGGTAAAACTGGGTTCCAAGAAGGGAACCTACTACATATTGAAGTAGACAGACGGGATCGTCATGAACTCCGTAACTGGGATATTTCTCATCTTTATCGCCTTGGCGACACTGGTCCTGTTGCTGGCGTATGCCTTGGTGCGCCGCTCACGCCTGAAAACGGGGCAGGTCTGGTTGCCCCTGGTGATGCTGGTGGGCGGCTTGGGAGTTGGGAGTTTACTGCTACCCCCGTTCCAGGTTGCAGGTATTACACACGCCCAGGTTGTCGTTCTGGCGCACATGGCCGCGCTGACGGTGTTTAGCGGCTTAATCGCACGCGACCTGACGGAGAAACAATGGCGCGTGTTTGTCGGTGGCGGCGTATTCTGGTCGGTTGTGGTCCTCGCAACGTCGTTTATCACACCCCCAACCTACGGCGTCGAGGGCTGGATCACTGGGGCTTTTGCGTCAATGGGTGTGGCCGAGCTGTTGGTGTTGGCTGGCTTTGTCGTGTTGAGCGTTGGCCTGTTGGTCGTTGCCTTTTACGTGTTCTATGTGACCCTGCTCCCAGAGGTTTCTAACCGAGCGTTGTTCTGGGTATTTAATGTAACACTGATGATGATCGGCTTTGCTTTGACCGTCAGCGGCGCGGAGACACTGATTGCGCTCGGTGTCGGGACGATGACCCTCAGCTATCTTGCCACGACCTACTCACAGATCAGCTATCGTGTGTTCGACATTCGTAATGTGTTGGGCCTGGTGTTGCGCCTCGTGGCGATGATTACCTCGTCTGCTCTGGCGATTTTCGCTGCGCTCTATGTGCTGGACCGCCTGCAACTCAGCAACCCGGTTGAGCGTACCCTGCTTGCTGGCACGCTTGCAATTGTGATCGCAGCACTTTACACCCCGTTCCGTGAACTAGTGAACGTCATTATCGACACGTTCATCGTCGGGCGTAAAACAGACGCTGTTGAGGCGACCAAGCGTTACAGCCAGGAGGTATCCCGTGCCCTGGAAATCAATGACCTCGTGGAACTGTCAACACGGACGCTCAATCGGGTGTTGCGGGTAAAGCGATCTGGCTTGTTGCTAGTGCGTAATACAGAGGATAATCGTATCGATTTGGGCGTTGTGCGGGGTGGGGCGTTCAGCACCACAAATGATACCAGCGTCCTGATTAGCGTCCAAAGCCCAGTCTACCGGCATATCGTCCAAAAACAACAACCCATCTCCCAGTTCGACATCGAGTTCAACCCGGACTTCGCCGATGCTTCCGACGCAGAACGGGATTTCTTTCGCTCCCTGGAGATGAGCGCCTATGCGCCAATTGTGCTGGATAACGCGCTCATTGGTCTGTTGGCGTGTGGGGCCAAGCTCAACGACGCACCAATCTATCAGCATGACCTGGAACTATTGGTGGCGCTCGCGAACCAGACAGGTGTTGCCCTGCGAAACACACATCTTGTCGCGGACCTACGCAACTTGAACCAGAACATGCAGTCGCTCAACCAGAACCTCGGCGAGACGAACGACCGCATGAGTAAGTTGGACTCCGTCAAGACGGATTTCATCACAATCGCCAGCCATGAGCTACGCACGCCGTTGGCCCAGGTTCGCGGCTACACGGACATTATCGACGCGCTTAACGACCAAGGTATGCTCGACCAAGACCAAACACGCGGCCTCGTCAACAACCTGCGTAAAGCAACCGAGCGCATGGAGGAGTTGATCGCCGCCATGCTGGATGTGTCTCAACTGGATGTGAATGCGATGGACCTGCGCTTCACACAGACCTCGCCGGAGAGTGTGCTACGGATGGCGATTGAGCCGCTTACAGACCCTATCAAGCAACGCCGACTCACGCTCTCGGCGCGTGGGCTGCGCGGCCTACCACAGATCGAGGCGGATATGCAGCGGTTAGTGCAGGCTTTCCGCAACATTATCACCAATGCGATCAAGTTCACACCAGACGGCGGGCGCATTGACATCACCGCCAATTTCCATGAGGCCGAAGACGAAACGGTCGCCGCTTACATCCTCATCGCCGTTGCAGATTCCGGCATTGGCCTCGGCCAAGAGGACACCAAACTCATCTTTAACAAGTTCTACCGCGCCTCAGACCCCGGCCTACACTCGACCGGAACCTACAAGTTTATGGGCGCGGGTCCCGGCCTCGGCCTGACGATTGCCAAGGGCGTTATTGATGGCCACGGTGGGCGCATCTGGGTGGAAAGTCCCGGTCATAACCCGGAGGCCATGCCGGGCAGTACCTTCTACGTACAACTGCCGCTCGTGCCGCCGGAGAACGCCCGTCGCGTGCTGCCTTTCGAGAAGAAAGAGCAGACACAGTCCAAGCCTGTGAACCTCACACAGCCCGATACCAACAGGAAGCTCGAAACGACCGAAACCCCGGCTGTTAACGCACCGTAAACGAAAAACGCGCCAATTCAGGCGCATCTTTTGCGTCAGGGCAGGGTGTGTGCGCTAGGGCAACATCGCCTTGCCTGTCACCATGCGGGTACGTGCCGCCTCAACGAAAGCCGCAAACAGACAATCCGCAGTTTCCTCATGGCCGACTATATCCTCCGGGTGCCACTGTACGCTGAGGATGAAGGTTCTGTCTGGCATTTCCACACCCTCGATAACACCATCAGCCGCACGCGCCGTCACTTGAACCCGATCACTTGCCACTTTCACGGCCTGATGATGCAGGCTGTTCACGGATACTGTTGTCTGGCCGAGTGCAGCGGCCAACTTGCTCTCCGGCATAACCTCGACTGTGTGAGCAATGTCCCTGCGCGGCAGGTGATGTGGCACATCATGACGAATGTCCGTGTTGACTTCCGTGCCAATGTCCTGAATGAGTTTCCCGCCTAATGCCACGTTCAATACCTGGTGCCCCCGGCAAATACCGAGTGTCGGTAGGTCATCCTCGACAGCCCACCGTGCCAGGTTAATCTCTAAGTGGTCTAACTCCAGGTCAACCCCAACAGTGAGTTCGTGCTTGGTTTTGCCGTAGCGGTCTGGGTCCACATCCACCCCACCCGGCAACAAGATACCGTCAAGGCGCTCGTAAATCCCACGGATAACCTCATCTGGCATACTCACCGGGATGAAAACCGGGAGGCCCCCAGCCTTAACTACCGCTTCGGCATTCGCCACGTAACCCTTGACATAACGCCAACCGTGCTGGTTTGTATACCGAGATGTGGTCATGCCGATGAGGGGGCGCATAATCTAGCGCTTTTCCTTCAGACGTGCGGACTTGCCGCGACGGTCGCGCATGTAGTAAAGCTGGGCGCGGCGGACCTTACCCTGGCGCACCACCTCAATCTTCTCAATACGCGGGCTGCGCATCAAGAAGGTACGCTCAACGGCGATACCGTGGGTGGCAATGCGCCGAACTGTAAAGTTCTCGTTATTCTTGTTGGTGCCATCACCTTTACGCATACGGATGACCATACCCTGAAACACCTGAATACGTTCGCGGTCGCCCTCGACAATGCGGACGTGAACCTTCACAGTTGCGCCCGGTCCAAATTCTGGGAAGCCTCGGTCCTTGGCTTCGAGGGACTTGATGAGTTCGTTGTTCACCGTTGGTTCCTTCCTAAACACTAAAAATACGCCCGTAGGCGTATCTAAAATTCACGTCTTTTAGCGCCTGATTATACATACAAGCTCAAACTCCAACAAGACCCGACACGCACAGCCACATGAGACAATGCCGTGGATTTTGCCCGCACCATTCGGAGAAGTTGTCGGTTAACAGGTTTCGCAGTACCATCTCTCTCTGTTCAACTATGCAATCATTGACGGAGTAGACCACTATGCAAACTGACCTTCGTGGGCGTGACCTCATCTCCACCCAGGACTGGACACGCGAGGAAATTGAAACTCTGCTGGATGTCGCCTGGGACCTTAAGCGCAAGCGTGCCCTGGGCGAACCCCATGCCCTGTTGCGTGATAAAGTGCTTGCAATGCTGTTCTTCTTCTCCAGCACGCGCACCCGTGCCAGCTTTGAGGCGGGCATGGCCCAGCTTGGCGGCCACGCAATGTTCATGGAAAGCCGCACCACGCAGATCAGCCACGGCGATACCGCCACCGAGATCGGCGAGATTCTCGGGCGCTACGGCGACGGTATTGCTATCCGCCAGGTGGACTGGGGCGTCGGCAACCAATACATGCGCGATGTCGCCGCCGCCAGCCGTGTCCCCGTGCTGAACATGCAGTGTGAGGTCTATCACCCCTTCCAAATCCTCGCAGACCTGATGACGATCCAGGAGAAGTTTGGGCGTGACCTACGCGGCAAGACGATCAACGTTTCCTGGGCCTATGCCTCCAGCTACCAGAAGCCCATCAGCGTCCCGCAGAGCCTCATCCTGTTGATGACCCGTTTTGGCATGAATGTCCGCCTCACTCGTCCACCGGAGTACAAGCTCATGCCGGAGATCGTCGAGCAAGCTAAGGAAAACACAGCCCGTCATGGTGGTTCCTTCGAGATTGGCGAGGACTTTGACGAAGGTTTCAAGGGTGCAGACATTCTCTACCCGAAGAGCTGGGGCGCACTGCTCACTACCACCGACAACGAAGAATCCGCCAAGATTGGCAGCCAGTACACCGACTGGATCACCGACGAACCTCGTATGGCCCTCGCCAACGACAATGCCATCTACATGCACTGTCTCCCCGCAGACCGCGAGATCGAGGTCACGAGTGAAGTGCTGGACGGCCCACAGAGCGTTGTGTTCGACGAGGCCGAGAACCGCCTCCACGTCCAGAAGGCCGCAATGGCGCTGACGATGCGCTAAACCCGCTGTTTTCGCTCGGCCCGTCGTCCCCTACGGCGGGTCATTCCAATACGATTTTTGTAGACCCGTCATCGCGCTGCGTGCTATCCTCTTTAATAGTTCTCATCTGTCGGCTAACTTCGGTGATGCTCCCATGTTGATGCTCCACGACTTTCGCGTGCGCCAGCGAGATTTCCTGTTGGAAATCTCTCGTGCGATGACCGCCCAACTCGATATTGGCGAGGTGTTACGCTTGGTCCTTAATGCCTCCGTCGCTATGATGGGTGGGGAAGTCGGGCTAATTGCGCTCCGCAACGTAGACAACGACTATCGCGTGCGGGCAACCCTGGGTATCGACAACAAATACCTGGACAATATCAACCGCCAACTGCAAGACCTCGTCGCAGACGCCACCAGCGGCCTCGATAACGATCAGGTCAGCGCCCGGATGCGCCGCATGGCGACCTCGCTAGACCCGCGCCTACAGCAGTCCGTCGCGTTGCCCTTGGTTATGGCGGGCGAACCACTTGGCCTACTGATTATCTTCCGCGCTTATCGGGGTAATCCCTCGCCAGATGATCTTCAGGTCTTGCAGAGCTTTGCGGACCAAGCAGCCATCGCGGTACACAATGCCCAACTTTACGCCGGGATCGACCAGGAACGCCGCCGACTGCGTGCCATCCTGCAACACAGCGCCGACGGCGTGATGATTCTTGACCCACATCTCAACATCCTGAGCTTTAACCGTGCGTTAGAACGTATGACAGGCTGGACAGCGGAGGAGGCCATCGGCCTGAGCCTGCGTGATGTGATTCGCTGGGACAGTGTCGAAATCGGCGATATTGAGGCTGCCATCGTGAACGGCTGGCCGGCGATGATGGGTTCTGAAGAGGATGAGGAAGTAGACAACACCTACTATGTCGAGGGCGATTTGCTGCGCAAGGACAGCGCAAAACTCAGTATCGGGATAACCTACGCGCCATTGGTGGCACGCAATGGACACCTGGCAAATCTCATCGCCAACGTCCGCGACATCACCAACTTCCGTAAGGCCCAAGAGATGCAGAACATGTTCGTCTCCACCGTTTCGCACGAACTTCGCACACCGATTACGCTCATCAAGGGTTACGCCGGAACGCTCAACCGTGACGATGTCACCTGGGACCCCGCAGTCCTGCGCGACAGCCTCACGGTCATCGAGGAAGAAAGCGACCGCCTCAACGCGCTCGTCGATAACCTAATTACCGCCAGCAAGATCCAAGCTCGCCGTGAACTAGAGGTCAACCCCACAAAGACGCGCCTGGATGAGGTCGCGCTGCGTGCAGTCGAACGCTTCAGCAAGCAGGCCGCTCGTCACACGCTTGTTGCAGATTTCCCGGCGGGCTACCCGCTGGCCTACATCGACGAGGTCCGAATGCGCCAGGTGATCGACAACCTCATCAGCAACGCGGTCAAGTACTCGCCAGATGGCGGAGAAGTCCGCGTTGCGGGGAGTTTTACCGACGAAGAAATCATTGTCTCCGTGTCGGACCAAGGTGTCGGCATGACCGAGCAAGAACAAGAAAACCTTTTCCAGCGCTTCTACCGTGTAGACAACGTTCTCAGCCGCAAAACCGAGGGAACCGGCCTTGGGCTGTACCTCTCGCGTGCTATAGTAGAGGCGCACGGCGGCACGATTGGCGTGAGTAGCTTCCCCAACCGTGGCTCGACGTTCTCAATCATCCTGCCCCGCGACCACAACCCAACCTCACACATCAACTGAAGGACAAACCATGCAGACCACCCAATCGATTGACTTTCGCTGTCCCAGTTGCGGCACCCCGTCGCGGGCGACGGCCACAACGATCATTGACCCCACTGTGAACCCAGCCGCGAAAGCCGATCTGTTATCTGGGACGTTGAACGTGATTCAATGCCCCGCCTGTGGCACGCCCAGCACGGCGGCCACACCGCTCCTATACCATGATGCCACCAAAGAACTGCTCATCACCTTCGTCCCAATGGCCCTCGGCATGTCCGACCAAGATGCAGATAAGTTTCTGGGCCGCATGATGAACGAGGTTACGAGTAACATGGACCAGAAGCTCATCAAGAGCTATATTTTCCAGCCGCGCCGCGCCCTCACCATGCAGGGCTTTGTAGAGCAAATTCTTGAATCGGACGGCGTCACCAAGGAGATGCAGGAGGCACAACGCGAGCGCGTCCGCCTCGTCCAGATGTTCCTGCAAACTGACCCAGATACGCTCCCGGCGCTCATCACAGAACACGACGAGCGCATTGACGATGAGTTCTTCACCACCATGAGTGTGATTGCCCAGCAGACAATGCAACAGGGCCGTCCAGACATGGCCGAGCACATCATGACCGTGCAGCAGGTGATCGCGGAACAGTCTACGGTTGGCAAGCAGCTAATCCAACGTGCGGGGGAACAACAGGCAGTTATTGAGGAAGTCGCCACAGCCCTACAGAGCCTGGATCAGAGCGCAACCCCCGCCGACCTCGTCGCATTGGTACGCCCCCACGCCGGTGACATGAACCGCCTACAGGCGTTCGTCGGCCTCGCACGCCCCATCTTCGACTACGCCTTTTTCCAGGAACTCACGGTCGCAGTTGATGCTGCAACAGGGGATGACAAAACCCAACTGGAGGGCTTACGCGACGACATCATGCAGCTGACGCAGATGATCGACCAGCAGCAGCAAATGGAAATGCAGGCCGCCGTTGACCTGCTCCGGCAAATGCTCTCAAACCCGGACCCCGAAGCTGCCGTCCGCGCCAATATGAGCCGAATTGACGACACCTTTATGTCTGTGTTGGAACTCAATATCCAGGAGGCTGAAAAGGCAGGGGATGTTGGCGCATCTACCCGCCTCAAGTCCTTGCGAGGTTTGATCGTCGCGGCGCTCCAGGCCAATATGCGCCCGGATGTCCGCTTCATCAACGATTTGCTCTCTGCACCCACGGAGGCCGATGCCCTGACCATGATTAAGGCGCAGGCCGCAGGCTACGGCCCAGAACTGTTAGAAACATTCGATGCCCTGGTCGAAGTGATTGGCGCACAGAGCCAACCTCAACTGGTTGAGCGTCTACAGGCGCTCAAGGCCGCTGCTAAGGACGTTTTGGATACTTAGGCGGATTCTCTTGCCATATCATAGAGCCTCGTCTCAAATTTTTTCCACGACTGAGACGAGGTTTCTGTTATAATCCATATTGCAAGTGTCTACATACCTTACCTCCCACCGTCGTAAACCACACTGGAAAAATCGTAAACATGCGGTAGGCTTTGATACTGCTGTACCACGCACCCTAGATGTTCACAGATAATTTGAGGGACTATACATGACTTTGAAAACAATCTGGCGCGGGGGGGCTGTCGCAATCCTGCTGGCCCTGCTGACATTCTCCAGCATGATGACCGACAGCACCGTAACGATGGCCCAGGAGCCAACCCCCACCCCCAATTCCCCAGTTTGGCGCGGCTACGTTGCGGCCCGTGATGCCATCCAGGAAGAATTCGGCGTAGACTTAACCATCGTCCGCGAGTGGCAGTTCGTCCAGGCCGAGTTCACCAACGGGATTGATGACTGTGTCACATTGGACAACCCGCTGGCCGCACGTCCTATCTACTTTGGCTGGACCTATACCCTGACCGACTTTAACGGCTCGCAGTACCAGGCCCGCGTGAGCTTCGACTTGCGTGAGGTCGCCGTATGTGATGAAGTCAGCGCGGTCACACCTGGCGCAGCACCGCAACAGGCCGACGCTGGCGATGACACCACTGTCGCTGCCGATATCCCCGCTGCTGTGGGCGGTAGCGCCAACGTCAATGGCTTCGAGCTTGGCGGCCACGTCCTCGAACTCAACAGCAACACCGTGAGCCTGATGAATCGCTCCGGTATGACCTGGGTGAAGAAGCAGATTCGCCACGAACTCGGCGGTAACGCTGCTGCCAATGCCGGGCTGATCGATGACGCCAAGTCCAAGGGTTTCAAGGTGCTGCTGGGTGTGGTTGGTGACAAAAACCAGATCGCCAATAACTTCGATGCTTACGCCGCCGATTATGCCTCTTTCGTGGGTGGCCTCGCAGCGCTTGGTGCCGACGGTATCGAGGTCTGGAACGAACCGAATATTGACCGAGAGTGGCCTGCTGGGCAGGTAAGCGGTGCGAACTACGTGCGCTTGCTGGCCCCCGCCTCCAACGCGATCCGCAACGCCAACGGCTCCACACTGATTATCAGCGGTGCGCCCGCCCCGACTGGCTTCTTCGGCACCGCTGGCTGTACTGCCCAGGGCTGTAATGACGATGTGTTCATGCAGCAGATGGCGGATGCTGGTGCGGCCCAGTACATTGACTGTGTCGGCCTCCACTACAATGAGGGCATCGTTCCCCCGTCCCAGGTCGGCGGCGACCCACGTGGTGAGTATCCTACCTATTACTTCCAATCAATGACTCAGCGCGGTCTCGCATCATTCCCCGGCAAGCGCGTCTGCTATACCGAGCTAGGCTTTCTCTCCGGTGAGGGCTTCGACCAGCCAATTCCCGCAGGTTTCGCCTGGGCCGGCAACACCACCGTCGCCCAGCACGCCTCCTGGTTAGGTGAGGCTGCGACCATCTCCGCCCAGAATGGCACGGTTCGCCTCATGGTTGTTTGGAATGTGGACTTTCCGTTCTACACACCGACCGACCCCATGGGCGGCTACGCGATGTTCCGCCCAGACGACACCTGCCCAGCATGTGATGCCCTCGGTACTGTGATGGGCGGCTAACCCCACCTCGCTAGGGTTCTAGCAGTGTGGCAGCAGCGGGGTTCAGTTCTGGCTCCGCTGTTTTTATTTCTATGGTGTCCAGCCCATAGCCCGCTAACCGCTCGGTATACCTGGCGAGCACCCGTGTCCCGTAGTCCGCAAAATGTCCCTTCACCCGTCCCGTGTCAATCTCTGCACCGTTCTCCGCCGCATGGTCAGCCATCTTCGCCCGGAACCGCCCTTCCTTTCGGGTGTATTCAGCCTGTTCTAGCAATGCACCGACATAACCACCAAATACCCACTCACCAACCCGCTTAAGCATCCCCCAAGCCCCAACCGCTAGCTCTGTCTCGTCATACAGTGGCGCGTGCGCGTTCGCCTGGTAGTCATCGGCCCAGGTGTTTGCCTCGCGGAAGGCGGTATACCAATGGGAACCATGTAACGGAATCATCTGTGTGATCTCATGGGCGATAAACAGGTCTTGTCGCTGCTGTGGGAGTTGGTCGCTAGCAAGTACGTAGTTGGGGCATATTTCCACACCCCGTAAGCGTCCAAGCCGCACCAACCCAATCGCTAACGCTCGTGTCAGCCACACGCGGCCCGGTTCCACCAGTAGAAAGTAGTCCAGGTCATCTACCGCGTCCTTCGGGTTTCGTACCGCCAGTGACCCCGTGAGCGCAACCATCCGCACAAATGGCAGCCGTGCCAGCCATCTGCCATAGGCGCGTGCAACCGCCAACAGTTCCTCGACATGTACATCTCGCGACTGTCGTAGCGTGACAATCTCGGTGCGATCTCTCAGCGCGTAGTAAGGTGGGACATGGGTAAGGTGTTCACACAGTAGCCGTGACGACGAGAGACATCGCCGTACACCTTCGATGCTAGTCGGTGCATCATGGATGAGAAAGTGGTGGATTTCGTCTAATGTTAGGGGGAAGTCAAACACATCGGCATAGAGCACCGTTCGCAGAATAGCGTGGTCCAGGGGGGACATGGCGTATGCTCCTGTTATGGGCAAGTCCGCGCCGCGTTACCCGGTTATACCAATAAATCTCCAGGTGACATAACACAGCATCTAACCGTGACTATAGCTTTTGTTGTGTTATGTTGCAAGCAACCTATGAGGTAGGGGAGTCCCACGACCACACCCACGTATTTTGGAAATCACACACCGTCAGGTTTGGATCATAGTTAACGACCGCGTTTCCGATCGTACCCGCCACGGCCTCACTCGTGATGCTACCGACGTATCCCCCGTCAATGTAATAGTGGAGTTCATCCTCATGCGCTGTGATAAGCAGGTGATGTTCCCCTCTCCCAATGTCGGCCCGTTCCCCGAATACACCAGGCAAGAAACCCTCTGTGTTACGTGCTGCCAGTGCGTAGCCCCCGGTTTGGTCCACATAGGCCAACACATACTGTGTGTCATCTACGCCCCGCATAAACACCCCACAGCCATTCACCGCGTTCGGATCACCGACATTCAGCGTCACCTCCGCCGATAGCACAAAGTTGGTATACGTAGACCCACGCCCCAGGCTCAAGCGACTAACGCCCGTCTGTACGGACTGCGTGGAGCTTTCCGGTACATTCAGGGCCAAATCACCACTCGCAGGGATGACCCGCCGCCGCCCCAAATCTTGCGCCATCTCCGCTGGGCCACTAATGATAATGCGCCCTGGGTGTATCTCGTCGCCGTCGCTGGTTGTCGCTGGGACCGTCACGCGCAGGTTCGTGAAGTCCACAGCCATTTCCGCGTCAATCGCCTCCGCCGTCCGCAGTCCCAGGCCAAGTACACCACTATCCAATGTGCTATCCACCATCTGCCCCAACGGACTCCCATTGTAGTACAGGTCGTAGCTCGCCCCATTGGTCATCACGCCCAGCGTGAATGCGGTTTCACCCGGAATGATAGCCGGATGGTCAATCCAATCTCGCAGCACTGTTTCCTCACCGCCTCGTACCAGTGTCATCTGCCATAGTCCATCGTCGCGCACAGAGTAGCGGTAGTAGGTATCGGTGCTCTGCTGGTGAAACGTCTTGTGAACCGTCCAGCCCCCGCGTGCTGTGGTCACGTTGACATCAACCTGTGCGTAGTAGTCGGTGCGGCGCGGTAAGCCCTCGTTAAAGCTGACCGCCTCAACACCCACACCAGCCAACCCCACTGTGAGCTGGTCATTTAGCAGTGTGATCTCAGCGTCTGCGTTTGGGCTGGTCCAGTTACCCGCCCCGATGAAGCCGTTCATGTCCGCGCCGTCTGCAAAACCTCGCAAGCGCGTCAGGCGGTAGCTCCCGGCTGTGGTGCCGTAGCCACGCACCTGCACCGTATACGCCCCGGTGAACGGTAGCGTCACCGATTGCACAATAGCATCCCGTGAGTTCGGATAGTCATAGTCGTCCTCAGACACAAGAACCGCGCCCGTCTCCGATAAAAGCACCAGCAACGGGTCAAGGCCACTGGTAGACTCCAGCACCAAAGACATCACCTCACCCCCCACCGCGTTAAACGTCCACGTCTCTGTACCACCCGCCGCAAGATTTCCCACCACACTACCAAAAGGGGTGAGCTGCTCCCCCGCATCCTGTCCAATCACCGGGATAGTAACAAGTTTTAGAACCAAACACAGGAAGAAAACCTTACGCATCAAAATGCGCCTCCAGCCTATCAACCAGTGCCCGGAAATCCTCGGGCTTCATCTCCGCGCCGTCGTTCCAGCGAACCTGCTCTGCTGTGTGCAATCGCTTCTGTTGCCCTGCCACCCGTATACCACCGCCTTCGCTGTCTGCGAGTTTCTTTAGCGGGACAAAGCGCTTGGTTTCGTTCAACTTACTGTAGTCCTCCGGCGACACCAACGCGTAGACAGCAATCGTTTCCTCCGTCGCCATGTTGCGAACAGCCACCGCGACCATCCACCAACCACGCGGCACACGTGCGCGTTTGTTGATCTCAAAACACCACCGGAGCAACTGCGCCTCCCCGTTGAGTGCGATTGCCTGCCGCACATGACCCTGTCTGGACAGATAAATCGCCTCATCACTCAGCCCCACCTCACGTCCACTCGGCCAACGTGCTTTAAGTTGGCGTTCAATACCCGAGGTCAACGCGGCAGAGATGATTAACGATCCCAATACGGCCAGCAGGTTAAACATGTTCGCTGGGATAACCGCAACCAGAATGAAAAAACTCATCACCGCGATCAGAATAAACACACCAGCCACCGCCAACCGCAGTTGGCCGTGTTCTGCATCGACCGGGTAGAGCGTTTTAGGGTGTTGCGGTGGGCTGGTTTCTGTCTGGGTTGCCATGTGCGAAACCTCCGTTTGAAACTTACTTACGGGCCACAAATACAACACGGTCGTAGTCGAACTGGCGCTGATTTGCGTGTTGTAGATTGGTGTCTAGGATCGTCACGTTGTTGAAGCCTACCCGTTGCAGTAGAGCCGCCAACGCCTGTATCGGGAACCCGCGCACAATCCGCACGGTGTCTTGTCGTAACCAGGTGCCGTCCTTGCTCTGAATGAAGGTGACATGGCTACGTGTCGCCACCATGCGTTCGTAGTCATAGGCATTTTGTGCAAACATAATTGCGCCGTCGCCATCATGTACGACTCGCGCCCCCGCCAAGCCACGCTCCGACAACCCCTTCAGCGTGTAAATATCGAATAGAAACAGCCCGTTTTCTCTCAGTAGGGTGAACGCACTCGTGAAGGCGCTGGTAGCGTCTTTGACGCTCTCCATCTCATTAATCACGTCAAATGCGAAGACCATGTCCGTCTTGCCCATATCCTCGGAAATACTGCGAATGTCGGCCTGTTCCCATCGGGCCAAGTTGGACCGCGCCCTAGCAACCTCTAGCATCTGCTCATTATGGTCAATACCTGTGATATTAAAACGGTCCTCCGCCAGCCAACCAGCCGCAACCCCCGTCCCACAGCCGAAGTCCGTAATGTCTGTCCCCAACCAGTCGTTCGCCAGGGCAAAGTCCAGCATACGCTCAACCATCTGCCGGGAAAAAGCTGACATGCCAACATCGTCATAAATGGACGCCAATACAGTGTAGTTGTCCGGCATCTGGTTTCCTCGTTTCGCTAGAATATCTGATAACTTGCATAGCTTATTACCAACCCCAGTTCCTCACTGTAGAGCACCACGCTACGATAGCGATTCAGGTCTACGTCTGGGGCGAGGATGTAGTTCTGGCTGCCCACGTTACCCTGTAACATCTCAACCAGTTGATAATTGTCACCGGCTTGCATCTCCTCCTCTGTAGTCGGGGCCGCTGCCCCCGAAAGCCACACGCCTAAGCCTGGAAGATTCGTCACGCGCAGGTCGTCCACCCGCAACAGTTGTCGCCCGTCCGCCAGCTCAAACACCGTTAGCGCCCCCTCCGCCGACACACCGCTGATCGCAGGTTGAAAGTTCTGCCCAACACCAATCCGCAATAGGTCTCCGGGTAGTTCCTGCTGGGGTATGGGGACGACATTATCTGGCAGGAGTTGCGCCTCAATCAGCCCACAGGCGAGGTCCACATCCTCATCTGCCAGTGCCAGCAACTCCGCCCGTACCGTCTCGTCCAACATCAAAAAAGCGTCTGTCGCGGCTGGGGGCAGGTCACAGGGCAATACAACACCTGCCCCGCCGGGGAGCAAGCTCAAGTAACGCTGCCAGAGGGGAAACGTATAGGTGACAAGTACCACAATGGCACCCAACAGCACAACAGAGACGCGCAGTTGGTTGTTCATGTCAGCGAAAGTCCTTACTGCCGGGTCAGAGTGCGAACTGCGCTTACAACTCTAGGCCATACCCCCATACCAATCAAGCTAAATCTTGGTGTCTCTCGGCACACGATGTAGGATATATGTCGTTCGTAACCCCTGGGGACCAACTGCATGACCGAACAAACGCCATCCACATCCAACATAACCCGCCGCACCACCCAACTCAGCGGCGTGCAAATTACCTTCGCGATGATTGTCGCGTTTGGCCTCATTCTCGCCATCAACTTCAGTGGGCGTATCGCCGCCAGCCAACCACTAGAGGCGGTCTATAGTGGCGTTCAGACGGAAATCGCTGCCCTCGAGCGGGAGCAGGCGACCCTGGTTGCCCAGCGCGATTTCTCGCAGAGTGATGCCTATGTCGAACAGTGGTCCCGCAGTGAGGGCAAAATGGTTCGTGAGGGGGAGGTGCTGGTCGTCCCCGTTCCCGCTAACCGAGGTGTCCAACCCACGCCCGTTCCCATGCCCACGATCCCTGTCCAGACTAGCGCCCCCCAGCCGGACAACTGGATGCAGTGGTGGGCGCTGTTCTTCGATGCACCCCCGCCAGACCTCAACCGTCGCTAGCTAGCACGATTACATCGTCACGTAGTCGCACAGTCTGTTCTGGCCCCCGCGTTACAACTAACAGGCCGATACCCAGTATAACCAGGTAGACAATCGGAGAAACCACCTGCTCCCCAACCTGGCGATAGATGGCGTTGGGGCAGTATTGGCCTGCTCCGTATCCTGCGGGGTGATGTCTGGGATAGAAAGTACGCCCACTGATAACATAAGCATCCCCACTGTGAGTGCGATACTGCTCGTAAGCAACACACTGCCCACCCAACGCCCGGAAACCCCTTAGCGAGTGAACCCCGAACGCCACGATGAGGCTCAACAGCATCAACGGGCCAAGATAAAATAGTGGCTCGTAGAGTAAATAGGTTTGTCAGAACACCCGTAGTTCTAGCAAGTCCCCAGAGGTTCCTCCAGGGTAAGCTCGATCTGAACACGACCGTCTCCGGGGAAACTGCCGTTCGCGGGCGTCAAAGCCCCCCCCTCCCACCGCAATTCCCGTATCTTAGTTGCCCTTTAACATGTGTTCCGGGGGCGCTGCGCCAGCCAAGTCGCGGATTGTGGCGGTGGTGCCGTTCTCAGTTACGAAACGCGCACCGACATCTGCCAGGGCGTTCTTGACCACCGCAATGCCCAGGTGTTCGCCGGTCGCCGTGGTGACGGCGCTTGTCAACGTCCCGATGGATTTGCCCGCGTCATGTAGCTGGGTTGGGGCGTTCGTCGGTCCATCCAACTGGACCCGTACCATGACCTTCGCCAGTCGAGCGCGGCTCTCCATCCGTGCGATAATCTCTTGCCCCGTGTAACAGCCTTTTGTAAAACTCACCTCGTCCCACAGGCCTACCTCCAGCGGCAGATAATCCCCGCTGATCTCATGCCCATACGCCGGAACACCCGCGCCGATTCGCAGCATATTGTAGGCCAAGGCCCCCGTGAGTGTCGCGCCTGCCGCCTGAATCGCATTCCAAACCGGGACTGCGCTCTCTGCGTTGAATGTGATAATCGCCCAGTGTGCCCCGCTAAGGGGTTTCCGCCGTGCAACAAACAGGCTATGTCCGGCGATGTCTGCCTCGACACCGTGTAAAGGCGGAACACTGGCCGCGTCGATACCCAGTGCCGCGATAACCGTATCTGCTTTGGGACCGTGCAACACAAACTGATTGCCGTTGAGTGGTAGCAGTTGCGCGTCGTCGTTGAAGAAGATATTGCGCTGGAGTAGATTCTGCATCGCCTCGCGGCGGCCCGGCCCCGTGAGGTACAGCGCAGTTTCGCCCCGGTTGTAGACCAGCATCCGATCAATAATTCGGGCGTTCGGCTGCGTCAGGACGACGCCACGCCCCTCGCCCTCTGCCATATTGTGTAGGTCGTTGGTGCTGATGCGATGTAGAAACTCCAAGCGGTCATTGCCTGTCACCCGCAATCTGCCCTCGTGCGAACGGTCCATGAGAGCCGCCCCATTGCGGACAGCGTCGTACTCCGCAACCAGATCACCGTACTGAAGGGGAATACCGTCCGGGGCCACCTGCGCCCCCTGTTGGCGTTGTTGGTCATTTAGGGTCAACATATTGCCTCGCTCAAATTATCATGTTGCGGTCAAATTCACGTAAATGGGCCGTCACCTATCAATACGTGAGGCTGCCCAGTTGGTTGCGAATCACCATCGGCACAGCGTCTGGGTTCATCTCGCCCCACGTCCACCCATCCGGGAGTGTGATGTCTGGCGTTGCATCCGCGTGGTACCAGATTGTCAGATGATCGTAGTGGTCTGTGGGTGCTGTGGTGATCCCTAGCGGCTGTTGGAATGTAGGCTGTAGAATACCGTTCAGCAGGCGCTTGGCGGTGTCGCTAGGGAACTCGCCAGGGACCGTTGCCAGCATGGGGATCTGTCCGTCCCGGAGGAGAACCTTGTCATTTTGGGTGACGAGCACGGCGCTCATTTGGTGGACGCGGTGACGTGGGTGGTCCTTGCGGGCGCGGAGGTTCAGTAACGCCCGGCGGCTGCGTTCCGCAATAACGATGCTGCACAGGGTTTCAGTCGCCTCGTCCAAATCCTCGTTGATGATAAGATAGTCGCACAGCGGCGCGTAGGACATCTCTAGCGGCACGCGCTCCAAACGACGCTCAATTTCCTCCGACTTTTCACCGCGTTGGTTCAACCGATCTCGCAACGTCCCCATCACATCGTCGGACGCCCCCGGCTGCACGAAGATAATCACGGTGTTGTCTGGGAAGGCCGCCCGCACGTTCATCGCCCCCAACACGTCAATGTCAGCGATACGGTCCTGTTCTGCGTCAATCGCCTGCGCGACTGTCACACGCGGCACGCCATACAGCCGCCCATGAACATTCTGATGCTCAAGCAGGCCGTCATTCGCAATCAATTCCTCGAAGGCTTCACGCGTTAAGAAGTAATGTTCACGCCCCTCTTGTTCGTTTTCACGAATGGCGCGGGTGGTAGCGGTTGGAAGCTGCCGAATGTGCTTGAGGCGGTTGAGTGCCGCGTTCATGATGGTGTTTTTGCCCGCACCCGTTGGCCCCACCAGAATAAACAGCAACCCCTTACGTCGATACGATGCCATGCCGATTCACCTTACATGCTTGAATGCCGAAGAGAGCGGTTAGTGTAGCACCGTCCCCAGGGGCTTTCCACCAGCATATCTCGCAATCGTTACAACTTTTTTATAATTTTCGTCCGGCGTTTGCATTTGCGGATTCTGATAAGTTGGGTATCATTAATGTTACATTTCGGTTGGCTTACCGTTTGTGAACTGTACAACTAAATTGAGAGAGAGGCACCTATGGTCGCAACACAGAGCGAAACCCGCCAGGTACTGATTGTTGAAGATGATGCGGATGTTGCTGAAGTCATGGTCACGATGCTGCGTGATTCCGGGTTTGAAACCAGTGCTGTCTCCACAGGAAGCCGCGCTCTAGCCCAATTCTACAGTGCCTCGCCAGACATTATCCTGCTGGACCTCGAATTGCCAGACATTCACGGCATCGAGATCATCGAGCGTGTACGTTCACAGTCTTTCTTGCCCATGATCGTCATTAGCGGCCTCACCAACCATGAGGAGAAGGTCGCCGCGCTGGAAGCTGGGGCCGATGATTTCCTCGCCAAGCCCTTCGCGCCAGATGAACTCGTGGCCCGCGTCCGCGCCTTGCTCCGGCGTGTGGACTGGACCCCAGAACCACAGACCAAGATCGTTGTGCGCCAGCTAGAGTTAGACATGCCGCGCCGCCAAGCTGTGATCGAGGGCGAGAAGCTCCACCTCACGCCGATTGAGTACGGCTTGTTGGTCGCACTCATGCGCAAGGCTGGCGATGTCGTCACCCACAACGAGCTACTACTCGCTGTCTGGGGAGACAACTACAAGGGCGACTACTCCGTCTTGCGCGTGAACATCTCGCGCCTGCGCCAGAAGCTAGAGGGCAACCCCCGTCGCCCGGAGTATATTGTAACAGTAGCCGGGCAGGGCTATGTGATGCCCACCGACAGCTAGGCGTCAATCTCGCCCATTACATCATCGACGCGGCGCACGCCGCCTCGTGTCTTAACCAGCGCTACACTCCCGATGATGCTCACATCTTCGTGGAGCTTGGGCGGAACGATACTCAAGTTTTCCCAGTAGGCGCTGTCCAGGCTGTATGTCTCAATCATCTGGCGCACTGGGTCCGTGAGTGCTCTTCCCAGCCCACTCGCGACACCCCCCCCAATCACAATGATCTCTGGGTTGAACAGGTGCAACAAGCTTACCATGCCCAGCCCCAGTAGCTCTGCAGATCGCTTAACAATACCAACAGCCAAAGGATCACCCGCGTGTACGGCCTGCCCGACAACTTTGCCGTCAATTGTGCTGAGGTCATCCCCCACCAATCCCCGAACCACGTCGGAGGTCTCCCCGGCTTCCAAGGCAGCCCGTAGCTTACGTGCCAGGGCAGGGCCAGCCGCCTCCTTCTCTAATGTCGTGACCGTCTCGCCTGCGACAATGGTCATATGCCCCACCTCCGCCCCCAGCCCAACGTCGCCCAGCAACATATGTCCGTCGGTGATGATGCCACCACCGATGCCCGTGCTCACCGTAATGTAGATCACGTTACGACACCCAATCGCTGCCCCACGTACTGTCTCTGCCAGGGCTGCGACGTTGGCGTCATTTCCGACGAAGATCGGCACGTTGAACGCCTCGTGCAAAATGTCGCCGAGGGGGACGTTATGCCAGCCGGGGAGGTTTGGCGGGGCCACCACCACGCCCGTATCCGGGTTGAGCGGTCCCGGCGCGCTAATGCCAATCCCGATTACGGGGGTATCATTGTCGGGCAAAACCTGTTGAATCAGGCCTTTTATGCGCCCCAGTGTGGCGTCCAAGCCGCCTTCAGCCTTTGTGAGAATTTCTTCGCGCTTAATAATATTGAGTTGTGTGTCACAACGGGCTGCCCGGATGCGCGTCCCACCTAGGTCTACCCCAATAATCACGCCGTCTGTCATGTGTAAATGCTCCGTGGGTTATGTGTTGTGTCATGAATAGCCGCTGGCTAGAATAACACAACTTCAAAATCCACTGCGATAGCAACCTGAAAGAGTGTGACGTTATGGCGCGTGTGACCCCGGTACGCCAGCAATACCTGGATATCAAAGCCCAATACCCCGATTGTATTTTGCTGTTCCGGCTGGGCGACTTCTACGAGATGTTCGACGAGGACGCCGAAATCGCCGCCCGTGAGCTAGACATCGCACTGACAGGGCGCACGTATGGCTCTAACCCGGAGAAAGTGCCGATGGCGGGCGTCCCTCACCACGCAATAGACAGCTACATCCCCAAGCTAATTGAGCGTGGCTATCACGTCGCCATTGCGGACCAGGTAGGCGAGGTGACGGGCAAAGGCCCAGTCGAACGCGCCGTCACCCGCGTCCTGACGCCGGGAACAGTCATGGAACCGACGTTGCTTGACGAGGGCAAGTCCAACTATCTGCTGGCATTGCTCCCCATGGGCGATGCCAGCACAGGGGAGTGGTACCACGCCGGCATTGCCTACGCCGATGCCAGCACAGGTGAGTTCGCCGCCACCCAGCTCACAGGTGAGAACGTCGCGATGCTTGTTTTGGAGGAACTGGCACGGCTGGCCCCCTCCGAGGTCATCATGCCAAACCTGTGGGCGCAACGTGGTGTCACACTGCCGGAGGGAATGCACCTTAGCGCGTTGGAGGACTGGCGCTTTGAGGGCGGCACCGCCGAGGGCGTACTCCTTGAACACTTTGGTGTGCGGACGCTGGACGGCTTTGGCTTGGGCGACAAACCCTACGCCACCTGCGCTGCGGGGGCCGTCCTCGGCTACCTGCGCGATACGCAGAAGAACAGTCTCGCGCAGTTGGTACGCCTGCGTGCCTACACGACGGACAGCTTTATGGTGCTGGACCCGTTTACCCGGCGTAACCTAGAACTCACCGAGACAATCCGCGAGCGCAAGACCCGTGGGAGCCTGTTGGCTGTGCTGGACCGCACCGTCACGTCGATGGGAGCGCGGTTGCTACGCTCCTGGTTGAGCCAACCGCTCCTGGACCTGAAACGCCTCAACGCCCGCTTGGATGCAGTCGAATCGCTCACAGATGACGCCGCGTTGCGAGCAGAGGTGCAGACCGCGCTCAAGCAGGTGAGCGACCTCGAACGCCTGACGAATCGCCTGTCTGTGGGCCGGGCCGGGCCGCGTGACCTTTTGGCGCTCAAGGCCAGCCTGGACACCGTACCGACCTTGGCGAGCCTCATCGCCCCGGTCGCTGTGTTGGAGTCTCTCATCAACCATATGGACCCGGTAGACGCTGTGCGCGATCACATCAGCCGTGCGATTCAAGATGATCCCCCCGCCGTCATGAACACCATTGGAACCATCCAGCCTGGCTACGCCGAGCAACTTGACAACATCATGGCGCAGAGCCGCCACGCCCGTGAGTGGATCGCCAATCTGGAATCCGTCGAACGTAAGCGCACAGGCATCGACAAGCTAAAGGTCGGCTTCAACAAGGTGTTCGGCTACTACATCGAGGTGACGAAGGCCCAAACCAAGAATGTCCCCGACGACTACATCCGTAAGCAGACACTCGTCAACGCTGAACGCTACATCACCCCAGAGATGAAAGACTATGAGACGCTGGTCCTCAATGCCGAGGAAGAAATCCTCGAAACCGAGCGTGACCTGTTTGAGAGCCTGTGCATTGACCTCGCACGTCGTACCGACACGCTGCTCCGTACCGCACGTGCCATCGCCAACTTAGACGTGCTGCTCTCGCTGGCGGAAGTCGCTGTCCGCGAGGGCTATGCCCGCCCAACATTGACCGATGGCGACACGTTGGTGCTCCATGCAGGGCGGCACCCGGTAGTGGAGCAGTTGCTTGATTCGGGGACACGCTACGTTCCCAACGACACCTACTTCGATACCGACGCCCGTGTGCACATCATCACCGGGCCAAACATGAGCGGAAAATCCACCTACATTCGGCAGGTCGCCATCATCACGTTGATGGCGCAAATTGGCTCGTTTGTCCCGGCAGACGAGGCGACAATCGGCCTGACGGACCGCATCTTCGCCCGCATTGGTGCTCAGGACGAGATTCATGCTGGGCAGTCTACCTTCATGGTGGAAATGGTCGAGACGGCCCGGCTCCTTAGCGGCAGTTCACCACGTAGCCTGCTCATTCTTGACGAGGTGGGGCGCGGTACCTCCACCTACGACGGTTTGGCAATTGCCCGCGCCGTGATCGAGTACATCCACAACAACCCGCGTCTGGGTTGCCGGACGCTCTTTGCGACCCACTACCACGAGCTAACGGAACTCCCGAACATCCTACCGCGCACGGTGAACTACAATGTGGCTGTCACGGAGCGCGGCGACGAGATCGTCTTTCTACACAAGGTCGTCCCCGGCGGTGCAGACCGCAGCTACGGTGTCCACGTTGCCCAAATTGCCGGGATGCCGCGCCCAGTGGTGGAACGCGCACGGGCGCTTCTCGAAGAGCTGGAACGCGAGGGCAGCGACTTCAAGGTCGGCGGCGGCCCACGCCCCGCACAGATTTCGATGTTCGCCGAGGACAACCTGAATCCTGCGCTGGAGAAGCTCAAGAGCCTACAAATTGACAACCTGAGTCCGATAGAAGCACTGACCCTGCTCTACGAGTTAAAGCGACTGGCAAACGACGACTAAAATTTGTCCGGCGGCGGCAGCAAAAGTCCCTGTTTCCCTTGCCGCTACTGCCGTTGAAGTTTTGAACGAAGGGCCAAGGCTGCATTTTTGCCGCTGCCGCAAGCACCCTATTTTCTGGCAGCGGCGGCACATGCCCTTTTCTGTGCATGGTGTTCGTGTGAAGCTACCAGCTTAAGCATAGCGCATTGGTGTGTGTTTCGGATGAGCACCTGCCCGGACATTTGGTTGGGCAGATGGCTTACAATGGTCATAGAACGACACGGAGAGAACATTGAGATGGTTACACTACCCAAAGGTGAACCGTACTACACGGTAGAAGAATATCTTGAGATGGATCGCAATTCTGACGAGAAGCTAGAATACGTTGACGGCGAAATCGTGGCGATGACGGGAGCAAGCGACGCGCACGCGATTATTACGATGAATATTGGGCGAGTATTAGGTAATCAACTGCTCGAAACAAATTGCATTGTACGTTCGAGCGATATGCGGATTCATATTCCCACCCAAAATAAATACCGCTATCCTGACCTAACTGTCACCTGTGACGAGGCTGAATTTGTGGATACTAAGCCCGAATCACTACTGAACCCGACGGTGATTGTTGAGGTGCTATCCCCCTCCACACAGGCAACAGATCGCGGCCCGAAGGTGGATGAATATCAAAATGTCCCCTCGTTACAGGCGTATGTGCTGGTCGCGCAGGACCGCCCGTGGGTTGCGTATTTCATGCGGAACCCGCAGGGGGGATGGTGGTACGACACCGTTGAGGATATGGCCGCTACTGTTGTTTTGGAAAACCCGTCGTGTGAGTTGGCTTTGGCTGAGGTTTACCGCAAGGTGACGTTTGCGACGAAAGACCACGCACCCGGCGACCCCATTTGATCGGCGGCGATCCGGCATAACTGACACCTCACGTTCGAATTGGGCTGTGCTATGATCTGCGGGCCGATGCTAATGACTAAGACTGTGCGAGGTGCGTGCATGACCGATCAGCTACTTTCCACCAGCGGCTTACCCCAGCCGGACGCAAGACGAATGCCGTTGGTGCTCAACATCACCCGCTGGCAAGTCGTGTTGTTGGTGTTGGCCCTTGTGGCGGCGGTTGGGTTGCGGGTGAGCATCCATGACCGTTTTTTACCCGCACAGGATTACTCCGATGAATCCGCAAAGTACATTTTGTTGCAGAACCGCCTGGGTTACCCCGATGCAGGGGTGGTGCCTGCGGGACGGTGGGCGACGTGGACGCCTGTCTGGGGGCATACATCGGCGTTATTGCTAGACATCACGGACCGCGTGACGGCTGATGACTGGGTATTGCCGTCGCGGCATCTGCGGGTGTTGCGGGCGTTCTCGGTCTTTCTAAGTACGATCACGCTGTCAGCATTGGTGGTGAGTGGGTGGTTGTTGGGGCGCTTCCCGGCGGCGTTAGCGGTCGTGGCTGTCTGGGGATTCCACCCCCAGGTGCTTAACCTGGATATGCTGGCGCTACCCGACACCTACGTCTATATGTTCGTCGCGTTGGCCCTCCTCAGCAGCATTCGCACGACGCAAACGCGGAGTTATCGCTGGTTGCTGATGAGCCTTATCACAGGGATGCTGGCAATCTTCTCCAAGTTCAACGCGGTGTTGGCAGTGATGCCGTTTTGTGTGTTGGCGCTTGTGTTCCTGGTCCGTGAGCCAAGACGGACGTTGCCCTGGGCGATTTTATATGCGACGCTGGCAATCGGCGGGATGATCTACCTGTTTGTCGTGTTGGACCCCTTTTCGCTGTCTGAAGGCCACCGTGAAACCCAGACCTTTCTGAACGAGGGATTTGCCTTCATGACGGACCCGTGGCGTATCCGTCGCAACATTCGTTTTGCAACCTATATCCTCAGCCAACCAGCAGCCTGGTTTGGTTTGGTTGTGGGCGGTGGAGCCTGGTTCATCAGCCGACAACGTGGCTGGCGAACGGTGCCCGTGTGGACTTTGGCGTTGTTGGGGGGGTATGCGTTGGCGGCACTGGTGTTTGCGTCATCTTTCACGGTGGCCCAGGTGCCATTTGGCAAACTCCGCCATGTGTTGCCTGCGGGTAGCGCCCTGATGCTCGTGTGGGCGGCGCTGTTGGCCCAGTTGACGTGGACGCTAACAGACTGGGGGCAGGCGCGGGGTTGGCCGCGATACAGGCTCATCGCCGCCCTGCCACTAGCCGGCGTGGTGGTGGGGTTGTTGGCTGTGAACCTACCGCAGACAGCCGAGACTTATCGCAACTACCAACGCACGCACATCAACCAGGTGGTATGGACGTACACCGACAGCAGTGTGCCGATAGAGGGACGTGTCTGGCTTCAGGATCAGAGCATCCTCACGACGCTGTGGAATCGTCCCTGGGGAGGGTACGATGGCGGTCGTCCCTTCGCCTGGTGGAACGAACCCCCGGAGGTGTTCGCCAGCTATTCCTCAGTCGAATTGGCCGAGCGTGATCTGACTCACATGATTTTCTCGGACAAGGACTACGCGGCGCGTATGGACTTTGAGGCGATGAATGCGTTACTTGATGAGGCGCTACTGCTCAAGACGCTTGAGGCCGAGCCGGGGTTGTACATCCACCAGAACCCCCTTATGGATGACCTCAACCGGGTGTACATCTACCGGGTATTGCGACCACAACACGAAACCGACGTGCGCTTTGGGGATGCCATTCACATGATTGGCTACGACTTGCCGCAGGGGACATTTGCCGCCGGCGACACCGTGCCGTTACGGTTCTTCTGGTCGGCGATAGCACAACCCGCAGACAACTACTCCACCTTTGTCCATCTCTACCCGGCAGGCGAGACGGAGACACTGGCCCAGGCCGACGGCCCCCCCGCGTTGCGTCCAACTGTGACGTGGGATGATCCCAACGAGATACTGGTAGGTGAACAGATGAGGCTGTTGCTCCCGGCGGATTTGGGGGCAGGTGAGTATCGGTTGGCGGTGGGGTTATATCGCTTCACGGACGGGGTGCGCTTGGCGCTGCCAAGTGGCACGACCTTCTACGAGATTCCCGTCACGGTAGAGTAGCGGACCGCTATAATGGCTGTAAGGTGTTATTCGGAGGTGTAAGGTATGGCCGCACAACCACAATATGAGCCGCGCTTCACAGTAGCAGAATATCTCGAACTGGATCGCGAGTCCGTCGAAAAGCTAGAATACGCTGACGGTGAAATCGTGGCGATGACGGGGGCAAGCCGGAATCACGCGGTCATCACGAGCAATTTACATCGTGTTTTGGGAAATCAACTGCTTGAGACGAATTGTCTGGTGTTTTCCAGCGATATGCGGGTAAAAGTTGATGATAGTACCGTCAGCTATCGCTATCCCGATGTGACGGTAGTCTGTGGTGAAGAACGTTACACCGACGAAAACCCACCCTCGCTCTTGAATCCAACGGTGATTGTCGAGGTATTGTCCGAATCCACACAGGCGGCAGACCGTGGGGCCAAGCTCAAAGAGTACCGGGCGATTCCGTCAGTACAGGCGTATGTGCTTGTCGCGCAGGATAAGCCGCAGGTGGAGTATTACCTGCGAAATCCCGACGGCGGAAAGTGGTGGTACGATGACGAAACCGACCTGGACGCGTCGGTGGCGTTGCCCAACCCGGCGTGTAAGTTGGCGTTGGCGAAGGTCTATCGTAAGGTGTCGCTTGAGAGTGGGGAGACAGATGGGGCGTCCGCAGACACCCCGGAATAACGCGTGCTAGTCCGCTGCACCCGGCATCGGCGCGGCCATCTCCGGGCGTGGCTCTGGAATCGTAGCCTCCTCCTCAGAGATCATCTGCTCAGACAGCAGTACGTGCTTAAACGCGACAATCGCCGTCTCGATCATGCCCGCGTCTGGCTCGTTGGTGGTGAGGTGTTGTAGCGCCAAGTTCGGCTTAATCATCCAGGCCACCCACCCCTTATCGCTGTTCTTGGCGGTCCAGCGCAGCCACTCGTAGGCAATCCCCGCAATCACCGGGATAAACACGATGCGCGTCACAATCAGGTAGACCCAGCCCCACGTTCCGCCGGGGTTCCCCAGAATCGCAAACACGAGAATACTCACAACGGCAACGTTGAGCAGGAAGGCTGTACCGCAGCGCGGATGCTCGATGGGATAAGACGCCACAACATCCGGCGTGAGGTCCGCACCGTCCTCATAGGCGTTGATGGTTTTATGCTCTGCCCCGTGATAACCGAACAGCCGCTTTACGTCCGGTAGATGCCCAATTGCCCAGATATAGAGAACGATGAAGATCAGACGGAAAACACCCTCCAGTGCGTTGACGACGAAAGACTGGGCGGCAGGGGATAAGCTGGTGCCCAACAGGGCGGCAATCCCGGCGTCGATGCCACGAGAGGTAAACAGCGGCAGTAGGAAAAACAAACCAATCGCGATACTAAATGAAACGGCCATCGTGCCCCAACCCAGCGGCCCGTCGAAGCTGGGGGTATCCTCACCCTCCTCGTCCAATGCCACATCTGCGGACCACATCAGGGCGCGGGTGCCGAGGCCGAGCGCGTCCCACAGCAGCACCAAGCCGCGAACAAACGGGGTTTTGGCGAGCTTGCTACGGTAGATCTTCTGGTTCAGTTCCGTCTCATGGACTACGATCTGGCCCTTGGGGTCGCGGCAGGCGACGGCGGCAGTGTGTGCCCCGCGCATCAATACGCCCTCAATGACGGCCTGGCCGCCGTAGCTAAAGCTCTTGCCGTCGCGTTGCAGTTCATCACTCATGGGAAGCCTCCTGCGGCTGTACTTGTCTGTGGTGGACGTGCAGAAGCACATCCCTAAAGTGTTTTATTCAGGGTTATACTGCTGGAATAAGCATCATTGTACCGTCAGATTGATGTTCGTGAATAGTAACTTCATCGGATACTGAGATGATGACGGGTAACCCCCCCACCGGGCACGGAATCGCGGGATCATCACCGTTGCAGGTTGCGGCAGGTAGTCTGTGGGTGTTGTCTGGGTTGCCGAGATCGATGGTGACGGCCTCACCCACGCGAGACCAGGCTGTCACCGTGAAGTTGCCGTCCGCATGGCGCATGATAACGGCGTCTACGTTGTCGTTGCGGTACAGCGTGGCAGATTCGACGTTAATGTAGGTTGACGTGACGGTTTTCCAGGCGTCGAAGGCCGGGCGCGGGTCGTGACTGCCGGGCGTCAGAATGCCAAACGATTCGCCGCCGGGGGGTAATTCCTGGTCATAGAGCTTGTATACCGCGATGCGTTCCGCTCCAGCAGCCGGGGCCAATGCCGCCGCGTGGATGAGAAAGGCAGCCTGTTGCTCTAAATCGTACTGGAACACAGGACGGTTTACAGGCCAGTTGGGGTCGTCGGTGGGGGGGGCGTTGGTTTCATTGAGCCAGATAGCCTGTTCGGTCATGCCGTTACGGTCCAGGGTGGCCCGCGCCTCACGGATCAGGTCGTAGACCGTGTCCGTGCGGAAGTAGATATGCAGGCTCACGGCGCTAAAGTAATAGCCGTTTTCGGCGGCACTCGGTTCCTCAGCAATGCGCTCTAGCAGACGGTCTAGGTAGGGGCGCTCTCCGGCGTTCACATCATGCCAATACGTTGTTCCCGCAAGGTGAATTTTGGCAGCGGGGTTGCCCTGTTTGGCGGCAAGATAGGCGACTTTCACCATTTGTACGTAGTCGTCTATGTCACCCTCGAACTCGAAGCCATAGGTGTCACGGGCGATGTCTGGCTCGTTCCAGATGATAAAGCGGTTCACACCACGCGGTGCGTAATAGCTGGCGGTCTGCCGGACGAAGTTGGCCCAGTGATTGTCTGGGTGGTCCGCTGGCAGGTGTAAGCCTGACGGCACGCCGGGGCCGGGAAGCCCAGCGGTGGCCCAGGCAGGGGTGTTTTTAAGCAGCGCCACGACCTCGCGTTCACACTGGTTGGCAGCCTTCAGCCAACGGTCATCTACGTTGAGGGTGTGCCAGTCTGTTGGGCCGTTCGGCTGGTGTTGCGCCCAGTCGAAGATAATACGTTCCCAACCGGGGTTCAGGTTGCAGGTGAGTTCGGGGAACCAGAAACCCTCCACAACACCGTTGGGATTGGCAGGTGGGTTCTGTTGGGCGGTGGCTATGAGCGGAAGTAGCGTGAAAATGAGCAGAAACAGAGCAAGTCGTCGGATCATGTGTCCTCGGCTGGGCGAATATCCTTCAAGTTAAGTTGTAACGAGCGTCGCCCGTTCCACTCGTTGATCTCCAAGGCAAAGGCGGCGTCAATGACTTCCGGCAGTTTACCAGCCCACGCGCCCAGGTTAAAGCCGATAGCGTCTAATGGGGGTTGCCCAGCGCGTGCCAACTTGAGCTTGAGATGGTTGTTGTCACTGCCGACTGTGCGGATATCGGTTACGTAGACACTTGGAACCATGAACACTGGCGAGTGGTTATGATGACCTGTGGGTTCGAGCATCTTAAGTTCTTCCACCAATTCCTCAGACAGATGGTTGATGTTTATAGTGGTGTCGATTTCGAGGGTCGGGCGCAGGTCGGCCCCGTCAAGCTGTTCGGCGGCAATGTGCATCAGCCGTTCGCGAAGGGCTTCAACATTCTGGTTCAGAACGGTTAGCCCGGCGGCTTGGGCGTGCCCGCCGTGGCGCACGAGCAGGTCTGCACATTGGTCAAGCGCCTGGGTAATGTCGAACTGCGGAATTGAACGGCAAGAGGCCGTGCTTTCGTTCGTGCCCTCACGCATGACCACCGTCGGACGAAAATAGCTCTCAGTAATGCGCCCTGCCACGAGGCCAACGATTCCCGGCTGGAACTCTGGGCTAGAGGCGAAAATTAACGGGACATCCGTGTCACCACGCGCTTCGAGGTCCGCGCTGACGATGTCCTGGGCGTCACGGGTGAGGTCGCGCCGCTGTTGGTTAAGTTGCTGGAGCCTGGCGGCGAGTTCCTGGGCGCGGTCGGTGTTATTCGTGTAGAGCAGTTCGTAGGCCAGCATTGCCGAGTCCAGGCGTCCGGCGGCATTAATGCGTGGACCAAGCCCAAAGCCGATACTTGTCGCCTCAACAGAACCGGGGACAATCCCGGCAACTTCCAACAAGGCCCGCACGCCGGGACGATCTGCCTGGTTGAGGTAACGCAATCCACGCCGCACCAGTAGCCGATTTTCGAGACTGTCCAGCGGTGCGAGGTCTGCCACGGTGCCAATTGCCACAAGGTCGAGCAGGGTTTCCAGGCGGACGGGTTCAATCGTGGTTATGCCCCCACGACGACGGCGGGAACGAGACTGGTTCTGATTAAACGCCAGTGTCAGTGCCTCTGCGAATTTGTAGGCCACACCGACGCCCGCCAGCATCCGTTCGACAGGCTCCTGGTCGCGCTTGGGATTGACCACTGCGAAGGCATTCGGCAGTTCCGGACCGAGCGAGTGATGGTCTGTGATGATGATGTCCAGGCCCGATTGATTGCCTGCCGCGACCTCCTCCACCGAGCGAATTCCGCAGTCCACCGTAATCACGAGGTCTGCGCCGCGTCGTGCTAAGTAACGGAGCGCATTAACATTTAACCCGTAGCCCTCATCGACCCGATGCGGAATGTAGGGATAGACGCGGGTTGCACCGAGCCATCGGAATACCTGCATCAGTAATGCGGTTGATGTCGTGCCGTCGGCGTCGAAATCGCCGTAGATGATGATCGCCTCGTTATGCTCAATAGCGCGTTTGGCACGGCCAACCGCCTTTGCCATATCCGTCATGTCGAACGGGTTGAAGGTGTCACCCTCCTCTGCCGTGAGAAAGGCCTGAGCATGGTTGGGATCAACCAGTCCACGGTTATAGAGAATCTGCGCCAATACCGGGCTGACCCCCTTATATTGCCTCAGGATATTGTCGGGCGCGGGGGGGGCGACCAACCACTTTTTTGCTAACATGTACAGTTCTCACGAAGATCCTAATTAATTAAGCATTGTAACACAATTGAAAGGGTAAGGCATGGCAAAAGTCATTTTTATGGGGACGCCGGATTTTTCTGTTCCTGTATTGCAACGGCTCATCGCCGATCATAACGTTATGGGTGTAGTGACACAACCGGACCGGGCGGTGGGGCGTAGTGGCAAGCTCAAGCCACCGCCGATAAAGCAGGTCGCGCTAGAACACGATATTCCTGTGTATCAGCCGGAGAAGCTCCGCAAAAACGCGGCGGCCCTAGCCACACTCAAGGCATTGGGCATTCCAGATGTGTACGTTGTAGCCGCGTTCGGCCAGATTCTGCCACAAGCAGTGCTGGACATCCCGCCGCATGGTTCGCTGAACGTCCACGCCAGCCTGCTCCCGCGTTGGCGGGGTGCCGCCCCGATTCAGGCGGTAATCCGTGAGGGTGACCCGGTGACGGGTATTACGATTATGAAGATGGACGCCGGACTAGACACCGGGCCGATGTTGAACAAGGTTAAGGTGGAGGTCGCGCCGGACGAAACAGGCCAGAGCCTACACGATAAGCTGGCAACCCTTGGCGCGGACCTGATGGCGGCGACGTTACCCGGCTACCTCAACGGCTCGATCACGCCCGAACCACAGAATGACGCGCTGGCGACCTTCGCGCCACAGATCGAGAAACGAGAGGGTGAAATCGACTGGACGTGGGATGCCGTGCCGATTGAGCGGTTGATGCGAGCGTTCACGCCTTGGCCGGGGACGTACACATTTTGGGACGATAAACGGCTCAAGGTTCTGGCCGGCGCGGTTGGTCCGGGGCGCGGTAAGCCAGGGCAGGTGATTGAGCAAGACGGGCAAGTCGCAATCGGCACAGGCGCGGGGCTGTTCTTCCCGGCGCGGTTGCAGTTAGCGGGCGGAAAGCCGCTGGATATTGGGGATTTTGTAAACGGTTACAGTGATTTCGTGGGCGCAACGTTGGGCGCTTAGATCACGACCTTTACGATTATACCAGATTACGGGAATGTCAAACGCAGGTTTGGGACTAGCGCATCGGCGTCGTCGTAGCTGCCAGCCGCGTCCAATAGCAGATACTGTCCCTGTGACGCAGGTTTGGCGTGGGCATGAGACGAAATCCGCAGATGATAGTTATCGACAACCTGATGACCGCCATTGGTGGCAATATGCCCGGAAACGATGATGTGTTGTGGCAAATGTGGCACATTGGCAGAGATTGCAGCGAGGAAACTGGCAACGATGGCTTCGTATATCTCAACGCGACGTAGGTCGTTGGGCAGTATTTGTTCGTTTTGCGAGAACAATGCCTGCCACATCAGCTTGTAACGCGAATCGTCTTGGAGGAAGAAGGCGCGAAGTAGGTGGTTGTAATGTGCGTCTCCCGGCTCGGCGGCAAGGTGTCGTTTCGCTAGAGAAGGGTAATCGGTATTATACTGTTGCGCGTAGACAGTGCGAGCGTGGTCCAGATCATAGCGGGTGAGTTGGGCGTCGATTTCAGCTAGAAATGCCTCATGGTCGAGGTCTAGCAACTGCGCCGCGATGTCCCGTGTTTCGACCTCATGTGTTGGCCCGGCATGGGTTACCAGCACCCCGGCTCGTGTTAGGGTAAAGAAGGGTAATCCCGCTAAAAACGCCGTGATCTCGGCGCGTTTGCCAGAGGCGGACACAGCCGCCTCAAAGCTGGAGGTCACGTCCGTGCTACCGCGCAGGAGCGGTTGGCCGTAGATGTGTGGGAACTCGTGGTTGCCACACAGCAGAATGACGGTGTCGGAGCCGAGTTCGCTTTGCAGTGCCGTTAGGTCGGTGAGCATTCGCAGGCTGTCGTCGGCAGGTTCATCGGGGTTTGGCGCATGGAGTAGGTCACCGCAGATCAACAGACGGTCAATGGTGCCTGCGGCGCGTCCTGCCAAGAAGGTCTGCTTTATCTGGTCATAAGCCGGGCCGTGGCCGTGCAGGTCCGTCACGACCATAACAATGCCGCTGTGAATCTCTATAGTCCGCTTGTATAGCATGATAAATCCCTCACGTTCTGTTGTTGCTGGAAAATGCAGCAAGGACGCAACCGTGCGTCCTTGCTGTTCGTCACTTTGGACATTTAGGTAAGATAGTCAGAAGGCTTTAGCTGGCAGGCCTACGTGGTGGATGCACTTTCTGCTGTAGCGTGGTGCGTCACGCGCAGCAAACTCACAACGAATGGCTGAAAACCAACGACCTCTCACCTAGTACCCCAGGATGTCTACCACCGTCTTAACGGCGTTAGCGGAGTGGTCTAGCGCAGTTTTCTCTTCGTCGTTCAGTTCCATCTCGATGACGCGCTCCACACCACCAACACCCAGGACTGCCGGGACGCCGATGTACAGGCCCTCGTAGCCGTATTCACCTTGGAGGTAGACAGCGGACGGGATGACACGCTTCTGGTCCTTCAGGATGGCCTCGACCATATCCACAGTCCCGGCTGCCGGGGCGTAATAGCCGCTGTAGCCCAGCAAGCCGACGATCTCACCGCCGCCCTTACGGGTGCGCTGGATGATGGCCTGGAGCTTTTCTTCCTCGATCAGTTCACGTACCGGGATACCCGCAACGGAGGTGTGGCGGGGTAGTGGGACCATCGTGTCGCCGTGGCCGCCTAGCACGATGCCGTGAATGTCGCGGACAGAGACGCCAAGTTCCATCGACAGGAACGTTTTGTAGCGAGCAGTGTCCAGCGCCCCGGCCTGGCCGATCACGCGCTTGGAGTCAAAGCCGGACGCCTCCAGGGCGACATGGCACATGGCATCTAGCGGGTTGGAGACGATGACGATAATCGCGTCTGGGGAGTTTGCGGCGACCTGCTTGGTCACTTCTTCGACGATCTTCTGATTGGTCTTGACGAGTTCGTCGCGGGACGGGAACTCACCCGTAACCGGGTCTTTCTTGCGCGGTACACCCGCCGTGATGACCACCACATCGGAGCCAGCGGTGGCGGCGTAGTCGCTGCTACCGACAAGTTCGATGTCGAAGTTGAGTACTGGGCCAGCTTCAGCGAGGTCCAGCGCCTTGCCCTTGGCAGCACCCTCGACAATGTCCACCAACACCACGTCCGCGAGTTCCTTCACGGCTATCCAGGTTGCGCAGGTTGCGCCCACGTTCCCCGCGCCGACAACTGTAATTTTGTGACGTCCAGCCATACGTTGCAATCCTCTTTCTTTAAGGTAAATTTGCTATTTTGTGCCAAAGGCACCCATCAGTATCACTTTAACAAAAGATGAGCGGATTTTCCGTAGTCAAATGGGTGATGAACGTCACAATGATCGACATCTTGTTTAGCGTGTGTCTGTCTGGATGTTAGATGCGGGAAAATGTGGGGTGACAGCCAACTCAAGCAGTTTCCACGGCCCGTCTGTGGTGGATTCAAGCCGGGTGATGGATGTGTTGGGGACCGGGAGCTTGGCCGTAAAGCGGGGGTCATCTGGGAACAGGCCACCTAACAATAGCCGGATCGTGCCGCCGTGCGTGATAACCGCAATGTCGGTGTGGCTGTCGTCGGTGGTCATGTCTTGAAGTGCCTCTAATGCCCGCCTTCGCACATCCATGCGCGACTCGCCACCCTCGATGGCGAATTCTAGGTCCGGGCCACGCCAGCGCGCCAGTTGGTCTGGGTGGGTTGCTTTGATCTCGGCGGAGGTGCGCCCCTCGAACACGCCGAGCTTGATCTCGCGCAGGCGAGTGTCTGGGATGGGGGTTAGGCCAAGTTTGGCTGCCAACGGCGCGGCAGTGTCCACTGTGCGGGTGAGGTCACTGGTGTAGATAACCGTGAACGGTGCGCCCTGTAAGTGGTCCGCTAGAGTCTGTACTTCCCCCTGGCCGTTGGTGTTGAGGGGGACATCCATGTGGCCCTGCCACCGATGTTGTACGTTGTAGTCCGTTTGGCCGTGGCGGATGAGCCAGACACGCTTGGTCGCGGGCATATGAGTTTCCCATGAATTTTGCGGCAAGTTGGACTATACTGTAGCGAAAGTTCGGACAGTGAGCAATGTATGAAGGGGTGAAACACATGGATAACACCGATCCGAAAAGTCCGCTGAATGTGTTCCTGGCGGTGGTTGGGGGGATTGGCTTGACGCTGATGTCGTTTGCGCTGGGGATTGGCGTGATCGGCGGGGCGAACGCGGCGATGGGAACATTCAACTTTATGTTCTTTGGTGGGTTGTTCCTGTTGATTGGCGCGTCGATTGGTTGGTTTGGGGCTGCCCAACCGCACAAGCACTTCGATGACATCAATGTGCCACAGTACACCGGCCACGATCACCACGACGACCACTAGGCAGGGACAATGTCTGCATTGTCCGCAGCGAGAAAGAATGTGGGCAAACGGGGCGGCGACCACCCGCCCCAATTTGATAACGATTGAAAGATAGGTGGGTGTGAATGGCGAAGATTCCACCGAGAAACCCCGTGGGCGATGCCTTTGACGGGGTTTTGTTGCGTTATGCGACGGCGACACTGTTGGCAACTGAACTGCAAGACGAGGCTGAGGTGGTTGCCGAAGGCGGGTTCACGGTGCGCTATGGTGTGCGCTACGAGGGGAAACCGGCGTTGGCGCTGGTGCCGGGGTTGCTGGCGCTGGACTACGGTGAGATGCTGACGGGGGATGAGATGTGGGACTTTATGCGGGGGAAGCGCAACCTGTACCCGCGTGCGGATGTGCTGGGGTATCGTAGTGATGGTGAGGACACGATGGTCGTGTTGAAGAAGCTGGACTTCGCGCTGCCGCTTGCGGTGCTGGTCTATGAGAGCGGTGAGGCGACCGTGCCCGTGGGCGCGGCTGATGGGTTGATCGCGCCGGGTGACGTGACGGTCCCGGCGCGGCTGGCGGGGGTGTTGAAGCCGTACCCAACGTTGGCGGCATGGGCAGAACGAGAATAGACCGAGTGAAAGGACTGTGGCGATGAGCGATTTAGATAGCATCTTCAACGACGACTGGAACGAGGACCACCGGAGCGGGGTGGTGGCGGTGGTGGGGCGGCCCAACGTGGGCAAATCCACACTCATCAACCGGGTGCTGGGGCAGAAGATCGCCATCGTCACGCCGACGCCGCAGACGACGCGCCGCCAGCAACTCGGCATCTACACGCGAGACGACGTGCAAATTCTGTTCATTGACACGCCGGGCATCCACGATCCGCATCATAAGCTGGGGGAGTACATGGTGCGGGTGGCGCAGAGCACGTTCCGGGATGCGGATGTGGTGCTGTGGGTCGTGGATATGGGTGTGGCTCCGACGGATGAGGACAAGATTATCGCGGAACTGCTGGCAAAGACGCAGACCCCCATCGTGATGGCGATGAACAAGGTTGACTTGGTGGAGACGGATGAGGGCCGGGACATCCAACAGAGGCTCTATGGGGAACTGGTGAGGGTGGACGCGGCGTATATGGTGTGTGCGCGGGACGGGGTGGGGGTGGGAGAACTGACGGACGCGCTGGTGCCGTACCTGCCGCTGGGGCCGCGTTACTACCCGAAGGAGCAGGTGAGCGAGGTGAACCTGCGCTTTTTGGCGGCGGAGATTGTGCGGGAGCAGGTACTGCTGAACACGCATGAGGAGGTGCCGCACGCGGTTGCGGTGGAGGTGGAGAGCTTTGAGGAGCGGCACAGCGAGTACATCATTCATGCGGTGATCTTCGTGGAGAAGGCGTCGCAGAAGGGGATCATCATTGGGAAGCGGGGGAGCATGATTAAGCAGTTGGGGACAGCTGCGCGGCAGGAGATGCAACGGGTGTTTGGGAACAAGGTGCAGTTGTTCTTGCATGTGAAGGTGGAGAAGAACTGGCGCAGTGATGTGCGGGCGATGCGGCGGTTTGGGTATGATGTGCCGAAGGAGGATTGAGGGGAGAGCGATGAGTGAAGGTAGTACTTTGGGTGCGGTTGTTTTCCTGATTTACACGGAAAGTAGGCGGGAGAGCAATTGTGGTGGGGGTTTGGGGGGGGCGGCCACAAGGACCGCCCCTACAGGATATGTCGGTGAGTACATTGTGATGTGTCCTTAGGGGTTGGGGGGGTAGATGTCTAGGGCGTTGGTGAGGGTGCGGATTTGGTCGAGGAGGGCGCGGACGGCGAGGGCGGTGAAGTAGGCGTCACGGGGGTTTTTGGCGGGGGTGGCGGTGATGACGGCGACTTGGCGCAGCAGGAGATCGGAAGAGCACACGTCTGAACTCCAGTCACGTGAAACGAT
>CAYWZS010000018.1:0-52735 GCA_964462905.1 uncultured Anaerolineaceae bacterium
CAGTGTGCCGATGTTGATAATGTCATTATCCATTATGATGACAGGCTGGTTAACCTCTAGATTATTGAGGCTAGTCCCATTGCGACTGTTTTGATCTTCTAACCACCAGACACCATCTCGCAGCGACACGAGCGCGTGTTCGTTGCTGGCGAATTGGTCGTCTAGACGAATGGTGTTGGTTGGTGCACGCCCCAGTGTGGTCACGGGGAACAGCGGGTACACCTCGCCTGTTGGGATGTACTCATCTTTGATCTGTTCTAGGCGCATGAGGTAGCCGTAGACACGCCGAGCCGCTTCCACCTCAATGGCGGCGCTACGGTAGTCACGCCAGATGACAACAAATAGTGTTCCAACAATCGTTAGTAGAAGCATAGCAGACATCACGCGCAGCACAAGCAGCACGAGTGACAGTGTCATTGGTCACCTTCCACACGGTCTATAGATTGTGTGGGTGTGTCTGGGTTGAGTGGGTGGGGATTACTGTCCTCCATATATATGATACGTGTTTCGCCGATGCGGATGACATCACCAGTATTTAACTCATGTTCGCGCACGCCAACGTCATTCACGAAGGTGCCGGAGCGGCTCTGAACGTCGAACAACATGTAGCGCCCAAACCGCAGCCGAAGTTGGGCATGATGACGAGACGCGTACTGGTCATCTAGCACAATGTCGCTGTCTAAGCTGCGACCGAGGTTGACGAGTGGTTTGGTCAGTGGGATGACGTGCTGGTTGATGACGAGGTTAGGGTTTATTGGGGCATCTACAGGCTGCATAACGGCCACGCGGCGAAGCGACCGGGTGGAGAGTTTGTCGTTTTTAGTATGTGTTGCCGTGACTTTGAGCGCGTCTGCCGCAGTATTTTCTGTTGCGAGTAGATTGATAACCGGGTCATTGTCTAGGCTATAGCCACTCTGCGTTGCAAGGTCCAACATATGTTCGCCCAGAATAGCTTCGAGGTTAGGCTGGTGTGCTAGGATGTGTTCTAGGGTTTGTTGGTTAATCTCAATCTGGTAAAGATCTGGTGCAACTGGACGTGGGTCGTCGTTTGAGGCGGACTGCAACCCGTTTTCCATAGCCCGTGCAAGCTGTAAAGCGATGTCCTGTGCGCGGATACGCCGACCGAAAAAACGCGCAAATGCACCTTCGATCAACCGTTCCAGACTATTTTCTAAGCGCGAAATGTGTCTGTCATTCATGTTGGAAATTATAGCCCACCCCCTACTATCAGGACAGCCTGGATGCGTGGTTTGGTGCAATGGCAACTGACCATATAAGGCCAGTTGCCGTTGCAATGTTTTGAAAGGCTATTGTTGGCCGTCTGCCTCGGCAGTTGGTTCACCGATTGGGGCGTATATGAACTGCGGCTCTAGTGGGACATACTGCGGCCAGTTTTCGCCACGGATGATGTCGTTGTTCTCATCGCTGGTGGTGTCCTCCAGCCACTCGTTGAAGACCCGCGCTTTGGATTGGTCGAACTCGTTATCCGTCATTTCACGCTCCTCGCGGGCGCTGACTTGGATGATGTGGAAGCCGAATTCGGATTCTACCGGGCCAACGACGAGACCAATGGCTGCGTCCAAAACTGCCTCCTCAAACGGCTCTACGAAACCATTTGCGGGGGACCAACCTAGTTCACCGCCACGGCTACCAGAACCGGTGTCTACAGATACCGCACGGGCCAATGCAGCAAAGCTCTCGCCCTCTTGTAGCGCGGCGAGTACACTCTCAGCCTCCTCACGGGTGGCGACGAGGATATGACGAGAATTGACATAAGTTGTCTCCCGCGAGACATCACTAGTCACGTCCTCTTCCAGTGCCGCCAGCAATGCCTGATACTCGAAGAACCCACGAACCGTGGCTTCGTCCAGGTCGGCGGTACGCTGGGCTGTGTTGTAGAAGGACTGTAGGCGTTCGTTGAAACGTGCTTCCTGCTCATCAGTTGTTAGGGTTGGTTGTGCCGTTGCTGTTGGGCGCGGTGTAGAGGTTGGCACTGCGGTTGGGCCGTCCTCAGCGGCAACAACTTCTTCTGTTGCCTCATCCAACGGGGTTGGTGTGGCGGAAGGTGTGTTGGTCGGTGCGGGGGTGCTGGTAGGTGTTGGCGAGACAAACGGCGTCGGTGTTTCTGTCGGGATGTTGGTTGCCGTTGCTTCCTCAGTTGTGGCCGCGTCGTCTTCTGGCAGGGTGAAGTTGAAGAACTGTGCGACCTGTTGCTCAACTTCTGCTGAGTCTGCCTGGACCCCACGTTCCTCTGCCTCCGCACGCACAATACGCTCGTCAATCATCTCATTTAATACACGGATTCCCAATAGTTCTGGCTGTCCGTTGGGGCTAATTTCTTGCCACCACGTTGCGTAGGGTTCCTGCTGGATAATCTGATTGGGGTCTTGGCCGAGTTCAATCAGCAAACCTAGGTCTAGGTTGAAACGTTGGTTGAGCACCGTTCGTTCCAGCCGGATACGCTCCTGAAATTCTTCTACGGAGATGCTTTCGCCGTTAACTGTGGCAACCTGTTGACCAGGGATGATAAGGTACTGCCAGATAAGTGCCCCGACGATGAGCACTAACAGCAGACCGACCACACCTGCGGTTCCTGCGAGAACGAACCGTTGTAGCGATTGTTCATCACGAAGCTGGCCCTGGAGTTGATTAATCAGGCTGCCGCTGCTTTTGTCCTCTGTTGTTTCGTCGTTATTTGATTTTCTTTTCTTCGGTAGACCTACCGTGTCGCGTTTCGCCATGGGCCTGTCCCCTTTAGTTTCAATGTTTGAATAAATGGAAAGGGGCATGGTTAGCCGAGCTACCTTTGCCCCTATAGATGGTGCTGCTATCGCTCTTTAATGGGTTAACATGGGTGAGTGGTTTTGTTAGTCGTCCGAGATCACAAACGGCAGAAGTGCCATATGGCGTGCTCGCTTGACCTCACGGGCGAGCTGGCGCTGGCAGCGCGAGCAGTTGCCGGTTTGGCGGCGAGGCTTAATTTTGCCCATCTCTGTGATGTAACGGCGGAGGGTATCAACATCCTTATAGTCGAAACACTTGCCGTCTGGGCAGTACTGCCGTCGTCCACGGCGGCGACGGTTGCCGCCACCACGCTGTGAACCGCGCTCGTCTTTGTCGTTGTCTCTCTGATTGCGGCTGGATTTGCCGTTGTCACTCATATGATTGATGTTCTCCGTAGTCAATTGGTGAATGGGTAGCCTGGGGTTAGAAGGCGTAATTGTCCTCTGGTGGGTCGGATTCGCCGTTGTCATCGACGAATGTTGGACCACGGTCTCCGAGTACGATCAACTCGCTGGCAACCACCTCCGTGCGGAAATGTTTTTTGCCCTCGGCATCTTCCCAGCCACGTGTTTGGATGCGACCTTCGAGGTAGATTTGCTGGTCTTTGGCAAGTTGAGATTTACAAATCTCAGCCAGATTGCCCCAGGCAACCACATTAAACCATTCGATTTCCTCACGGCGCTCGCCCTCTGCTGTTGTCCAGGCGCGACCAACCGCCACACTAAAACTAGTGACTGGCCGACCTGACGGGGTGTAGCGCATTTCGGGGTCTCTTCCAACGGAGCCGATAATCAAAACTTTGTTTAGACCGCGTGCCATTCCATCCTCCTCTTACGCGTCGCTGCTTTCCTCGCGGACCAGCATGTAGCGTAAGACGGCGTTGTTTAGCTTGAGGTTTTCCTCAAGCTCCGGCAAAGCTGCCGGGTCGATGTTGGCGTGCATAAAAACGTAGAAGCCATCGCGTTGGCCGTCAATTTCATAGGCGAGGCGGCGTTGCCCCCACTGGTCCATTCCGATGACTTCGCCCAGATCACTTTCTTCGACCCAGGCTTTCACCTGTTGTACGGTCTCATCAATGACAGCTTGGTTGGGGTCCATCCGAACGATGAACGCAAGTTCGTAGAGTCGTTTCATTTGTGTGTTGGTTCCTTTCCCTGGGTTTGCCCTGGACGTTCGTCCAGAGCGGAAAGAGCGATAGTTGTAAAGCGCGAGAATGTTACTTAACGAGTGCGCTTTATTCAAGGGCGGGACGTTGTGCATGTTCGGCAAGGGCCAGCCGTGAACTGGCGACACACAGTGCTACGGTAAGCCAGAATAGTGTGATTGGCCCCTGGAAATCCAGGCGGTAGAAATACATGTCAGCGATGCTAGTGGTTAACACCGTGAGCAGGCCTGCGTGGTAGCCAAGCAGGATAGCGTTGAGGTCATCGTTGTCTTTTGCCACGCGCCAAGCACGCCAACCGTAGATGAACACGCCGAGCATCACGAGCAGAAAGAGTGATAACCCAATCAATCCAATCGTATTGGCGATAATCAAATACATACTGGCAACACTCGTGTAAACATCGCGAGTGGGAGTGCCAGTAAAGCCAACACCGAAAAATGGATACTGGCGAATGAGATTGATGGAATCGCTGTATTCACCAAAGCGCATTAACACAGCGGGGTCTGCATTGCTTCCGGCGAAGGCTGTGAGGAACCGCTCAATGTAGAATTGCGTTTGCGGCAGCAACAGCATTAACACGAACCCAGCGCCCATGACCCAAACTAAGCGACGGTAGCGTAAGACCGTAACCATGAGCAAGCCAGCGACGAACCCGACCATCGCCGCCCGTGAGAAGGTGAGTACCATGGCGATGACGATTGCGCTCCAAACGCCGAATGTTAGCCAGCGATACCGCAGAACCGGGCGTGCTGCGAAGATCTGTGGTGTGATGATGCTGGCGAAAATGGCGAGCGCCCCCCCTAAAACGTTTGGGTCTACCCAGGTGCCAATGGCCCGCTCGGCAAGGGCGGGGTTATCCTCCACATAACGGATGACGCCGCCGTTGGGGTAGCCAATGCGAGCGAGCCGGACGAGTTGACGCTCCACGAAGGCGTCCGGCAGTATCCACATGGTGATTGCGCCAGCGGCTTGGGTTCCAGCAAGAAGTAAAATCAATAAAATGAGGCGGCGCAACATCGCAGCGTCCCGCAAAATATCTACCAGAATGTAGACTAGGCCAATCGCGAGTAGGGTTTCGGCAAACTGTCGGATGACGTTGTTCGTGGGGGAACCGTAGCGCATTCCAACCGTGAATGCAAAGATGAAGTACAGCACGTAAATCGTCAGGATGATGTGGACGGGGCTACCTTGGGCGCGTGTCCGTTGGCCTGTGACCCACTGCAACACGTAGACTAGCACAAACGCTCCCAGCGTGATGTCTAGCAGCGTTGGCGTGAGGATGATCTTAAATGGCGCAGTCCCAAAAGGCAGGGCCATCATCGTAAACAAGGTGCCGTAGAGCGCGGCGCGGGTATCGGTCAAGACGTAGACTGCACCGAATATCGCAACCAAGCCAGCCGTGGTGAGTATCGGGCCGAGGTAGGTTACGCCTAGGCCGATTCCTGCTGCGATGATGCCGATTGCGACGCCGACCATCAAACCGTAGAGGCGACGATCTAGTGAAACCAACCACTCAATGAGTTGGTTGTTCGTCTGCGTTGACTGCATAGGTTGGTTTCCTCATCAACAAGGCATGTATACCTATGATGCCGAGAACGCCCCATGTCGCAAGGCTAAATATCGCCCCAACCCGGAAGGATAGCGGTGTATAGCTCAGGGTGAGGGTGTGGTCGCCTGCGGGGACAGCGATAGCACTTAGGCCGCCGTAGGCGCGTCGTATTGCGACAGGTTCACTGTTTAAGGTGGCGTGCCAACCGCGATAGTGAGGATGTGCCAGGGTTAGAATTGCGTTTTCAGATGTGTTGATTTCAACCGTGAACATCTCTGGGGTGAAGGCGGTCATGGTGGCGGTGGCGGTTGTGGGTGGGGTAGTGGGGAGTTCAAAAGGTGGCTGTTCATGCAAAATCACGCTCTTATGCGGTTGATAGGCGGGATCTGCCAGCAGCGCACGAGCAAAGGTGTCGCTATCGACTATATCGGCACGGTATATGAGATGGGCGAAGGGGCGTGGGGCTACCAGTTCGTGTAGGTAGACAGGACCAAAACGGTCTACGCCTGTTGTAATCACGGTACTGTCAACAGGAAGCGTCTCGAAACCGCTGTAGACGTAGCCAACCGCCGTGAGTTCCCAGAAGGTCGGGTTTGTCTCGAAATTGCCCGGTGACGCAAAGGGCGGCTGTTGCAATTGATAGGGGCCGTCTAGGAACAGTGGGCTAATGCCGCGTGCGTCGTAGACTTCGTACAGACTGCCATAATTGTCTGTCAGTCCACGAAAACCGTCCACACGGACGGGGGGGAGATCGTCTGACAAAACAGGTTGGATTAACGACGTTGGTGCTAGGCTGATTTGGTCTGCTGGGGGGATGTCATCGTAGTTGCTGGGTGCGCCCATGTTGACCGTAAATAACTCAAAAACCAGTAATGCCAGGAGTGCTGGGCGTAGATATGCAATGTCGAGATAGGTGAGTAGCAAGTATGCTGTGAGCAGGATAATCGCTGTGAATGTTACAGGGCCAACCAGACCGCCGTAAGCATTGGGGAAGCCGAGCCACAGCAGCGCCACAATCCCGAAGACCCCACTTGCGCTGATGGTCAACCAGCGGGTAGCTCGTGTTGCAGCGTTGCGCCAGTCGGATGTGTCTAATGTAGCGACGCCGTATCCCGCGAGAATGGCGAGGCTGTTGGCGACAAGATAGGCGGCGCGTTCCTGGCCCCGGAAAAAGCGTAGGCCAGGTAATATGTTGTAGAGCGCGTCAAAAAGGGCTGTGTTGCCGCCGAAGCTCCACAGTAAACCGACGATTGTCGTCCCACCCCAGAACCAGATGGCACGCGATTGTCCTCGAAAGGCATTGATTGCAGCCAGTAGGCCAATGGCACCAACGTAAAGTGGTGAGAACAAGCTCACTACACCGGGATACATGAACTGGATTAGGTCTTGCAGTGGAAATCCGTTGGTTTTTCCGGCATATCCTTGCCCGGCGCGGGCGGTTTCTGCCAGATATTCAACGCCGGGTAGAAAGGTGATGGCGGTTGTTCCTAAGGTGATGACACCCAATAATGTTATCCCCCCAACGAATCGCCAGTGTGTCCATGTGTTTTGCTCCCATAGGCGGAAGGCAAAATAGGCGACAGCAAGACAGGTCAGGAACCATGAGGTCTGCGGGTGGCCTGCCATCCACGAGAGGCCGAGTGAGAACCCAGCCAGCACGATTAACCGTGGCTGGATACTATCCGTATTGGTTGCGACATGGAGCGCAAGTAGCACCAGCGGAAGCCATACCCCCGACTCTAATAGGGCCAATTGTAGCGGTGGGTAGCCACTGAGATAACCACTATAGCCACTAATGATCGCGGCTGTGAGGCCACCCCATTCACTTTGTGTCAGACGCTGGACAAACGCATACATCGCTAGTGTGTAGCCCAGGATGTGAAATATCGCCTCTAGTTCAAGTGCGTGGTAGCTCCAACCGCCGGACAGTCGTGCGAGTGCAATTGTCAGTAGGCGGGGGGGATAGAAGGCTGCTGCCTGCGTGTCTGCAACAAAAGGAAGTCCGGCGTTGTTATAGGGGTTCCACAGCGGAATTTCGCCTGCCGTGAGGCGCTCGTACTGATAGGCACCAAATGCGACAAACTGCCCTGAGAAGTCGCCCTGTTTGAACGATGCTTTGTCCGCGTCAATCGGGGTGAGGACACGCCAGAAGAACAGCGCCCATAGTAGGGTAAGTATGGCGACGGCGGTTCTACTCCGCATTTTTGGATGGCTCCACGCGCACACGGCTAAGGTAGTAGAAGTTGTCCGCCATGCCACCGAAAGCGTCGATCACGCGCAGGCGGAGGAAGCTACTGTCCTGCTCAACCGTGTACATGCCGATTTCGAGTTCGTAGGGGATTGGACGGGCGTCCTCGCGGACGGTGAAGGTGTGTGCGTCCTCCACAATCTCACCGGGTTCCCATGTCGAGGTTGGTCGCGTCCAACCGACAGGTTGCGCGTCGGAACCGCCTACAATCTCAAAGGTTGTGGCGTCGATAATGTGAACAAAAATAACGTAGTCTTGGGCGATGGGGCGTATGGCCTGCCAGTGTAGTGTGACCGTCATTTCCTCGCCTTGCGCGGGGGTGAGTGTCGAATACTCGTAGCCTAGCAACGCAATCTGGTTGTCAAAATTGATGCGAACCGGGTTGGGTAGGTCGTGGTCAGCGTCACGAGGCTGGAGTTCTACAGTGCCCACGTTGATGCGTTCTTCCCCATTGGCGGTGGTCATGCGCTCCCCTGTTGGCAGGTGATACCACCCCACAAGTACCTCTAGCGTTGAAGGAGCGTAGGCTGCGTCCGGCACCTTGACGGCAATTGGATTCTGCCATGCGTGGTCCTCCGAGAGTTGTGAGGTTGCCAGCAGTCCACGACCAGGATACACGTCTCGTTGGCCGATAATCACACCGTCGGGGGTTGTTAGGTGTACGAATAGGCTCCAATTGCGGTCCAATGGGGCGTCTACTTGCCAGTTTGTCTGTAGGTGAACGTAGTCGCCGGGTTGCACAACATCTGATGATACCTCACCGCCTAGGTAGGCAACTTGGCCGGGTGCATTGTCCGGTGCTGGGACGAATGTTGTTAGGGCATTGTTGATTGTGAAGGGGGGCGGTGGTGGTGTGTACATGGGGCGTATAACCAGAAAGGGGGCAGTGACAGCAACGATGGCAAAATAGGCTACCGCACTGCCCGCGAGCAGAGTCCCAATAGTCTGACCTCGTAACGGCCACAGCAGGCCGACCGCCATCCACAGTGAGATGCTGCTCAACGCAACGAAAACCAGCCGTCCCTGCGATGCGGGGGTGATCGAGGTCCAACGGAGATAAGACACAAATGTAACGATTATCCAAATGAACGTAACGAATGCGGCTAACCACCAGCGCGAATTTTGAGTGCGACGGACCGCTGTCACGAGTAAGTAGATGATCCCACTGAGTAGTGCAAGGCCGCCGATTAGGTTGAAGCCGACGTAAACCATGCCCGTCAGGGGAACGTTGACACCACCAAAGAATCCCCAGTAGGCCTGCAAGAAGCTGTTGCGCTCCGCCCAGAGTTGGCCCGCGTTGGCGGGTATCAGGCGACGCCCGACGGTGTCCAGAAAGGTGTTGAGTCCGGTAGGGTCGCCGTAGATCACCCAGTTGCGAATGTACCACCACGCAGCAATAAGGTTGGTGATGCCGCCGCTGACAAGCCCCCCGACGAAAAACGGGCGTATGCTTCTATGGCGAAAGCTGAGAACGGCCAGCACGAATGCCACCACAAACACCAAGAAGCCGATGCTTCCCTTTGCCAGTAGGCCCGCACCGACCGCCAAGCCTAGCACGACATAGTTACGGATATTCGGTGGGTCATCGCGTAGCAACAATCGCACGAGCAACAGGATAATCAGGTTGCCGAGTAGGTTGCTAAGGGCGTCGTTGTTGACGGACCCGTGGATAAACACAAACATCGGTAGGAATGCGACTAACGCCGCCGCCACGAGCGCGACAGCATCCCAATCTGGGAATAGCTCACGGCCTAGCAAGTATGTGACGTAGACCGTTCCCAGGCCTAGTGTTACGGACATAAACCTGACAATGTGAACTGCGAGGGCCGTTCCTGTCCACGGGAAGGCCTGTAGGCTATCGCGGTGGACCATCATGTTCGCGTTGCCGTCTGGCCGGACGGCACCGATATCTGCATGGGGGTTGGGCTGGCGGACAAGATTCATGTCTGAGGTGTCGATCCAGAAGGTGAGGGCGGCTCCCATCATGTAGTAGAGCGGGGGTTGGCTACCTTCCTGTCGCCATGGCCCAGGATTTGCCGGATCTTGTACTGGGAGATCGGCGTTGTCCGCAATGAATTTGACCATTGGGTAATGCCATAGCTCGTCGGAAACCTCAAATAACGGCGATACGAGGCTGTAGGTCGTTGCGAGTAAGGTATAACTCACGAGAATAGCAAGTAAGGGGCGGTTGCTCACGCGGATTCCTCAACGAGGCGACGGTAAAATTCCTGGTAGGCGGTGACAATACGCGGCCAGCTAAACTCACGGCTTAGTTTTGCTGCGCCAGCACGTAGCGTTTGCTGAAGCGACGGGTTGTTATACAAACGAGTGAGCGCGGCGGTCAAGGCTGGACTGTTATTTGGTGGGACAAGCATCAGGTTCTCAGCGTCAATGAAGGTGGGCGTCTCAACAGTAGGGATCGTTGTGACGATAGCCGTGCCACAGTCAATCGCGCTGGTTAGGCTGCTGCGTCGGTAAGAGGCTCCATCTCGAAAGGGCATGACGACTGCGTCGGCGGTGCGTAGGTAGGCTCGCACATCGGGTTCGCTCACATAACCCGTCCAATGGACGACATCACCCAGATCATGTTGGGCAATCGACGCGTCAATCTCGCTGTTGTAGTCTGCGTTCGTGGGGTCACTCGAACCCGTGCGGTCACCGATCATGAGTAGCCGAGCATCTACCCCATTTTGGCGAAGGGTAGCAAGGCTGTCAATCAATATGTCCAATCCCTTCGAGTGATTCACAAAGCCGAAAAACGCCAGCACAAAGCTATCTGGTGTTGTCTCCATGTGCGCTCGCGCATCAGCTGATGATGATCCGGTGACGGTGATGTTGCTACCGATAGGGATGAGGGTGTGCTGTTGATTGAGTGTTTGTAGGTGTATTGCATCCTCTGGATTGGTAGCAACTACGCCAGACGATTTCCGTGCCATATGATCCACAATCCACGGACGGAGTGGCCCTGCCTTCGGAAACAGATATGGGAAACGTAGATCGTGAAAGGTGGTAACATAGGGGGCAATAGGTGTTAGCGCCTGCGGCAGAAGGTGAATGATTGGGGACATGTTGTAGGCTGCGGTCTGATAGTGTAGGTTGATGACATCTAACCGATTTTCCCGTGTCCAGTTTTTTACCTGTCGAATTATGCCGATCCCCCAGTCTGTCATGAGTGGATGTAGGTGAACGCCGGGATTTTCCTCGTGGCCTGGTGTGGCCGTAAGGACGTGAACAGCGTGGCCTGAGTGTATGAGTTCACGTGCCAGGATTTTTGTCTGGGTGGCGATGCCGCCACGCATTGGGGGATATTCACCTGTAATCAGTCCAATTCGCATAGTCAAAGCCGTGAGCGCAAAACTTGGCTGTAGATCTGTAACCGCTCACGGCGTAGGGCTGGCTTGTGGCGTAGAAGCCATTTGCTACCCTCCAAGAGCCACTGCCAGGCAAACCCAACCAGCAAAAAACCGCGCAATAAGAGAGCCGTGAGGGAACCATGATAACGGCCTACATAGCGAATCTTTGAACGGTTATAGCTGATGTGCTTGGATGCACCAGCCTGGGCACTACTGGCCCCACCTTGATGAATGACCTGTGCACCCCCAAAGTAAACAACACGCCAATTGGCCGCTCTGATGCGTTGGCACCAATCCGTCTCCTCAAAATACATGGGGTATCCTATATCTAAGCCCCCAACCTGTGCGTAGACCACCTGACGTGTCATTAACGCGTGACCCTGCACCCAATCGACATCAAGTGTAGAGTAGTCATCAGCTTCATTCACATAATAGTAGTCGAGTAGGAAAGTCGGTGCGTATGACTGAAGCCATGTGCTCTCGAAAAAAGCCGTTGTGACTGTGGGAAAGCGCCGCCGCGATGATTGCGTGGAACCGTCTGGGTTGAGAGTGTGTGGCCCAAGGACACCAACATCAGGGTTGGAACGTAAATATGCGACCATTAAAGACAACATATCCTCGACGATGACGGTGTCGGGGTTGAGCAACAGTAGAAACTCACCAGTTGCATGTTCCAAACCAATGTTATTGCCACCAGCAAAGCCAACATTTTCCGTCTGTGGAAGCAATTTCACCCAGGGATAATTCGACTGCACACGCGACACCGTATTATCACAACTGGCGGAGTCGACCACGATGGTTTCCACAGCAAGGTCATCCGTGTTGGTTGCAATGCTGTCTAGGCAGGCAGCCAGTAAATCGGCAACGTTCCAGCTTACGATGATGATCGATAGGTCGGGCACGGTTGGCTCCGGCTACAGATTGAACAGACGGTTGGCGTTTTCGGTGGTGTGGCGTCCCATTTCTTCGCTGCTTAGACCATGAATCGCTGCCAGACGCTCAACGATATGAGGAATATAGGCGGGTTCGTTACGCTTGCCACGATAAGGATGCGGTGTGAGGAACGGGCCGTCTGTCTCTACTAGAATGCGGTTCAGTGGAACCTGGGCGGCAATATGGCGCACGTTTTCGCCGTTTTTGAAAGTGACTGGCCCAGTGAAGCCGATGTAGAACCCCGCGTCTAATGCGCGTTGTGCAGTGGGCAGTGTATCCAAAAAGGAGTGTAGTACACCGGGGCGCTCTTTGAGCGACGGGGGAAGTATCTTTACCCATGCTTCCAAAATATCCATGACATCGGAGCCTGCGTCCCTATTGTGGATAATCACGGGCAACTCCAGGTGGGCAGCAAGGCCCAGTTGGGCACGAAAGGCCTTGGCCTGTACATCTTTCGGTGACTTGTCCCAATAGTAGTCTAGGCCAATTTCACCGATTGCCACGACTTTGGTGTTCTCAGTTGCCATTTGCTCAAAGATCGCCAGCCAATCATCAGACCAGTTCGCTGTACTATTGGGATGCACACCCACTGCTGCGTAAACCCCATCATATTGTTGCGAGAGGGCAATACCCGCTCGTGACGAGTCCAGGTCAATCCCTGGATTGACAACCTGTGTCACGCCAGCGTTGGCAGCACGGGTTAGCAGGTCGTCACGGTCCTCGTCGTAACGATCAAAGTTGAGATGACAGTGAGTATCAATAAGCATACTAGAGATTGTGCATCGTCTTAAGTTGCTTCAGGTCAGCCTCAACCATCATTTGAATGAGATGCTCGAACGAAACCGTTGTTTCCCAGCCCAATTTCTCTGACGCTTTGGTTGGGTCGCCGATGAGCAGGTCTACCTCCGCTGGACGCATAAAGCGCGGGTCTTGCACAACATAATTGTTCCACTCTAGATTTACGCAATCGAAGGCAATCTCGACGAGGCGTTGGACGGTGTGAGTTTCCCCAGTAGCAATCACAAAATCTTCCGGCGTGTCCTGCTGCAACATTAGCCACATGGCCTTTACATAATCCCCGGCAAAGCCCCAGTCGCGTTGGGCGTCTAAGTTACCAAGTGGGAGTGTATCTGTTAGGCCGAGCTTGATCTTCGCGGCGTAGTGTGTGACTTTGCGCGTTACGAACTCTAGCCCACGACGGGGAGATTCATGGTTAAACAAAATACCGCTGGTAGCGTGTAAATTATAGCTCTCGCGGTAGTTGACGGTAATCCAGTGGCCGTAGACCTTGGCGACACCATAGGGACTACGCGGATAGAACGGTGTGCCCTCCTTTTGCGGCACCTCCTGCACTTCACCAAACATTTCACTGCTGGATGCTTGATAGAAGCGAATGTCACGGTCGACCTGGACGATGGCTTCGAGAAGCCGCGTCACACCAAGGGCGGTGACATCTCCCGTAAAGACCGCTTGGTCCCAGGAGGTCTTTACAAAGCTCTGTGCGGCGAGATTGTAAACCTCATGGGGGCGTGCTATCTCCAATGCTTTGGTGAGGCTTCCCGAGTCCAGCATATCACCAGAAATGAGGTTGAGGTCATCTTGAATGTGGCTGATGCGCTCGTAATTGACGGTGCTGCTGCGACGGACAAGGCCATAAACCTCATAGTCCAACTTTAGCAGTAGCTCCGCTAAGTAAGAGCCATCTTGTCCGGTGATACCAGTAATGAGCGCACGTTTAGTCATAGTGTTATGGCACGCGAAGTGAGGCGTGCTCATCTCCTTTCAAGTTGATCGTCAGGAAGCCGTGAGGCGTTGACGACAGTCATTGAGTACATCTTGCAGCGATTGTTCAAAGGTGTATTTCGGCTCCCAACCTGTCTCGGCACGAAGCCGGGATGCATCACCCAGTAAAACGGGTAAGTCCACGGGGCGTAGCCGGTCCGGGTCAGTTTCAACCATGATGTCGATGTCCACAAGGTTAATGAGTGTGTCAAGTAAGTGTTGGATACTGTGGGCATGGCCGGAGGCCACGTTGTATACCGTTCCCGGAGTGCCCTTTTCCAGTATAAGGCTGTAGGCGGCCACGATATCGCGAACATCGGTAAAGTCCCGTCGTGCGGAGAGATCCCCCACTCGCAATATCGGCTCTTGATCACCCGTCTCAATCTTAGCGATTTGTGTGGCGAAGGCTGGAGCTACAAAGCGCAGGTTTTGGCCTGGTCCAAAGTGATTAAATGGGCGTGCTCGCATAATGGGCAAGTTGTGGCTGGCGTGATATTGTAGGGCCAACATATCCTGTGCGACCTTGCTCACACTGTAAGGGCTGGTTGGGCGTGGGGGCAATGTTTCGCGCATTGGGACTTGGTCTGGTGAGACGATCCCGTAAATCTCTGCGGATGTCACTGCCAGCATATGTGGGGTTTGTTTTGTCTCGATGCAGGCACGGATCAAATTGAGTTGGGACCGCACATTGATCTCGATGGTTTCCCAGGGTTCTGCGAAAGACCGTGGAACAAATGCCTGTGCTGCCAGGTGATAGATGTAATCTGGTCGAACAGCTTGCATTAAGGTCTTAACCGCCTCGCTATCACGCAGGTCAAGCTGGTGAATCGTGGCTGGGACACTATTGGCAGGACTGCGAAACACCGTGCCGTGAAGGTCCGCGTTGGGGTGCTTCTGGCTAAGGTGGTTTGCGAGATGCCGCCCAACAAAACCACTGACTCCGGTAATGAGAACCCTCACGTCGTCTCTTCCGCTCCACAAATTCTTACAGTGCGGGGGCAATTATAGCGAAAGTTCTACACCACGCTAGTCTCAGGGAATGGGGACTTCGACAACAAAGGCGTCGTAGAGGGTGGTGTTCCCGTTTGGTCGCACAACAATCTCATATCGTTTGTTTTCCTCGAATACGACATCGTAGGTGGACGCGTAGAGTCGATCATCACCAGGGCCGTAGATATGAATGTCAAATTGCCCAGCAGTGATGACATACAGGCGCGATGCTTGACCACTTGTAATCGGGTCGAAACCACGAATTCTTGGAACTTGTGGTGGTAACGGGTAGATTGTTTGTGGTGAGTCGATCACATTTGATAGACGACGCTCTGGGTCTACCGCAGGCATGTAGGCGAAGGCCAGGGGGCGTGTTGTGCTGCCACTGACATTGAGCATTCGAATCGGCACGGTTTCTGGAAAGAATTCCAGGTCGTCACCTATTGGAAACTCCAAGAGATTATAGCTTCCGGCTCCACCAAAGAAGATCAAACCGTGGGCAACACCGACCTGTGTAGAGATTGTGTCGGAGGATAAGAGGTCGCCTGTGTCTGCGTCCAAGATGGTGACCGTGTGCTCACCGGGAGGGAGTATCTGGGCGAGGGTGCTACGTTTTGGTGGTACATCGCTGTCTGCAATATCCCCATCAATTTCGATTTCCAGGTTATTCGTCGTTGCGTTGGTGACGTAGACGTAACCTGTAGACTGCTCGGCTTCATTCTCATCAATTGCCTGTGGTAGTACGCGGTCCAACACGTAGCGTTCGCGGTTGTTGGCATCTTGGCCCGTGACAAAGATAATGTAGCCACGACCGGCGTTATAGGTTGTTTCGGGGATGAACTCAATTACCTCAAAATCAGCGTTAGGATTGCTCTGTGGGGTGGCAAACTCGAAAGCCAACCCTTGTGTGATGTAGGTGCGGCTAATGGGTTGTGCGTAGCCCACGCGCAATATGCTGTTCGTGCTACGTCGTTCCTCCAAGACTGGATGCTCGTAAACCGCGTTGATGAGGGTGATGCGTGTTTCTTCTTGATCGAGGGGTAGGTCGCGCTCCTGATGATTGATGAGGGTTAAGTCGTCTGCTGGCCCCATCAACACCAGGTAATTTTCTCCGAAGTCTGTGAAGGAGAGCGTTGTGCTAAGGAGGGGCGATGTCGTCTCAGGGTCTGCATCCATTGGATACATCGTGATGTCATGTGTGCCTGTGATGACATCTCGAATGACCCCGTCTCCCTTAAAGTTAATAGGGTCCTGTGACACCTTGACGCCGTCCATGTACACGTCAATTGGGCCGATAGGTTGCGATAGGTTTACGACGGTGATGGGTGTGCTGGCCTCGACCCTGACTTCAGTGACGATAATCTCTGGCGCTTCAGGGCTGCCAACAAGCGTTAGTGTGTAGCTACGGCGTGGGCGTGGCGCGAACGGGTAGGCATCGAAGAATCCGTCTAAGTTGATCTCCATATCTATCAGGAAGGGCAAATATGGATCCGACATCTGCCCGAAGCGGATCGGTGGAAAAGGAGGCTCTTGTGGATCATCCTCAGATTGCTTGGGGAGCAGTACTGTGGTTTCTGGCCCGTTGGGAATGGCGTGGATAAACGAGATGCGCGTTTGGCCGGAAGGGATAGGCGTTGTCGTCTCTATGTGTGTGAGTGCTGTGAGCGTGTTATCTGCTTGGCGTGCAATGACGATAAGTAGTGGGGTACTGGCGGCTACAGTGAGGGGCATCTGCAATAGGACGGGTGCATCCAGATCATTGCCTGTTGGCCGCACCATGAGGTTGTAGTCTCCGGCTGGGATAGTTGGCTGTCCACTAGTGCGCCCATAGCGTAAACCGAATGCGACGACTTCTTCCCCCAGTAGAACATCAATGTTGCCCAGCCCAGGGGTACCATGAATGACGCGAACGGTTCCCGTGGGGGTGTTGGTACTATCCGTGTTACGGTCGTCACGAGGAATTTCTGTAGGAAGCGGGGCACGCGTGGGTAGTGCTGTCGGAGTGGGCGCGAGTGTGGCGGGTGCTTCAGTGGCAATAGGTGGTGTTTGTGTAGGGGGTGGTGTTGCTTGGGCACAGGCAGCCAGTCCTAGGGTTGCAGTGAATATCAATAGGGTTTGCCAAAATCGTAGGATCAAAGTGCGTTCCCTTGTCTAGCTACCGGGTTTATCTACAGATGATTGTACTTGTTTTGGAGGTTTGGTGGGGAATAGCATAACAAAGCACCCACAAACCGAGGTCTGTGGGTGCTGGATAGTGCGGGGCATTAACCCGCGACGGGGACTTCGCCGAGGTCGAACAGTTCACTGTTAAAGGTCAGGCGTACAAAGTTAGAGGAAATCCAACCGACTTGGCCCTCAAACGTTACCTGGAGCCATGCGGCATCCTCCGTGCGAGTTTGCACAATGAGCTGCGTGTTGGCTGGAATCAACCCGATAGACTCACTAAAGCCGTCGGGGTCGCGGCGGAATTGAAGGTTCGCACCGGGGTCCAAGATCACCGTTGCGATAATCTGGTCTTCTAGCGGGTCCACTGTGGGCTGTGGCGGCGGTGCCACGTCGCGACCAAGCTCACCACGGGTGGTGGGGTCCTCGAACAGCAACAGAGTGCGAGCTTCCATTTCTTCGAAGTCAATCAACTCACCACGCCAGTAGGGACGTACATACAGGGTGGACACCCAACCTGTCGCCGTGCCGCCCTCTGGGTTGGTGTAACGGACGAACATCCACTCGGCATCGGTTGCTGCTGCTGGCGCTGGTGCTTCACCCGGAGAGATTTCGTATCCGATGTATTCCAGTACGCTTCCGTTAGGGATAAGCGCCAACGATTCCCCGCTGATGCTAGGGGTGCGGCGTAACTGGAGGTTTACGCCAGGGCTGAGGTTATACACTTCGGCACTCACTACGTCATCTGGGATCGGCGGCGGTGTCACTTCGGTATTGAGGGATTCACCAAAGTCATTGGCAGGAATAGTGGGGAGGTCTGCGAGGCGTGTCGTTTCTCCGTCTGTCTCGCGCAGGGCCAGGAACTGTGCCAATACCCAGGCTTCAATGAGGCCACCGTCTGTGGTGGTGTAGCTTACTTGAAGCCATGTGTTCTGTGGGTCCAGGTCAGACGTTGGAGGTAAATCCTCGGCGGGGTCTACATAGCTATCGATTTGTGCCTGAATGTCTGCGTCGAACAGGCCCTCAATCTGGCGGGGTGCGCCCTCTCGTCCCAGAACGCTAACGGTGGCACCCGATGGAACAAGCCCCAGCGACAGCGACGAGATATCTGGATACTGGCGCAACTGAAGGTTCGCGCCGGGGTCTAACAAAACGCGCCCAGTCGGTAGCCCCTCCTCGACGGCAGCGGCGGGCGGCTGAACAACGACCTCAGCAGCCAGAGTTGGTGCAGCAGGTACAGGCGTGACGGCCTCTGCAACTTGAGTCACGACCACAGCCTCAGTCGGGGCAGCCTGGGTAGGTTCGGCGGCAACAGTGGGTGCGTCCGGCTCGGTATCCAAAACCAGAGTGTCACCATCGACATTTACTGTTGCGACAGTCGTTCCTGCGGCACTTATGCTCACGCTGCCCTCAACGATGATGTCCGCAGTGTCTGCAACTGTAACCTGCACGGGGTAAGTCCCTGCCGGGAGCGGAAAAGCAACCGTGCTGCTGCCCTCTGCCAGTGATGGAATAATGAGTTGATCGTCAGCGTAAACGTCAACCGCTGGGCCATCCGCCACGTTGTGAACAACCTGGAGAAAGCCATCACCATCATTCGGGTTTACGGCGCGGGCGAGGACCAGCGCCTGTGGTGCTTCCAGGGTGCCGTAAACCAGGACCATGTAGGAAGTACCTGTTGCTAACGGTGCTGGTAGCGCCTCTCCAAATAGGGCAGATTCAATATCGGTTCCTGTGGGGATCACGTTCACAGCGGAACCGAGCAATGCCCAGTCGGAGATCGGAATGTCGAGCGTGCCATAGGGAACGCCGAACTCCAGTTGCGTGATGATTGGGCGGCCATCTGGCACGACGACATCGACGGCGGGGCCACCATCAACCGCATGTACGGCTGTGAGGCGAGCTTGCCCCACGGCCAGAGCGTCCACGTTGTCTGGATAGGCGATGAAACCCTCGGCGTTGCTGATGACGAGGGTGAGGGGGTCCGCGCCAATGGTGATAGTTTGTTCGACGAGTGGGTCGGTTGTTCCCGTTGCCGCCAGGGCGATCGCGATGTCGCCAGCCGGAACAGGAAGATAGTCCGACGCAGCCCCGAAAGGCACATCCTCGGCAACGAGTTCACCGTTTACGGCGATATCGACGTTTGGTGCGTCCACGAAGGCGTGAACAAAGCGGATTTCAGCGTCAGTTTGCGCCAAGGCCGTAGCACTCACAATAAGGAGTGCCACGCCCCAGGCGATGATGAGTGTGCGTTTTAAGGTGTTCATCACTTGCCTTTCTTAAGGTTAGGTGTGCGTTGGGGGCGTGGTCGGGTACAGCGGTTTAGGTACCTTCTTCCCATTGGTTGAGGTAGCGTTCCTGCTCTGGCGTCAACACGTCGATGTTAATCCCCATCGCTTCTAGCTTGAGACGGGCAATCTCCTGGTCTACGTCCGCAGGAATAGTGTAGACGTTGGGGACCATGCTGGTTGCGTTCTGAATCATATACTCCGCGCCGAGTGCTTGGTTTGCGAAGCTCATGTCCATCACGCTGGCCGGGTGGCCCTCGGCTGCGGCCAGGTTAATCAGGCGGCCTTCGCCTAGGATGTATACTGGCTTGCCGCTGATGCGGTATTCCTGCACAAAGGGACGCACAAGTTGCGGCTCACCGTCAGCCATCTCTGCGAGGCCCTTCAAGTTCAGTTCTACGTTGAAGTGACCGGAGTTTGCGACCATTGCCCCAGGTTTCATCGCCGCGAAGTGGTGGGTGTCAACCACATTGATGTCGCCTGTGGCGCTGACGAAGATGTCACCAATCGGCGCGGCCTCTATCATCGGCATCACCCGGTAACCGTCCATGATGGCCTCTAGGCCACGTAGCGGGTTCACCTCGGTCACGATGACGTTGGACCCCATGCCACGAGCACGGTCTGCGATACCACGGCTACACCAACCATAGCCCGCGACGACAACTGTGCGGCCTGCGAGTAGGATGTTGGTTGCTCGGATAATGCCATCCAGCGTAGACTGGCCCGTGCCATAGCGGTTGTCGAACAGGTGCTTGGTATTGCTGTCGTTGACGGCAATGACCGGGAACTTGAGTGCGCCGTCGTTGGACATCGCACGCAAGCGGATCACACCTGTGGTCGTTTCCTCGGTGCCACCGATGATGTCCTCCAGCAGTTCTGTACGGCTCTTGTGGATGGTGCTGACGAGGTCTGCCCCGTCGTCCATCGTGATATGCGGCTTGAAGTCCAGCGCCGCCTTGATGTGGTCGTAGTAGGTGGCATCATCCTCGCCCTTTATGGCGTAGACGGGGATTTCGTAGTTCGCAACCAACGATGCAGCCACATCGTCCTGGGTGGACAGCGGATTGGAGGCGCACAGCACGATTTCTGCACCGCCCACTTGCAATGTGTGCATCAGGTTTGCCGTCTCGGTTGTGACATGTAAGCAAGCGGAGACACGCATACCCTTTAGCGGCTTTTCTTTCTCGAAACGCTCACGGATCGCCCGTAGTACAGGCATTTCCTGTTCTGCCCACTCAATCCGGTAACGCCCACCCGTGGCGAGACTCAGATCTTTTACATCATGCTCAATCGTCATGTGTACTCCTGATTTCTAGGTGTTAACTTTAGGCTTTCTTTATAGAAGCGGCGCTAGTTTAGCACAGTGCCTGTAGATTGTCGCCACGCTTTTTAGCTCAGTAGCGCGTCAAGCGCACCTTGGTCGTCGTATTGGGTGCGGAAGCGCTGGACGAACTCCTCTAGCGTGTAAGCGTGATTTTGTGTGCCCACTTGTTCTAAGGTGTAGGCGGCGCATAGCGAACCCACCTTAGCGGAAAGTTCCAGGGACCAGCCAGACGCAATCCCGCGCAGTAGCCCGGCACGGAAAGCATCACCGACGCCTGTCGGGTCTTTGATGTCATCAGTATCGAATACGCCAACATGGGTGACATCTCCATTCTCGTGGATGTCTGCGCCGTCCTTGCCCTGCGTGATAATCAGAATTTCGACCTGGTCACGGAGTTGTTGCGCTGTTAATCCTGTCTTTTTGCCGATAATTTCCGCCTCGTAAGCGTTCACAACAAGTAAGTAGGCCCCTTGAATACTACGCAGTAGCTCTTCCCCTGACAGACGCGGAACCTGTTGTGATGGGTCGGCCACGAACTGAATACCGCGCTCGCGGCATTCATCTGAGAGTTGTAGCATGGCGGTTGGGTCGTTGGGAGAGATGACAACTAGGTCTGGTTTGCCCGCGTAGACGCTAGACAGGGTATAATCCTTAGCGTAGGCCATCGCACCTGTGTAGAACGATGCGATTTGGTTGTTGTCGTTGTCCGTATTTGCGAAAAAAGAGGCTGTGAATACGTCATCATGTAGCCGAACGGTGGAACAGTCCACACCAGCGTTTTCCAGGTGTTTGCGATAGTCCCCGAAGTCTCGCCCGACTGTACCAAACAGCTTGGGCTTTAGGCCCAGCATGGCAACGGTGTAGGCGATGTTTGCGGCGACCCCCCCCCAGTGTTTGGTCATGTCATCGACCAGAAAGCTGACACTGATCTGGTGGAGTTGCTCTTTGATAAGGTGTTCGTTGAATTGGCCGGGAAAGCGCATGAGGTAGTCGTAGGCGATGGAGCCACTGACGACGATATCCATATGTCTTCGTTCTCTCTTGAAATATTGGACTTAGGCAGCGCGTAAGTATAGCGAATGTGACCGAAATTACTACCATAGATAACAGATGTGGCCTCGGAAAGGAGTGTCGCGATGACGATTTTTGATGGGCGGCGGTGGGGGGATACACCCTATGCGTTTGATATTGACGGTTTACGACGCGGTACTTACGCGGACAAATACTTCGACAATGTGCGGCGTATTCTGGTGGCGGCTGCACGCGACGGAAAAACGTTTGCAGACTATGGCCTGAAGAGCCAGCGCGATTTGCCTGTGGACCCGTTACCTTTGAACCCCGGTGAGTTGGTTGTTGAGGCGCAGATCTTCAACCGTCGGCGTCCAAAAGCATTGATCGCAGGTGTGGACGCTGCGCTGTGGATGTTGCGTCATGGTACAGGCTATTATGATGAGGTGGGGGATTTTGTACCAACTTGGGATCAGCTTAATGTGACGGCGGTTCACGATGGTGTGTTCACTGAATATGATGGTGATCCATTAAATGTAAACACCGTGCTTGAGGTGCGCGGACGTTACAAAGACTTCTGCATTCTAGAGACAACCATGCTTGGTGTGTTGTCGCGTGCGAGTCGTATTGCGACCAATGTTTACAGGCTAATGGAAGCCATTAACGGCAAGCGCCTACTGTTTTTCCCTGCACGGTTCGATTTACCATCGGCGCAGGCAGTAGATGGATATGCCTATTGGTTGGCGGTACAGCGCCACAATACCGACTTTGGTACAGAAATACCGGCTCTGGTAAGCACCGATGCTCAGGGTGCTTGGTGGGGGGCAATAGGTGGTGGAACCGTTCCGCACGCGATCATTGCGAACTTTTTGGCAGACACTACCGCAGCGATGACGGCCTTTGCGGAGGTGATGCCGCCGGAGGTACCACGTATTGTGCTGGCAGACTTCAACAACGACAGTGTGGGCGCAGTCTTGGCGACGATGCGGGTATATTGGGAGCGTTTCGTTATAGCGATAAACGCCGGTCATGTCGAAGCACAGGCGCGATGGACGTTGAGCGGTGTTCGGCTGGATACGGCTGCCAAATTAGTGGATAAGTCATTACAACCTGATGGTCGGCCTGGGGTCAATGAGGATTTGGTGCGCCTGATGCGTGTTGAGATTGACAAGGCCTGGGAAAAATGGGATGTGCCGCCCAGTTTGCAAACAACAGCACAGGACTACTGCAAGAACGTGGGCATCACTGTCTCTGGTGGGTTCGATTATGAGAAGATCAAGCGATTTGAGGACAACGACGTGCCTGTTTCGGCGTATGGCGTTGGCTCTAGTTTGTTCTCAAACGAGAGTAGCCTCGGCACCAACACCGATTTCACAATGGATGTGGTGCGTGTGATGCTGGATGGCGCGTGGGTGGACATTGCGAAGGTCGGGCGGCGTGCTTGTGATAATGATGATCTGCGCCCTGTAGATCTGAGTGTATTTGGTTAGCACCTACGAGGAGACACGATGCCAATATTGGACCGTATGACACAGAACAACGATCCCGATGATGATAATGGTAAGGGGGACGATCAAGGTTTCGATTTTCCGAACCCTGCACCCGCTCAGCGGAGGAAACTACGTCCTACCTTTTATGAAACGAGGCTTGGACGTGGCGCTATTTCACGGGCGGCACTACTCGAACGAATTGTCGATTTATTCACGGCGGAACACACACCTGATAACAGTGCAGTTCGGGCTGCACAGACGCGTGCTGGCCGGATCAAGCTCGTGTTGCCCGTCGTGGAATATGTTTTGTCCGTGGAGTCGGTCGAGGCCAGTAAAGACGAAAAGGCCGAGTTGATCGCAACAGCCTATAGTGAGATTTTCGGCTTCGGGCCATTGGATCCCCTGTTCAATGACGAAACAATTACAACAATCACGCTGGAAAGCGCCGAAAAGGTTTCTATTCGTCGTGGACACGGTGACCTTGAGCCGCTGGATGTTCTTTTCGACGATGACGGCCATATGGAGGAGGTCGTTGGGCGCATGTTGATGCGGGCGGATGTTGCCCCGTGGGAGGGGATGTCCGTCGTAGAAGCAGGTTTTCGTTTGGAGAATGGGCGCTTCCTTTCCATGAGCCTTGCTGCGCCCCCTGTCACGCTTGCTTTTAGTCTGGATATTCGCTTGCACCCATTACAACGTCCAACGCTGGATGATTTGGCTACTCGTGATACGTTCACACCAGATGTATTGCGTGTTTTTCGAGCCTTAGTTGCGTCTGACCATGGGTTCATGATTGTTGGGCAACCAGAGTGCGGAAAAACCATGACGTTGAGTGCGTTGTTGGCGATACTGCCAAACCCATCCAACGCGATTGCGGTGGAGCGCACAGGGGAGTTTCATTTACCGGAGGGGATGGCAAGCGTGCGAGGCCGTTGGCCGCAGTCCGTTGATGATCCTGGGATAACGTTCGGGCAGCAAATCGACGCGCAACTAGATAAGGGGTATCGCATCGTCGTGTTGGATGAGGTACGGGCCGACGAACCACATACTATCGCACCGCTGCTGGCGATGGATGATCCTCCGCGCATGATCTGGTCGGTACGAGCTTCGCCGGACAGCAAAAGACTTCGGGCCGCGTTGGGAATGTTGGCGAGGCGCGGTGATGAGGCCAATGGGGAAAATTTGGTTCGCAATTTGTTTGAGCGAATCCCATTTGTGATCTCCCTGCGTCGGCTCAACGAGGAGATTCAATTTCGTGAGATTGGTGAATGGTACTATGAACCAGGGGATGATTCGGTGCGCTATCAGGCGTTGCTTCAACAGTCGATGGGCGAGGTGTTTATAACTGGCAACATACCGCGTCATCTGTTGCCGGAGGTTGAAGAAACGTTTTGGACCGCTCAGGGATAGAGGCTAGGCCGGGAGATGTCTCCCAGCCTGGTGTGATCTTTGTTACTGATTCGCTGCTTGGACTGTCGCGGCCAATACAGTGTAGGATGGGCCACCACGGGCATATTCTGGGCTAATGGTGCGTAAATTGCCGTCCGCGAGGCGGATGCGAACACCCGGCGTCCCGGTGACGCCGGCGCTCTGCCCGACCCGGCTGTCCGTGATAAACTGCCAGTTACGACTGTTGTCGCCCACGCAGTTGAGCATTTCGCCGTAGTTGAGGTCCAGTTCATTGGCGAATTCTTGCGAGGAGGTGCGGTTCCACCCACGGCGTGTGAGATCAAACATCACGTCATGTGCGGCGTAGAAAATATTCTCGTCCTGCTCAACGGCACATTCGATTAGACGGAAGGTAATGCCGCTGGCATCTGAGGACTGGAACATGCGGAACTCGAACCGAGCCGCACCTGTTAACACCTGTTCCTCGATAAATTGGTCTGTCACACTGGTGTATGTTTGGCAGTGTGGGCACATAAAGTCCGCGAATTCGACAACAGTGATCGGGGCATCGGGGTCACCGATCACAAAAGCACCATCAGTGGTGCGCTCAGTGGGGATTGTATCGTAGTCAAAGCGTGCGCCCTGTCCAGCGGCACTACGGGTACTGAGGAAGATGGCAATCCCTGCGATAACAACGCCTAAGGCGATGATGCCGCCGAAAATGGCTGCGCGATTCTGCTGTTTCATGAAAAGCTACCCTGTCTGTTACACTTTTTCATATACTGCCTTGCACTTTAGATGAAAAGATGCCAAAGCTCAATGAAATCTCACATTTACTTCACAAATGGAAACATCCAAGGCACCTGTTGTTGATAGGTGCGATAGGGTTCCCCGATGACCTTCTCCATCGTGCGTTCCTCCAACAGCGAGCCGAGCACGAAATACAGTGTTGCGCTGACAACGAAAACCAGACTGATGTCGGTCATGCTAGGGGTGAACCACAACACGAGCAGTGAGAAGAAATACAACGGGTGACGCACAAGCTGGTACACACCTTCAGTCTGCAAGGGTTCTGGCGGGAGTGGAAGTGGATCGTCATTGAGGTAAGCGCGGACCTGGCTCAAACCGACGAAACGCATTGCCTCAATCTGCATGATAGACACAGTGAGACCTAAAAGGCCGATGACCTGTAGCGTGCGGAAAATTATGGCGGGAACCCCCGTAAGCGTCCAGATCGGCGTACTATCGCTAAGTGCCAGGACTACGAGCACAGGGATGAAGGTCACGACAGAGACAAAATTATAGGTGATGCGGTAGAATGCTTCGTAAGTGCGGACGCCGATGCGTGCTTGCACCCAACCTTTGATTGGAAGCCGGGCGAATATGCTGTGCAGTGCTGCGAAAACCAGCATTGCGAAAATCATTTGAACGGTAGCCATTCTCACTCACCTCGAAAGGAAATTAGATTATGCGTGCTGTGGACATTATTGCTGCAAAGCGGGATGGGTTGCCACTCACACAAGACCAGATTTGTTGGTTTGTAGAACAGTATGTATCTGGAGCATTACCAGAATACCAAGCCTCTGCTTTGCTCATGGCGGTTTACTTTAATGGTATGACGCGGGAGGAGACAGTCAATCTTACGATGGCGTTGGTGGAATCTGGCGATGAGTTGGACCTGTCCGACATTACGGACTACGCCGTCGATAAACACTCGTCAGGCGGGGTGGGCGATAAAACATCTTTGGTTGTATTGCCTTTGGTCGCGGTGATGGGGGTGCCTGTTGCCAAGATGAGCGGTCGTGGCCTGGGCTTCACGGGGGGTACGCTAGACAAAATGGAGTCCATTCGTGGGTACAACGTCAACCTGACACCAGACGTGTTTCGCCAACAAGCGCAGCAGATCGGCCTTGTATTGGCCGGGCAGACTGGGGACTTGGCCCCGGCAGACGGCAAGCTCTACGCGCTACGCGATGTGACGGCGACAGTCAGTAGCCTGCCCCTGATTGCCAGCAGCATCATGAGCAAGAAGATTGCATCTGGTGCGCGGGGAATTGTGTTAGATGTCAAGATGGGGGAGGGCGCTTTCATGCGGAAGCTCGACAATGCGCGTGAGTTGGCGAAAATCATGGTGGGTATTGGTACCGATGTAGGGCGAGATGTGATTGCTGTGATTAGCGATATGCATCAACCTTTAGGGAATGCGGTTGGTAACTCGTTGGAACTTCGAGAGGCGCTTGAAACCCTGAATGGCAGGGGTCCACACGGCTTCCGCACACATTGCTTGGAGATCGCAAAGCATATGGTCATGTTGGCGGGGCGTGGCAAGAAATGGACTGACCAAACAGAGGTTGAGGCCCTGCTGGCAACTAAACTGGATGAAGGCGATGCGTTGAAAAAATTTCGGGATATGGTGCTGGCCCAGGGTGGTGATGTAACAATGATTGATGATCCTTCCCTGCTGCCCACTGCGCCGGTTACACATGTGTTGACGGCTGACCACGAGGGCTATGTATCGCGCTTGTCTGCCGATTTAATTGGGTTGGCGGCAATGCGGTTGGGCGCAGGGCGACAAGCGAAGGGCGATCCGGTGGATCATGCCGTGGGCCTTGAGGTGCATGTGAAAGTTGGCGACCACGTTTCTACTGCAACGCCACTGATTACCGTCCATGCACAGACGATGGAACAGGTGCCGACCTGTGTGCGAGAACTTCGCCCAGCGGTGGAATACAGCGACACCCCGGTTGAACCGTTGCCCCTGCACTATGGTGTGGTTCGTGCGGAGTCCTAGTCTACATCTGTGGGGATGAGTTGGCCGTCTACTGTGTAGCGATAGGTATATGAGTTAGTGGGTAGCACCTCTCCACGGAGCCATGCAGCAGTGATCTGATAGGTGAGGTGTGCTAGGGGCAATGGAGGTGGTGCAAATGTGTCAAATGCGGCATAACGCGCCGCAAACTTTTCTGTCACCGGGGGTGCTGCCGTCTGAATCGTGAGTTGATTTAAGCCGGTGGCATTGGCAGTAAACACGGTTAGTCCGCACAGGTCCGCACAAGACGTTGGGGTTGTGGCTGTGCCGACAGTCTCAAAATCGTCTGTCCAGTCGCCAATGATGATGTGGGCGAGGTCATCATCTAGTAAAGCGATGGTTATCTCGTGGGTAGGGTGTGGGCCAAGCAATAGCACCCCTGTCATCAGGGGGTCGTTGTTTAGCGCACGGACGCGATCTTGGGCGGTCGCGAGTGTGCCGCCGTCGTCTATGGCGATCAATTCCAGGTGGTTGCGGTCTGCTTCCGCAATTGCCATACGGGCTGCGTAGAGCGCCTGATAGCCGATTTCGCGATATTGGCCCTCAAAGGGCGCGAGCAGGGCCACTCGTTGCACAGGTGGTGTGGTGCAACCCACCAACAATAGCATGAGAACCAGGACGTTACTGTTCCATCTTGTGTTCATCATCCTGTACAGCCGTTCTGTAGATGCTCGTCGTAGGTCACAGCGAATTCATGGTAGCCGCTCCCGCTACAGGCCGCCCGGAAGAACAGGTAGTCCGTTTCTGCGGGTTCTATTGCGGCCCGAATCGCATCAATGCCGGGGTTGGAGATTGGGCCAGGGGGGAGGCCGGGTTGCAGATAAGTATTGTAGGGAGAGTTGACACCTTGGTAGTCGGCACGGGTGATTTGACCCCACCACGAGCCACGGGTGTTATCGAGGGCGTATTGTATGGTGGGGTCCGCGTCCAGCTTCATGCCGATCTCTAGGCGATTGCGATACACGCTCAAAATCTGTGGATGCTCGGTGGCGTGGACAGCCTCGCGCTCGGAAATAGAAGCCAGAATGACAACATCGTAGAGGGTGAAATTCTGTGCTGCGGCGCTGGCGACAAGGTCGGGTGTCACACGTTGACGGAAGGTGTCCAATAGGATGTCGCGTAGTTCGGTTGGCGTAACGCCAGGCGGTAGAACGTAGGTGTCTGGATAGAGAAACCCCTCCAGAGATGTTCCGGCTGGGATACCTGTGAAAGCGGCAAAGTCCGAGGGAATGGCTGCGTTTTCATCCACTACGGCTAGAAAGTCCGTGCCTGTGAAGCCAAACAGCCCGTTCTGGTCAATGGCATTAGCTATCTCTTCCAGACGCCATCCCTCTAAAATGCGGAAGGTCAAGCGGCTGCTGTTAGCGTCTGTCAGGCGCTGGGCAATCTCCGTTATGGGCATGTTGGGAGCCAGGAAATATGTCCCGGCCTCTAGTTGAATGTCGATGTCGTTGGCGGCGGTGTAGTTCACGAACAACTCAGCATCCCCGATTAAACCAGCACTCAGTAGATTTTGGGCGATTTGTCTGGTGGGGGTTCCCGGCTCCACTGTAAAACGAACAGCGGTGTCATCGTTGCTGTAGGCGGTTGTCAGCTCGTCCGTGCGCCTCGATAGAATCAGCAGCAAGGCACCGTCGCGCAGGGCGGTGACAGGACCTTTGCCCGTGACGACGTATACCGTGGTGGTGGTGGCCGTTAACCCACAGGCCAACACCATCACCAAAAATGCAAGGAAAATCAACAGACGCCGCATGAGTTATTCCTCGAATTCGTCTAGAGTTATCGCATTGTAGGCTAGGCCGTCTTGTGGGAAAAGCGACGGTTTGCCTACGTTGGGGGTTCTGCAAGACCGTCAGATAGCGCGTTGAGGTAGCTCTGTAAAATCACTCGCGCTGCGAGGTCATCGATGGGGTCTTTCTGCTTGCGCTTCTGCTCCTTGGCGATTTCCTTGGCATCCGCGCTAGAAAGCTGCTCATCCCACAGGCGTAACGGTAGCCCCGTAGCCTCCTTGAGTGCCGCTGCCCATACCTCGACTTGTCGCGCCTGTTCCCCACTGCCGCCAACATTGCTAGGATGCCCCACGACGAGGCCGACGGCGTGCTGTTCATCTGCCAACCGTTTGATTTCGGCGTAGGTGTCCTCGTCGTTGTTGGGGAGAATTGCGAGTTCGCGGGCGCTAATGCCCAACGCATCGCTGACCGCAACACCGATTCTCACTGTGCCGTGGTCTAACCCTAAGAGCCTGCCGATCATAGTGGGGCCTCCTCAACTTGGATGTTGATACGTGTCGGTAGTATTGGCAGTCGTCGCATCCACCCTGGCGACAGTCGCATATCGGGAATCGTACCGGGATGCGTGTCAATCTCAGTTAGCAGATATGACAGGGCTACGTCTGGGCGTTGGTTGGCAAGTTCACGACGGAGCATGATCTCGTCCACAGGTTCAGCGACCACAGCAGTTGCGGTCATCTCAAAGGCAACATCGCCGTTGTTGTTGAGTAGAGATGCGGCTCCACGGTTGTAGTTGATTGCCTCGGGTTGAAGTACACGACCGCGTGGTACACGGCTGCTCAGGGCGGCGAAGGCAATCTGCCGCCCGAATTGTTCGTCTACAGCCGAGGCCTCGACGACAGCTCGCATGTTAAGCGTCGCGGTCTCTGCGATGTCGCCCGTGCTTGCGCTAAAGGTTTTCCAGTCGTCGCGTTCCTCCGCAATAACCAGGGTCTCCAGGATGATAAACTGGCTACTGGTGATGAGCGGTTGCATCTCGTTGAACGCCTGTGATTGAATCTGCTGGCGGACGGTTGTCTCTAGTCGGTCAAGGTCAGCTTGGGTGAGTGCGCGTGCGTTTTGGCTGCTTCCGCCACTCGTGGGGGTGACATTACGAACCTCTACCGATCCACTGAGATTCCCAGCGATGGTGTTAATGAGTCCTTCACTCACGTTGCCGATTTCCCCTGCGAAGTCCTGAAGCGCCTCGATTGGAACTTCACCTTGTTGACCGTCCTCGGCTGTTAGGGTAATGGTTTCTGTGGTACGAAAGCGGATGGGGTTCCCGGCACTGGTGCTAACGACCGTTCCAGCAGGGACCTCTAGCGTTTCCGCTGTGCGATTGATGAGTACGATCGTTCCAGCGGCGCGGGTGTCCGTTAGTGCGACCGTACCCGTTGCCTCAACCGTGCCGTTCTCCACGATTTCTACCCGTAAACGGGTCAGCGGCATAATGCGGTTTTCGATATCGAGATCGGTTACAGCTCCCTCCGCCCGGACTTCGACGGTTACAGTTTCCAATGTGCGGGCTGGGGTTAGGGTGATGGTTGCACTTGGCACAAAGGCATAAACAGCAGCGACTCCCGCGAATGAGAATACAATGCCTAACACCCAGCGTGTGATCGTTGTCGTCATGGATGGCGACGCGCTCTCGTGACGCGTGCGGCTGGCAACTTCTTCGATGTCATCTGGCAGAGGTGCTTCGTCCGGCTTTTGGTGGCGGCTAGTGAACACCTGGCCCCGTTTGCCACGTCGCCAACGTTTGCGTTCACTTTCGCCGATGGTGCGAAAGGTACTGATATTCAGCTCATCGGCATGTTTGACTACGAGCGGATCATGTGTAACGAGCGCCAAGCGCACCGCACGACGTATCGCCTCGCGTTGGATGAGCACAAGATCCAACTTGCGTTGGAGGACGGTCCCTTCCTCCGGCCATACGAGCAGCACGCGCTTGCCACGAATAAAAGATAAACGGTCCCGGACTGAGGTTGCGTCTTCGTCTGGGGCTAGTTGGATAAAATGTGGGCGTTCGCTCATGCGTTAGCCCTGATAGCTCTCCGCGATAAGTTGTTTCGCGTATTCCAGCGCGTCCGGGAGCTTTTCAGCGTCCTTACCCCCCGCTTGTGCCATATCCGGGCGGCCACCACCGCCGCCGCCAACACGCCCTGCCACAGCTTTCACGATATCGCCTGCACGCAAGCCTTTCTTCGTGAGATCGTCGCTGACGCTCACGAGAATCAAGGGTTTGTCATCGACGACGCTACCCAGGACAACCACCCCAGAATCGACCTTATTACGGAACCAATCTGCCATCTCACGCAGCATATTCATCGGAATACCCTCAAGCTGCGTGACAAGTCCCGACACACCGCCGTAGTTTTCTAGGTTCTCCACGGCCTCATTAAAGCGATTACGTGCTAATTCACGACGGAGGGCATCTAACTCTCGCTTTTGGTCGGCGATTTCAGTGTGTAACGCCTGAACACGGTCCGCAAGGTTGGCCGGGGTTGTGTTTAACTGGCTCGCGAGTGCAGCGACCGTGTCTATCTGGGCTTGCATGTACCCCAGCGCGGCCGAACCCGTCAACGCCTCAACACGGCGGATTCCGGCGCTACTGCTGCCCTCGTTGACGATCAGGAAGGTTCCAATCTCAGATGTTTCTGGGACGTGAACCCCACCACATAACTCATAGCTGTATTGGTCGTCACCCTCTCCGATGACCACGGTGCGAACCTCATCGCCGTATTTCTCACCAAATAGGGCCATTGCACCCTCTGCGACCGCCCGCTTGTAGGCTTTAACCTCAGCTTTGACCCTGTGATTGGCGAGGATGGCGGCATTGACCTCGTTTTCGATGGCCCGTAGTTCTTCTGCGGTCACTTTTTTGTCGTGGACAAAGTCGAAGCGTAGTCGCTCTGGTGCAACAAGAGAGCCGCGCTGTTCCACATGCGTTCCAAGGTTGTTGCGAAGGGCGGCATGGAGCAGGTGTGTCCCCGTGTGGTTGCGGGTAATGGACTTACGGCGGTCGTGGTCCACCTTGGCAGTAGCCTGTCCGTCAGCATTGGGTGATCCCTCGACAACTTCTCCTCGATGTACAATCAAACCCGAAATAGGCTGTGTCATACTCTCGATTTCAACAACCCACCCTTCGCCCTCAATTAAACCTGTATCGCTCATCTGACCGCCAGATTCCACATAGAAGGGGGTCTGGCGCAGCACCAATTCAACTTTGTCACCGACAATCGCGTTTTTGATTGGCTGTCCGTCTTGAAGGAGCGCAACGACGTTGGTGTGAACAATTGTGGGGCCATATGGTTCGTAGTCCACGCCCGTAACGGGGAGTTTGCTATCTGATATGAGTTGTTCGAACAGGTCAGTGTAGGCCTCGCCACGCTCGATTATACCCATTGCTTCACCTGCGCCGCTGTCTTTGGCATGTTGTTCTTCCGCCGCGACAAAACCCGCCATATCGACCGTAAAGCCGCGCTCCTCGGCGATGTCTTTCGTCACCTGGATGGGTAAGCCAAGGGTTGCTTTAAAGAAGAAGGCATTCTCGCCAGAAAGCTGTTTTTCGCCAGCCTCACGGAGCGCATCCAATTGGGCATCTAAGGCCGTGACACCACGGTCTAGGGTGCGCCGGAACAGCAATTCCTCTTTGGTGATTGCCTTCTTGATGTAGTCGGCTTTCTCGACGAGTTCGGTGTAGTGCCCACCCATGTTGTCGATGACGGCATCGGCTACATCTGCCAGGAAGGGGCCGTTGAAGCCAATCTTGGAGCCGAAGCGAGCCGCACGACGAATCACCAGGCGGCATACCGAGTCACGTCCCTTTGGCCCGGGTAATACGCCGTCACCTACCAGGAAAACGGCAGCGCGGATGTGGTCGGCAATCACACGGTATGGCACATAGTTCGCTTCACGTTGTTCATCGGTGTGGCCGGTAAGTTCCTGCGTTTTTAGAATAATGGGCATAAACAGATCTGTGTCGTAGTTGGCATCGGCACCTTGTAAGATACTGGCGATACGTTCCAGGCCCATGCCAGTGTCCACACCTGGTGCGGGAAGCGGATCATCAAAATTACCTGTGTTGTTGGGGTCTGCCTGGGTGCGATTGAACTGCATGAAGACCAGGTTCCAGATTTCGAGGAAACGATTGTCCTCAGCCTGGAGCATTGGGATGATGTCGTCCTCCCGTCCGTCTGGGTCTTTATCCCAGTGGATTTCGCTGGTGGGGCCGCATGGCCCGGTGTCGGCCATCTGCCAGAAGTTTGTCTTGGGTCCCATCTTGGCGACACGCTTGGGATCAACACCGACCTCCTCAGTCCAGACTCGGTAGGCTTCCTCGTCGTCCTCATACACGGTGTAGACAAGGCGGTCGGTTGGCAATTCGTAGACCTTCGTCAGAATGTTGTAGGCGAAGTGAATCGCGTCACGTTTGAAATAATCGCCGAAGCTAAAATTCCCTAGCATCTCGAAGAAGGTGTGGTGGCGTGGGGATGGCCCCACGTTTTCCAAGTCGTTGTGCTTGCCGCTGACACGCATACACTTCTGTGAGGTAGTGGCGCGATTGTAGTTGCGCTTGTCTGTCCCCAGGAAAACGTCCTTAAACTGGACCATACCCGCATTGACAAACAGCAGCGTGGGGTCGTTACCGGGCACAAGCGAGGAGGAGCCGACCCGTTGGTGGCCCATCTCCTCGAAGAACTCCAAAAAGGCTTCGCGCACCTGGGCGCTGGTCATCTGTTTCATCGGACTGCTGTTTCCTTCCGGGTTGATCTGTTTGTGAGCATCTCAATGTGAACGATTATAGTGCGCTCGCGTGGACTGAACAAGGGAGGCGGCCTGTGTTATACTGCGCCGCATTGTGCAGGAAACACGCGAAGTGTACGAGATGAGGAAGAAGAGCCACATGGCGACTATTGATGAACAAGTTGAAGTCTTAATGTCCGGGACGGCCTACGGCGACCCGGAGACCAAAGTGCAGATGACGAAGGCGCTGAAGGAGCGGTTGACCGAGGCGGAAAAAGAGGGACGTCCCTTGCGGGTGTACTGTGGCTACGACCCGCGCACCAGCGACCTGCACCTGGGCCACACAATCACCATGCGGAAGCTGCGTCAGTTTCAGGATTTCGGCCACGATGTGACGTTCCTAGTGGGCACTTTCACGAGTTTGATTGGCGATCCATCCGATAAGGAGAAGGCTCGCGATCAACTTACGGCAGAGCAGGTCGAACACAATGCACAGACCTACGCGGAGCAGGCGTTCAAGATTCTGGACGAAAACAAGACGCGTGTCCGCCGCAACGACGAGTGGTTGTCCCCGTTGAACTTCAAGGACATTATTGAGTTGGGCAGTCATTTTACGGTGCAGCAGTTCCTCACGCGGGAGAACTTTGCGAAGCGGATCGACACCAATCAACCAATCTACCTGCACGAGTTCTTCTACGCGCTGATGCAGGCTTACGATGCCGTCGCACAAGAGGCCGATGTTCAGGTTGGTGGGCAGGACCAATTGTTCAATATTCTTGTGGCAGGGCGTAAGCTCCAGCAGGGGCTAGGCCAGAAGCCACAGGTGGCTGTGATTATGGGGGAGAGCCTGCCGGGTACGGATGGTAGCGCCAAGATGAGCAAGAGCACGGGCAATCATATCCCGTTGTTGTCCACACCGCAGGATATGTTCGGCAAAGTCATGAGCATCCCAGACGAGGCAATGGTGAGCTATCATAAGCTGATTTTGGGTTGGCAGGCCGACCAACTGACGGAACTAGAGACACAGATTGCGTCCGGTGAATTGCACCCCAACGACGCGAAGATGCGTCTCTCACGGGAAATTGTGGCGATTTTCCATAGCCAGGATGACTCGGAAGCGGCGCAGAAGTGGTGGGATGAAGCATTCCGCAGCGATGGGGACGGTATCCCGGAGGACATTCCAGAGGAGACGTTGGACGGGGATGAGGAGCGTGTATTGCAAGTTCTGCGACGGCTGAATATGGTCGGCAGTGGTAAAGAAGCCAAAAGCCTTATACAACAGGGGGGTATTCAGTTGAACTCCGAACCGGTGACAGACAACGGTGCGGTTGTCACATCAGAAATGCTTCCCGTGGTGTTGCAGGTGGGTAAGCGTAAGTTTGTGCGGCTGGTAAAGGCGTAGTCGAAATCACAGATACCGCAAAAGCGCGATTCAAGCTGAACCGCGCTTTTTTGATCTGATGAAACCAGTTCTAGCGCGTTTCGGAGGTTAGGAAGAAACTGATATTATCCGGTGTGTTGATGGCAGCTACATAATACTGGTTGCCTGCGACCAGTTGTGTTCCGGAAAGATCAATTAGAACGGTGTCTGGGTCGCCTGCGGCTGTGATCTGGATGTCGTAGTTGCCTGCGACCACGTCGAAGTCTACCATACCATCATTTTCCCCAAGGAATCCGGGATAGGCTAGGCTGGCAGCAAAGACTTCGCCATTTACAACAACATCCACCGGACTAGAGCCGGGGCTGACGTGGAAGATGGTGATACGTGCCTCAGTCGCTGAAAGTGGGCTGTAGTTTTCGTCAGCTAGGGTTAGCTTCAGGCTGGACACGTCATCAGTGCCAGCCCGTGCTAGAAGACCGACGGCAGCAGCCGTGTAGGATTCACCTGCCGCCAGTGTGATTTCAGCGGAGATGACAGTGGCCTCTTGTCCTTCACCTGCCGGGGCGATGTCTACAGTGTAAGTCCCGGCTTCTAGTTGAAGAAAGTCGCTCAGTGCAGGGTACTCGACATTCTGTAATATGGCTTCGCCGTTCACGAAGATGTCTACTGGAGGCGCGTCCTCAGCGAAGTGGGCCACGCGCACATTTGCCGGGCTGTCTGCTGTCTCCTCATCCATACTTGTCTCAGCACTCAGGCCGTCTGGATTCGTGGACACCAGCACAAGTTCCGGGTCATCCTCAAGAGCTGTTGCGGCGATGAAGTAGTTGCGGTTGGCCGTGAGTTCTGTTGCGGGTAGGTCAAACAAAATCGTGCTTGCGTCACCCGTCAACGTGACCTGAATATCGTAGGTGCCCGCTACAACGTCGGCACTGTATAGACCGTCTGTCTCAGCATCGGTACCGGTGGGATAGGAAAGCCCCTCCACCAGTGTGATGTCCCCGACTGTTACACTAACTGGGGCGAGGGTGGGGATCGCGTGGAAGAATGTCACGCGGGTTTCAGCGGTACCAATGTTGCTGTAGTCCTCTGGAATAACCTGAAGCACCAACGGCGAAATATCGGGGCGAACGGCAAATCCAATAGCTGTTACCGTGTAGAAAGTTTCGCCTGCTTCCAGGGTAAGTGTCTCTGACAGAACAGCCTCATCAATGGTGTTACCTGTGGGGGTGATAGCTACCGCGTAAGTGCCCGGTGCTACCGACATCCATTCTGAAACCGTGCCGAATGGAACGGCCTCTAACAACAGTTCCCCTTCCACATAAACATCGACTGAACCAGCGTCCACCGAAAAATGGGCAACACGGAAGGTAGCCACATCCTCTTGGGCCAGTACACCTAATGTACCCAGGGTCGCAAGGATGGCCGCCACCAATAGCAATGAAAGTTTAGGCATGCAACATTTCTCCTCAGATATGTGTGTTGATGATGTTTGCTAAGAGGTTTATTTACCGTTTGACTGTATCACGACTGCAATAATACTGATTCAATTCTTGTGTACCACAAAGAACCAACTTCGTCTGGGTTGTTTAGGACTAAAGTACTGTGCTGCACGGTGTAAATTGACAGCTAATCGTCGGACGTCCCAGTTAGTGGGTGTGTCCAGGTAAGGTATTCACGAACCTGTAGATCAGTGTTGCGAATCTTCATGGCGAGGTCCGCCGCGAGATTTTTCATTAGACGATAGCCTAACTGCGGATAGGAGTCGCATAGGCGCATCAACTTATCGCGCGGAATAACGACCAACCGTACGCCGGCATCCAAGGCCATTGCTCGTGCCGACCTTAACCCCTCGTCTACAAGCGAGACTTCGCCGAAGGACTGACCCCGGCGCAAGGTCGCGATGGTTTGTGCTTCGCTACTAGCATCCTTGCCCAAAAGGGATGGGTTGATCTGGATGGCAACTTCTCCATCAGCTATAACAGATAGCTCATCACCTCGTGTGTTTTCCTCAAAGATAATCTCGCCAGCTGCAAAGGTTTTCTCCTCGGTGATGGAGGCAACCAATTCAAGCTGGGTGTTGGTAAATTCATAGAAGATGTCGGCCTGCTTCAACACGACAACGGACATTCCCGGCTCCTCTCACATGGTGACACGACACTAACATGCATTCTAGCATAGTTCCCTACCCACTGCGATTTGTAGAGGGATTGTGGGGGTGTTGTTGGTGGATGACCTGACTTTTGCTTGATATTTTGAACCTTTGTGATACATTGTGAGCTGTTATGTTAGAAATTGAGCGTACTCGTGGCAAAGAAAAAGAAGAAAAAACAAACCAACGACGTACCATCAGTTGCACTCCGTGAGGTACCATTGTCATATCGAACTTGGGGAGCGGAGTATATTGATGCGGCAGCGCGAAAGCAGATGGACGCCGCGATGACGATGACGGTCGCGGTGGCAGGGGCATTGATGCCAGACGCACATGTCGGTTATGGGTTACCCATCGGTGGCGTGTTGGCAACAGAGAACGCGGTGATTCCGTATGCTGTGGGTGTAGACATTGCTTGTCGAATGCGGTTATCGGTGTATGAGCAGTCACCGATTATGCTCAAGCAGAAACCGGGGCAGTTTGAGAAGGCGCTACTAGAGCAGACTCGCTTTGGTGCAGGAGCGAAATTCGCGCCCAATGAGCGTGCCGAACATGAAGTGCTTGATGCACCAGAATGGGACGAGGTGCGGCGGCTCAAGTCACTGAAGGACAAAGCCTACGAGCAACTAGGGACTAGTGGCTCTGGCAACCACTTTGTGGAGTGGGGGGCGTTCGAATTAGCTGACGATGATGATGGATTGGGTCTGAGGGTCGGGTCGTATCTCGCGTTACTGTCGCACAGTGGGTCGCGAGGTGTGGGGTATGCGATTGCTAACCACTATTCAGATATTGCACGTTATATGCATCACCTGGACAGGAGCGTGGAGCATCTCGGGTGGCTACCAATGAACAAGGACATTGGACAAGAGTACTGGCTAGCGATGCAGATTGCAGGGCGTTATGCGGCGGCCAATCATGAGGTGATTCATCATCGGGTGGCGAAGGCCGTGGGGGTAAAGCCGATTTTGACGGTTGAGAATCATCATAACTTTGCATGGGAGGAGACCTACACGGACGCGGATGGCACTGAGCATATGGTTATCGTTCATCGCAAGGGGGCAACGCCTGCCGGGGCTGGGGTGATGGGGATTATTCCGGGGTCGATGGGCGATGCGGGTTATGTTGTCCGTGGGCGTGGCGTAAATGCGTCGCTGAACTCGGCTTCACATGGTGCGGGGCGTCGGATGAGCCGTCGACAGGCACGGAACACGATAACCAAGTCTGAGCAGAAAAAGTATCTCAAGACGAATGATGTGAAGCTGTTGGGCGGTGATCTGGATGAAGCGCCACAAGCCTACAAAAACATTGACGAGGTGATTGCTGCTCAAACTGACCTGGTAGATATAGTCGGGAAGTTCGTTCCACGTATCGTCCGTATGGATGGAAAAGTCAAATGATGTCCGGCAACTACACAATTGACGAACTCATATGCACTTGTATTGCGCGGCAGGTGCAGGATGGTGAGGTGCTGGCACAGGGGATCAATACCCCGCTGGTGATGGCAGGGTACATCATGGCGAAGTGTATCTATGCGCCGAATGTGTCCTTTGCGCCTGCGGTCGCGCCGGGACTGGCGTCGTCGTGGGGGGCGTTGGGGGTGGGGTCGATTGAGGCGACGTGGCTCGAAAACGCGCAGATGAGTGTGGGCTTCGACATTGCCGTGGGGGAGTTGTTGCCGCGCTACAACCCGAAAGAGTTCTTCCGTCCGGCGCAGGTGCAGGCCAACGGGAACTTCAACAACATCGCCTTTGGGAACGACTACTACAAACCGCGTCTACGGCTACCGGGGACGGGGGGCATTCCGGATGTGACGGTTTACTCAGAACATGTATACCTGTATGTGCCGCGCCACTCGCGGGTAACGTTTGTTGAGCAGGTGGATTTCGTCAGTGGGTTGGGTCATGTGCCGGAGCGGACACGGGGCGCAGGGCCGAAGTATTTGGTGACGGACCTGGGCCAGTTCGACTGGGCAGATGGTGTGATGCGGCTTACGTCGCTGCATCCGAGTGTGGAACAGAAGCGTGTCGAGCATAAGACGGGCTTTTCGCTGGTGGCTGCGCCGGATTTGCGTGAAACGGAGCCGCCGTCTGCTGAGGAACTGCGGTTACTGCGCGAGGTGATCGACCCGTTAGGTGTGCGGAAGCTGGAAACGCTCAGTGGGTCGGCACGAAAGGCGCATCTACGTGCGATTCTGGAGGCAGAGGGGGCATGGTAGCCCCTGCTTTCTATTCATCATTCAACTTCCAGTCGCGCAGATTGCGGAAGCGGTCGGCAGGCTCGCCCACGAAGCCGAGTTGCACCCCGTCTACCCGATCACTGACGGTGTAGGTATACAGCGGATAGTACAGTGGAATCGCCACGGCACGGTCCACGAAGGCCTGCTGGAACTGCGCGTAGTGTTCCACGCGGTTCACGCCAAACGGATCACGGCGGGCGCGTTCTAGCGTTTCGCTGATGCGACGATCATCCACCGCGCCGTAGTTGTTGCCGTCTGGGAACTGCCCCTGGTGCCAGAAGCTGTACACGTCGGGGTCTGCGCTCCGACCTAACGAGAGTTCGACCAGCACGGTATCAAAATCGCCACTTTGCAGCCGCTCCTGATAGGTCGCTTCGTCTACAGCTTCAATGGTTGCTTCCACACGTAACGCCCCCCACTGATTCGCGATTTCCTGCGCGAGATTGACCTGTTCAGGGCGGTTTGGGGTCAGAATCGTGAATGTCAGTAGCGGTGCAGCCTCGTCTTCGCTACCTGTGTCGAGGTTGGCGTTTTCGAGCAACTCAGATGCGCGTGCCAAATTTACTGTTGGGAACACAATGTCGGCGGCATACGCCCACATACCCGGTAATAATGGGTTATTGGCGGGGACTGCACGGTTCAGCAGGTTGCGTTCGATGATAACGCGGCGGTCCAGGCTCAATGCGAGTGCATTTCGCACACGCTCCTCGCGAAATGGGTTGATCGCTGTTTCTGTATCTGCGTTTTCCGGCGGTTCAGTTCGCCGCCAATTAAAGATGAGGACGCCAAGTATGGGTTCGAGTTTGGTGTAAACCTGGGTGTCCACATTGGAAAGCAGTGTGGGGCGATTTTCGCTGGAAGGTGTTGTGAGGCCGTCTACCTCTCCAGCATCGAAGGCAGCCAGTGCCTCGTCGAAGTTATTGTACACCTGGAACCGCATTCGCTCCACAGCATAGCCGCGCTGTCCCTCTGGACGAAGTTGATAGGTCGGCGCGACTCGGAGGTCGATAACGCTAATTTGGTTGTCATCCATTGTGCGGATTGCCTCTAGCTGATAGGGGCCAGTGCCAACTGGGGAGAGGTTAAATGGGTGCGTGGGTAGGTCTGCGGCACTTGTCCCACGCAGCACATGTTCTGGCAGGATACCGATCCGCATGGCGTCGAGAAAACTTCCTAGCGGTTGCGTCAACCGAAAGCGAATCAAATAATCCCCCAGGACTTCCGTTTCAACAGTCTGCCAGAATTCACCGACTTGTGGGTCACCAGGGAAATGGGGGTCACGTAACAAGTCCATTGTGAAGGCAACATCACGCGAGGTGAAGGGGGTGCCATCTTGCCACAGAATGTCCTGGCGCAAACGGAATACGTACTCAATGCGGTCATTGGCGATGACCCACTCGCTTGCGAGTGCCGGTATGGGTTCGCCATACTGGTTCGTCCGCACAAGTCCTTCGAAGATCAAGCTGGTGATGGCGTCCTGGGCGTCATTGGTCCCACGCAGTAATGGATTTAGCCTGCTCACGTCACCAACGAGTGCTTCACGAAATGTCGGCACGTCAGTCACCACTGCTGGAACTGTATTGCTCTCGGTGATCTGGTTTGGTGTGCTGGTTGGCAAGAGCGGTGTTGCGGATGATTCTGGTGTCACTGCTATCGTTGTGTTCTCGGCAGGTACCGTCGCCGTAGGTGATGGTGGGGGTAGTGTTGGTTGGGGACGCGTCCAAAGAACAACGCCAAAAGTGACCGCTGCGAATACCAAGGCCAGGAGTTGCCAGCGAAATCCACGCATGGTTTAGTCGATTCCTGATGATGGGATAGGTAGAAGGAGAGGCAGGTGCTTTATGGGACGTTGCGGTAAAGCACCTGCACTGCCTGGCCTAGTTGTAGAAGGCGAAGGACAGGATCGAAATGCCGATGAAGACGATGCACAGGCCAATCGTGACTTGGTAGAGCGTCTTTTCCAGGCCACGGCGGGTGCGCTGGACGCTACTGCTGTCGCCGCCCATCATGCTGCCGAGGCCACCGCCGCGTACCTGCAACAGAATCAGCACGATCAGCAACAGAGAGACAACAATGGATGCAATTTGGAGTAGTATGCCGAGCATAGCAGATTCCTTTTTAAGTCTTACCCTGAACAAAGCCTAGGTAGTCTAGCACACTGCTTGGGCGGTGTAAACGTGGTGGGCTACTCCGTAATCAGCGCCTCAGCATCTTCCATTTCCGCCGCTGTCTCAGCTTCCAGGATTACATCCTCAACCATTTCACCATTCAGGACAGCGATAGCGGCTTGAAGTTGTGGGTCTTGTACCATCGTTGCGGGGTCGTTGATGTCCAGGAAGAAGTTTGGCTCTGGTTCCCACTCGATGACGATGTCGGGTGTAATACCTTCCTCATTGATCCAATTGCCGTTCGGCGTGAGCCAACGCGCAATCGTGATACGAACGCCACCGCCATTGCTTAGGCCGCGCCAGCTCTGGACTGTTCCCTTGCCAAATGTTACCTCGCCGATGATGGTGGCCGCGTCCCAGTCCTGAAGCGCACCAGAGACCAACTCGGAGGCGCTGGCGCTGGTTTCGTTGACAAGAATCACCACGGGGAACTCGTAACCTGCGTAACTGCCATCTGTACTGAGGGTTTCCTCACGGTTCGGGAATTGCTCACGCAGAATGACTTTGTCATCCAGGAAGGTGCTGGCAATTTCAATGGAGCTATCCAGTGTGCCGCCGGGGTTTCCACGCAGGTCGAGAACCAATCCGTCGAGGTTGTCCGCGCCGCCGAGTTCCTCAATGGCCGCGTCAAGCTGTGGGCGGCTCTGCGAGTTGAACTCAAACAGACGGATGAGGGCGATATCGTTCTCTAGCAGGGTGTACTCTGCCGTCGGGATTGGAATGCGGTCGCGCTCAATGTTCTCCTCTACCAACTCGTCCCCTCGGCGGAAGGTGATGTCCACAGTGGTACCACGTGGCCCACGCACGATTCCCGCCAGTTCGAGTTGGGTATACCCCAACACATCTTCGCCATCAACGATGACGAAAATATCCCCAATCTGGACGCCAGCCCGTTCGGCAGGTGTATCCTTCATGACGTTGGCGACTTCGATCTCACCCGTTTCTTGAATTGTTCGAATCACCACACCGATTCCCTGAATCTCGCCGGAGATGTCCTCGTTCATCAGGCTGTAGACCTCGCTGGACATGTAGCCTGTGTACTGGTCGCCAAGCGAGTCCAACATCCCAGCGATAGCCCCCTCAACAACGAGATGTGTGTCGATGGGTTGGTCGAGGTACTGGCTACGAACCAGGTCATAGGCCTGCCAGAAGGCCGCAAACTCTTGTTGCTCCTCTTGGTTCAGGTCGATCTGTGCGGATGCCAGGAAATTCGACTGGCTTCCGAACAGGAAGCCAGTCAAAAATACAATGGCGATCAATGTCGTTGTGCGTAGGGTCTGTGACTTTTTCCACAGTGCGGCGAGGTTACTCACCCGGTTTTGTTCCTGCTGCGCCATAGGGCGTTACTCCACATTATGACATGTATTTTTCTTATTATACATGACATACTGTTATTTCCGCGCAAAAAAGTGTTGTCGTCTGTTAGAGCTTCACAAGGAGGGGCTTAATATCCCCCAAAAGAAGGTGCGGCCAACAGTGCTATAATGACCAAGTCGGGACGATATGTTGTCGAGGTGATGTAATGACAGTAGCACAGGCCCAAGCGGTACTGTTTGGGTTGGCGTTGGGCGATGCGCTCGGTTGGCCGACTGAATTTCGTGACTTGCCAGCGATTAAGCAGATGTGGGGAGAACAGGGGATTCAAGAACCACCTGACCCGGCACTCTATACGGACGATACACAGATGACAGTGGCGCTGACCGAGGGATTACTTGATGCGGGCTTAGACGCGGATCTAGACGCACAAATGAATGCTATCGGTAAACGTTTTATTGAGTGGCGGGATACCGCGCCCTCGCGTGCGCCGGGAAATACATGTTTAGCTGGTGTGCAACGGTTGGCGAACGGTATCCCATGGCGCGAGGCAGGTATCGCCCATTCCAAGGGATGTGGAAGTGCGATGCGGGTAGCAACCATCGGCTATCTTTACCAGCATGACACGGAGAAATTGGTTGAGGTAGCGCGGGCCAGTGGACTTATTACACATGGTCACCCGGCGGCAGTTGCAGCCTGCATTGCGGCGTCTTATGTGGTCAAGCTGGCATTGGACGGTGACAATCCAGACACCTACTTGCAAAAGGCATTAACAATCACGGATGGAATTAGTGATGAATTTGACCAGGTGATGTACCGGGTTGGACAAGCACATTTTGCGTCTGAAGAACAGTGTTTGAAGCACATCGGCCAGGGTTGGGTGGCGGATGAGGCCGTTGGGCTAGCGTTGTGGTGTGTGATGAAGTTTCCCGATGACTATGTGGCAACTGTGCGCCGTGGCGCGAACTCCAATGGCGATAGCGACAGTGTGGCCTGTATCGCTGGTGGAATTAGTGCTGCACGGCTTGGCTTGGCTTCGGTCCCGGCAGACTGGCAGGCGCGTTGCGAGAATCGTGAAATGTTGCTAGACTTATCAGAACGAATGTTCGTAGCACGAGAGGCGCTTGAGCGTGAACAAAGCTGAGTTGGTGGCCTATTGCCTTTCCAAGCCGGGAACATGGGAGGATACACCTTTCGGGCCAGATACCCTGGTGTTGAAGGTACTGGATAAGATGTTCGCGGCAACGGGAACCGAACCAGATGCATCAACGGTCAATCTGAAGTGTGATCCGGAACATGCCTTGATTCTGCGAAATGTGTACCCGGACGACGTGAAACCGGGCTACCACATGAGCAAGAAGCACTGGAATACAGTGACATTAGACGGCAATGTGCCAGATGACGAAATCCGTGAATGGATTGATGAATCCTATGATTTAGTGGTGGCGGGAATGAAAAAGGCGGATCGCGAGAACCTGGCCGAAACGGGGAAAAGTTAGGGTAGCTGACCTGCCTAGTGGACGATGACGAGGCCAATCGTTGCTCTGGTGCCGAAGCACCGCCTGTTGTTATCAAGATAGCACGAGGGGATGAGCGTTTGCGAACACGCAAGCAAGGCACATAGTCTTTACTACTCATGTTCATAGCTTTCAGGCACAATAGACGTTTTCAAATGACAGCCGTACCCAGTGGACAGATGCCCCATGCCCTCACAAGACCGAATTCATATCGGTGTGCTTGATATTGACCTCGCTACATATCGCCTGTATCGCGGTGGCGAGAATGTACGCCTGACGCCTACCGAATGGTCTTTGCTCCGAGAGCTAATCCATCATCCCAACCAGGTTTTAAGCCACAGAACCCTGCTCAAGCGCGTATGGGGCGAGGAATATGAGACAGAGCTTGATTACGTCCACACCTACGTGAGCCGTCTGCGCCGCAAATTGGAGGATAATCCGTCTAACCCAGGCTATATTTTGACGGAGGCTGGCATTGGCTATCGGTTCAATGGAGAGGCCATAGAAAAGAAACCTGAATCGGACCCCACACCTGCCGTCCCGCCTAAGGCACCAAGCGAACGCTATATCAATCCGCTTCCACAACACATGGGGGGGCGTTATATCGGGCGTGAGGATCAGCGTGAGCAGTTGAAATCCCTATTGCTTGACGACGTGCGACTGGTGAGTATCTACGGACGAGCGGGGGTAGGCAAGACGGCACTCGTCTGCACGGTTCTGGAGGATCTGCAAGCTGATAATCACTTCGATGGTATGGTGTTCCTGAGTATGACGAGTACCGGGATCACACTGGGGCGTATCCTCAGTGACTTTAACCGTTTGCTAGGTGATCATCCTATTCCAGACCACCAGCAGGCTATTTACCGTGTGACAAATCTTTTGGATCGTCTGCGCCGTGGAATTTACTTGCTCCTCTTGGATAACCTGGAACACTTACAAGATCCGCTCACCAATGATCTAACCGATGATGATCTGGCAGCGTTTTTTCGCGTTTTGTTGGAGCAGGGCGGTACATTGCGCGTGGTAGTGACAAGTCGTTATCCGCTGAATCTGCCGCGCACAGTCAAGGCCTGGGAGCGGGTGGTTGCCCTGGAAGATGGCTTAACGCTGGAAGATGGTGTCGCATTGCTACGGCGTGGTGATCCTGATGGTACGGCTGGCCTGAGAGATGCCGATGAGGGGATACTAGCCGAGATCGTGCGCCGCACACATGGTTTGCCGCGTGCGTTGGAGGCGGCAGTGGGCATGTTGCTGGAGGCACCGTTGATGTCGCCAGCGGATTTGCTGAGTGATGCATCGTTGCTGTCCACTGAGATTGGCGACATGTTTATCAAGGGGGCGATTGAAACGCTGTCCGACGATGCTGTTCGGGTGATGGAATGGGTTTCGATGTTCGAACGTATTGTGCCGCTGGTAATGCTAGAGCAGTTGGCAGCGCCCCAGCTTCAAGCATCTCAACTGCGTCTGGTGTTGAATCGTTTGGTGCGAGCTTTCTTCTTGACCTATAACCCAGATAACAAAACCGTTTCCATGCACCCGATAGACCGTGCTTACTGTTATGAGCGCGTGGAACCGCAGCGGCGTAAGGAGCTACATCTTAGAATCGCGAGCTTGTATGATGCGATCACAATGGAGGAACCACCGTCCAATACCACCCAGTTGGCCGCGCCATTGGCAGCATTTAACCATCGTTTGCACGCAGGCCAAGTGGAAGACGCCGCAAAGCTGCTTTTGGACCTAGACTATGAATATCTCTCGATTTGGGGCAACTACGCAGAACTATCCGAAAGCTATGGTAGGTTGGTTGACCATGTTGCCGATCACGCACTCCATCGTCGTGTGTTACTCCGTCAGGGAGAAGCGTTGCGGCGTATTGGTAAGTTGCATGAGGCGATTTTACGTTTTGAACGTGTTGTTGCGTTAGCGGTTGCTGCTGATGATGAGCAAACCCACGCCGAGGCGCTGGGAAGCCTGGGTTGGGCGTACTATGACACCGGGCAATTCCCCGCAGCGCAGGAGCAATGGCAGTCTGCTCTGGCAATCTTCCGTGAAAATGGTGATTTGCTGGGTGAGGGTGAGTTGCTAGGCGGAATGGGTTGGGTTGCCTACTTGATGGGTGACTACGACGAGGCACTGACCAACGTACAACAGTCGCTGCATGTTCTTGGGCAGTCTGGCAAGAATCGATTGTATCGCCTGGGCGTGAATATCGGGGATGCAGGGGTGATCCGTGCTGCCCAGGGTGACACCACGTTAGCACTTCATAATTTGCGCGAATCATTGGCGATTGCCCAGGCTAGCAACTCCATCAGTGAGCAGAGCTACAAGGGGGGGTATCTGGCAACAGCCCTGCTACAAAGTGGCGAGATCGAAGAGGCGGCAGACACCGCCCAGACTGCCGTCCAACATGATGTCCCGGCAAATCGACATTTCGTGGCAGCGGTTTATGGGATTGCGTTGGCGCGGTTGGGCCGGACAGATGACGCGATTGCCGCTTTTGAGGATACGTTGCGCTATGCGGATAGCGTATTGCGACTTACGTCTGGGTTGTATCAGGCACGTTATGCTCATGCTTTGGCGCTGGCCGGATTAACTTTACTTCGTGGGGATGACATTGCTGAAGCTGTTGAGGACTATCGTGCAGCATTGGCGATGTGCTCGACGCGAGGTGTCCGCGAGAACAATTTGCGCCTGTTGGAATCGCTTGACCCTCACAGTAAATTGGTGGTGATCCGTAATTTGCTAGAAGATTAAGTTTTCTCTGGTCTGTACAGGCGGCGTACAGACGCCCTTCAGAAATATACCGCCGCCTAACAGCCCTTGTACAAACGCGCTTGCTATCTTGAAGTCATCGAGTTCAAGTAAGCAGGAGTGAAACCCCATGACCCGTCCCAACTTCTACAACCCGGCCAGCGTCACCACCATCTACGACGTTGACTTCCAGCGTGCCTATGACGCAGGCATCGCCGAGTTCCAGTCCCCGGCCAGCAAGGATGACCCGCGTGTGCTGTTGTGGCTGATCGACGTACAGGTGGACTTCGTGTTCCCCGCGCCGACCGGACGCCTGACCGTCCCGAACGCGCTGAGGGACACCCGCCGCACCATCGAGTTTATCTACGATAACGTCCACAACATCACGCAAATTGCGGCTTCTCTGGACACGCACACCCCGTTCCAAATCTTTTACCCGACGTGGTGGATCAACGATAACGGCGATCACCCGGCCCCATATACGGTGATTACGTCCGACGACCTCAAGCGCGGCGTGTGGAAGCCTGTTACTGAGCCGATGTGGTCTATCCGTTACGTTGAGGAACTCGAAAGAGACGGACGCAAGCAACTGATGATCTGGCCGTATCACTGCATGGAAGGAACGATTGGCCGGGCGCTAGTCCCCGCGCTTAGTGAGGCGATCATGTACCATAGCGGTGCACGGATGGCACAACCAACCTATCTCACCAAGGGAACAATTGCTCACACCGAGTTCTACTCCGTAGTGGAGCCAGAGGTGAAGTATCCGCGTCACCCGGAGGGTGGCCTGAACACCCGTTTCCTCGATGCGATGGCGAACTTCGACCTGATCTACGTGACGGGGCAGGCCCGTAGCCACTGCGTCTTGGAGACGATGAACTCCACACTGCGTTACTTCGGCAACCAACCGGACATCGTTCACAAACTGCGCTTCATTGACGACACGACCTCGTCCATCCCTGGCTTTGAGGTGCCGACGGAGCAGGCAATTAGCCAGTTCCAGGGGCAAGGTGTCAAGCTGGTGAAGGCGCTTGATCCTATCGGCTAGTAGAGCGTCGTTCTATCAAATGGGCCGAGCTTACATCGGCCCTATAAACCCACGATCAAACCATCCCATAAGGAGCTAAATCCCATGACGAGCGGTGACTTGCAATCCCTGTTCCAGAATAGCCAGCAGAGTGGTATGAGCCGACAGTCCGTGGACCTGATGGTCCACAACCTTGATGGGCAGACGGGCCTAGGCTGCGTCGGCGCACAAGTGGATGACCTGAACACCGATGACGTGACGTTGTTGGTGATGATCCTCGACCAGAGCAGCTCCATGAGCAGTGTGCGGGCGGACCTGATCGACGCGTTCAACCAGATGACCCGTTCTTTGGCGGACAGCAAGGCAGCAGATAGCATCTTGATGAGTGCTTGGACCTTTGACAATCAGCCCAATCTATTGTTTGGCTATATGCCCATCGAGAATGTGACTGACTTAGATAACACCACTTATTGCCCATCGGGGGCGACGGCCCTCTACGATGCCGTGATGGACGGTTTCACGGGCATCGTCGCCTACGGCCAGCAGTTGCGTGATAGTGGCATTCGTACCCGTAGCATCGTCTGTGTTATGACGGACGGCGGTGACAATAGTTCCTCGGCAACGGCATCCAGCGTTAAGACGGTGGCTGATGACCTGCTGCGACAGGAATTCTACACGCTTGCCTTTGTCGGTCTAGGTGATGAGACCCACTTCCGAGGGGTTGCAACGTCAATGGGCTTCAATAATGTGCTTACGACGGCTAACACTGCCGGTGAGATTCGCAACACGCTTAACCTGATCTCTGGTAGCGTGATCCGTGCCAGTCAGAATCAGGTCGGGGCGGCCAGCAACAGCTTCTTTATCCCGTAGTTCGGTCCGCAGGGAGGGGCGGCCTGACAGGGTGCGCCCCAGCTTTTGTTCATTAGGTTTGTGTAAGGAAATAGGTGATGATTCAGATACGAACAGGGCAGGTGATAGGCCGCGACCACATGGCACGTAATGCGAATGGTCAGGATGCGATGGCGGTGCGGACTGTGGGGACGTGGACCGTTGGTGTCGTGTGTGATGGGTGTGGCTCTGGCGCATACGCCGAGGTAGGGGCACGGTTGGCGGCGCAGTACCTCGCGGATACAGCGGCACGGTTACTGGCTGTTGAGGGTAATCCTGCCTGCCTACCGGACATGCTCTACCGTGATCTGATTCGATTCCTGCGCGGCTTGGTTGCGTTTGCCGCGCCTATTCACCCTCCACGCTATGTGCAGGACAACTTGCTATTTACCGTAGTGGGGGTCATTGCCTCGGCAGATGGCGGGGTGATTTTCAGCGCAGGCGATGGATTAGTCGTGATTGATAGTATGTTTGAGGAGATCGACCAGAACAACCGCCCATCATATCCGGCTTATCATCTCGTTAGCAATTTGCTAGAGGATAAAGAGCCACTCCCCACAACGTTTACAACATATCAGGTTCCGTCTGACTGGAATCGGTTGGCCGTCGCAACGGATGGTTTCGAGGTCGCGTTAATGTCAGATGTGTGGGGCATTGCCCACCCACGCGGACTCCAACGCCGTATGAATGTCTGGTCGGACAAAGAACGTCGTTTTCATGACGATGCAACGATTATCGCCTTAGAACGTTTGCCAGAGCCAGAAATGGACAACGATGCCCCTCACGAAACGGAGGACGAAGCATGATACTGCTACAGGTTCAACTAGCTGATAGGACGATTCGGTTGAGCAATAATCGTGTGATTGGTGTGGGGGGCGAGGCGACTGTGTTTGAACACAACGGGGAAGCTCTCAAGGTCTACACGCAGCCATCCGCCGAGCGTGATCGCAAGTTGCGAGCGATGCTAGGACGGACAAGTGGATTGCCTGCCCTGGTCATAGCGCCTCAACAGTTGCTGACGGATCCGTCAAGTGGCGACGTAGTTGGATTTACGATGCAATTGCTGGGACCGGGTTTTACCGAAGTGCGCCAGTTAGCATCTAAAAAATACCGGACGCAGTCGGGGCTGACAGCGCGAGATGTGGCGCGGCTGTTCCTGAAAGCCCATGCAACGCTGAGTGCGGTGCATCGGGCGGGGATGGTTGTGGGGGATTTGAACGATTTGAATCTGTTGTTCAAAGATGAGGATATGTGGTTTATTGATGTGGACAGCTTCCAGTTCGACGGCTATCCGTGTGCGGTTGGAACTGAGGTGTTTATTGACCCTGTGCTGTATGGTGTGGACCTGTCAATGAAGCCGGCTTTCACTACAGATACCGATTGGTATGCGTTTGCGGTGCTGCTGTTTAAGTCTTTATTGCTCTCCCATCCTTATGGGGGTGTGCATCCTAATGTGAAACTACTCACGCAACGGGTAGCGGGTTGCTTGAGTGTCTTTGACGGCGGTGTAACGTATCCGCGTATTGCTTATTCGCTGGAATTACTATCGGATGATCTGAAAACGGTGTTTATCGAGTGGTTCGCAGGGGGGCAACGTGGGGTATTTCCAGTGTCCGCCATTCAGTCGTATCTCGCCGCGTTACGTGATTGTCCGTCTTGTGGGATGGCGTATCCGTCTAATCGCGGAAAATGTCCGATGTGTGCAATACAGGTTCCCGTGGCCGTTCCAGCAACCCTACGTGTGGAGACGCTGGTCGCTACTGGGGGGGATGCAATTGCCTGGGACATTATCGGTAAGACCGTGCGCCTACTCGCACACGAAAATGGTAAGGTGATCTATCACCAGGTTGACGGGCATCGCCAGCCGCGCCACATACCATTATTCAATATCATGCCAGATGCGTCCTATGCTTTCCTGGGTGATGTGCTGGTGGTGTCACCTTCCCCCGGAAGTGAGGCGCTGATGTTGGTGGATGTTAATGGGAGCGAACCACGAGCGATTCTACAGACGACAACAGATCGCCTAGGTGGACGGCAATCTATGTTTGGTGCGGGTGGCGGTGCTTTGTATCGGCTAGCAGGTCACTACCTAATGCAAGGAATCATCACAAATGGTCAGTTGGTAGAACAAGCCGTCATGTCCGTGGTGCCTGGGCAAACATGGTTTGCGGTGGCTCCGGCGGGCAACGTCGTGTTTGGGTATTTCCGTGTGTTTGCGGAACAACAGTACTGGCTTCTGGTTGATGGCAATCAGGTCAGGGTGGAGCTTACCCTGTTAGACCCGTCTGAAGTGTTGCTGGAGGTTGATGTGCAGTTTGGTGAGAAAACGGTGCTCGTCTCGCGGCTGACGCAAAATCAAGGTGTGGAGCATGTTCGGGTGGAGATGGTTGACCACAGGGGGCGACGGTTACATGCGCTTGTGTTCGATAACCCGGATGAATTCGCACCGCTGGGAACGATAGCTTACGCCGACTATGTGGTCTTGTGGGCGACAGATAGCGGTATCACCCAACTTCGGTTAGACAACGCTATGCGACGTGTATTCCCGCAGACAGAACCCGTTGCCCGCCGTGGAGATCCATTGTTACGTTATGACAAAGGGTTGGCCGTGCGTCGTGATAATCGGTTGCTGTATGTTACGACGTGACTTGTATGGCTTGTGCTGTGGGGGTGTTGTGCGATAATGAGTGCGGAGCGTCTTATCCCGGTGTAAGGTTAAACTCATCATGATGAAGCTATTGTTGGTAGATGATTCAGTTCAAAATCTTGAGATGTTGGCGATGGTTTTTGAGGGGCAACATTATGAACTCTATTGCACACAGTCTGCTGATGAGGGTTTTACGATCTTACAGCAAAAAAGGTGCCAGATTGCGATTATTGACTGGATGATGCCTGATGTCACGGGGTTAGATTTGGTCAAACGCATACGTCGCGAAATCAATGACCGCTATGTCTACACGTTGTTGGTGACGGCCCAGGGCGGGACCGCTTCTATGTTTGAAGGGCTGGAATCCGGCGTGGATGATTTCTTGCATCGTCCATTTGCGCCAAGAGAACTCCGTGCCCGTGTAAAAATCGGAGAACGCATTATTCAAACGCAGGAGGCTTTGCTTCAGTCTCAGCGGGTGATTCAACAGGCGAAACAAGAGTGGGAGGCCACGACCGACGCGGTCACACAGTTGATCTGTTTGTTGGATCGAGATGGACGCATCCGGCGTGCGAACCAGACATATGAGGCCTGGGGATTGGGTTGGGCGAGTCAGGCCAGTGGGGTATATCTGCATGTTGCTCTGTCGCATGTCTACACGGACTTTGGGCGCTTTTTTGAGCAGCATTGGTCGTTTGTGCAAAAGCGACTAGACGCTAAGCTAGGCTACGAACTTAACGCCGAAGATGAAACCTTTGGACACTATTTCTCACTACACTTCGAACCTGTCGACAACGAAGATGCAGATGTTACATCTAACGGTTATGCTGTTGTCAGTATTTCTGACATTACCCAACGCCGTAAGCT
>CAYWZS010000019.1:0-52193 GCA_964462905.1 uncultured Anaerolineaceae bacterium
CGCCTGATTGAGCGTCTACGGGTAATGTAAGTCTATTCCCCCCAAGAACTATTTACACCATCGGTACAGTGGCACGATTTTCTAATCTCGACCTCTTTTCCAGATCATGTAACGGGCTAAGACCAAAACCGCGCTACTCGGTTACATGACACGCTTGCTGGCCCGTGAGGGCATTACGCCCTCGTTCTCCTAGCTACAACTGCGAGCGATACTTCACGAAGAATATCGCTTCTTGCCCCGGCATCAGCCCGGAGACCGCCCCACATACCGAGAATCCCAACGCCCCGTACACCGACCGCGCTTCAGCATAATCCGCAGGGATCACCGCGAACACCCGGTCCTGTTCCATCGTGCGCTCGGCATAGCCGACCAATGCCCGAGCCACCCCCTGTTTACGGTAATCCGGGTGGACGACAAGATGCGTCAGCAGTGGGTAGCCCAGAAAATCCCCACGACGCACCGCATAACCACGAATAGCCCAGCCCGCTTTCGCCACGAGGCATTCCCGGTTCTCGACCGCCTGCACAAACGCCTGCCGTTCGTCCGCCGCCCCACCAATCAGCCCATGAAGCTCCCAAATGTCTGTCAAATCCTCCAGGGTGGCCCGTTCAACATGTACAGCCACGGCTAAACACTCCCACTGTTCATCACGGCCCACACCAGCGCCACCATCAACATCAGCCCCACATAGCGCCGCCATTGTAACCGTGTAACCTGTTGGGCACGGACATCATCACAAGCGGCAATGTGACCCGCCAACCAATCCGGCATTTCGGCGGGTTTCTCCAGCCTTGGTAGTGGCGCACCCGCCAACGTCCGTGCAAGCGCCACCTTTCCCCCCTCTGTCAGCGATGTGTCCGCCGCCAGCATCCGGGCGAGTTGGCGCATATTCGGCTTTGCGTTCGGTTTCGTCTTTCGCATAAGCAGGCTTTACGCCTCGACCATGCGATTCGTGAGCCGCCCCAACCCCTCAATTTCCACCGTATACGTATCACCCGGCTGCATCCACCGGCGCTTGTCTTTCGGTTGACCCAGGATCACACCCTCCGGTGTCCCCGTCGAGATCAAGTCGCCTGGATACAGCGTCATGTGCTTACTGGCGTAGGCGATGCACTCTGCCACCGAGTAGATCATATCCACCGTGTTGCTGTCCTGGCGTAGCTCACCGTTCATCCACCCACGGATCCGTAGACCTTGCGGGTCCGGGATGCTATCCGTCGTCACGAGATACGGTCCCACCGGCATAAAGTGGTCCGGCGTTTTGCCCAGCAACCACTGGCTCGTCGTGAACTGCAACGTGCGCTCACTCAAGTCGTTACAGTTACAGTAGCCCAGCACGTAGTCTAGCGCCTCGTCTACACTTACGTCCCTGGCAACTTTGCCGATCACTACCCCTAGCTCAGACTCATAATCGACCTGCTCCCATGCCAACGACATCGGCACATCCACCCCTGGAGCCTGAATTGTGTTGTCGAACTTGCTGAATAAGACGGGTGTGTCTGGCACATCCATTCTGCTCTCTGCCGCGTGCCGCTTGTAGTTCAACCCCACGCAAATGATCTTACGAGGCCGCAACACGACCGGGGCGACCGTCAACGTGTCCTCCGCCACCACCTCCGGTGCCTCCATTTCCGCAACCGCATCTCGTAGACGTACATACGCCTCCCACCCCTCTTCTAAGAAGCCGAGCGCCGCTGTCTGCGTCTTGATAACGCCGTCATCGGTCTTAACGCCAACATATGCCGTGTCGTTTTCATAAAACATGATCAATTTCATCGTCTGAAAATCCTTTTGAAATAGGGTAAATACGTTCCCCCCCATTAGAACGAGACAACCGAGGGTTCGTCAACTATCACTCAGCGAAAAAAGGGCCATTTTAGGGGGGGGAGGACCGCATGGACAATCAACAGTGGGAAAACCCAAAACAAAAAGAGGTTACGCGGAGGCAACCTCTTATCATGATATACTTTGGGATAAATTATCTAGCTGAAAATGAGCATCATGACAGCGGGGATCGCGACGAGTGTGAGCATAAACACGGCACTGCCGATTACAAAAATTGCACGGTATGTCTGTTCAGTCATGAGACAATTTCCTTTCATGTGTTACCGCTACTTCAATCGTAGGGCGTCGGCCAGCTCAGTACTGGGTGGAGACATGTCTACAAAGTAACTTTTACCCTACGGTCATCCTACGTTACCGATTAACATTATATCGCGCTTTTCCGAAATTTCCACATCGTGTAACGTATTGTGACGACCCAGCGTGCTATTCTGATCCATAGTTCACCTAGCCCTCATAAAAATCAAATGGCACCCACCCACCCCGCGCACGGGTGCCATACCTACACGCTACTTCGCATACTCCACACTGCGGGTTTCGCGGATCACCTGGACCTTGATCTGGCCCGGATACTGCATGGAGTCCTCGATCTTCCGCGCAATGTCGCGGGACAGGCGAATGGCCGTGATGTCGTCCACCACCTCTGGCCGCACGATAATCCGCACCTCGCGCCCCGCCTGGAGTGCGTAGCTCTGTTGCACGCCCTCGAAGCTGTCCGCCACTTCCTCCAACATCTTCACTCGCTTAATGTACGCCTCCAGGCTTTCGCGCCGCGCCCCAGGCCGCGCCCCGCTGATCGCGTCCGCCGCCTCCACAATATACGCTTCCACACACGCCTGCTCCACCTCATGATGGTGTGCTGCGATACAGTTCACCACCTTCTCTGGCACCCCGTACCGTTGGGCATACTCCGCCCCGATGAGCGCGTGTGTCCCCTCAATCTGATGGTCAATCGCCTTGCCCAGATCGTGCAACAACCCCCCCATCTTGGCGACGTTTACGTCCGCCCCCAACTCCGCCGCGATCATCCCCGCAATGTGTGCCGTCTCAATCGCGTGCGCGTGCTGGTTCTGCCCATAGCTCGTGCGGAACTTCAACCGTCCCAGCAGCTTCAGCACCTCTGGCTTCAGGCCATGTACCCCGGCTGCATACGCTGCCTGCTCACCCCCCTCACGGATGCTGTTCTCCACGTCCTCGCGGCTGTCCTCCACCAGTTTCTCAATCCGTGCCGGGTGAATCCGCCCGTCGGACACCAACTTGGTCATCGCACGCTTGGCAACCTCCCGCCGAATCGGATCAAAGCTGCTAATCGTCACCGCCTCTGGCGTGTCGTCCACCACCACATCCACCCCCGTCGCCATCTCAAATGCCCGGATGTTACGCCCGTTGCGCCCAATGATGCGCCCCTTCATGTCGTCGGAGGGCAGTGGCACCACACTCACCGCAATCTCGCTGACGTGCTCGCTTGCCAACCGTTGAATCGACAGCGCGATCAAATCCCGCGCACGCGCATCTGCCGTCTCACGCGCCTCCGCCTCAACCTGCCGCACAATCCGCGCCATATCCAGCCGCGCCTCGCGTTCTGCCAATGCCAGCACCTCCTCGCGGGCCTCGTCTCGTGTCATCTGGGCAATCAGCGTCAACTCCTCAACGACCGAAGCCTCCATCCGCTCGATCTCGTTCGCCTTCTTGTCCAGGCTGCTCTGGCGCTTGTTCAGGTCGTTTTCGCGCTTTTCCAGCCGTTCAAAGCGGCGGTCCAGCTCATCACGCCGCCGCTGCAGGCGCTCATCTTCCCGGTCCAGGTCGCGCCGCCGTCGCCGCGCACTTTGCTCCGCCTCACTCATGACCGTCTTTGCGTCGGCCTCGGCCTCCTTCACCGTCAGTCGTGCCTTACCATCCGCTTCAGCCAGGATGTCCCGAGCTTCACTTTCCGCCTCTTTGACACGCGACGTACCGCGTGCTTCTTCATCTTGCTGGTAGCGGGCCACGGCCTGACGGCTGCCGATGACCCAGGCCGCCGCGCCACCGAGCGCCGCGCCCACCAGGAGCCATAGTATGTTCATCACAAGTTACCTATTCTTCGCATTTATCTCGCAGATTTCCTGCCAGGTTCAATTGATTGCTGTCAACAGCGTCTAAGGCGGTCCCTCCGCGAAGTAGTCCGGCTCATCTTCTGCTAGTTCTGCAATGAGCCGTGTGAGCACATCGTTGACAACCCCAAACCCAAAGCCGCGCCGCCCCAAAAAGCCACCCAACTTCCGTTTAAAGTCCGTCAACGTCTCCCCACGGTATCGCGAGAGTTTCTTCTGCGCCGCCCGGTACGCTGCATCTTCGACATCGACCGTCTCTAACACCGTGTCGATGATCTGATCTGGGACACCCTTCTGCCGTAGCTCCTGGCGCAACGCCAGCGGACCACGCGGCTTAAAGGTGTCGCGGTTTTCCACCCAAAAACGTGCGAATGCCTCGTCATCCAGGTAGCCAAGGGCATCGAGCCGGGCCATCGCCGCCTCGATAACTGCTGCTGGGAGTTTCTTCTTGTTCAAGTTCTGGTGTACTTCTGCACGGCTGCGGGGGCGGTAGCCCAGGAAATTGGCGGCGCTGTCCACCGCCTTCACAATGGCGTCGGCGTGCTGGATTTCCGCGACCTCCGTCTCGGTGAGCACTTGCCCCTTCCGCAACGTTGCCGCGTCTAGCATATTCAACCCGAAGGCGAACTCGCCGTCAATGTAGACGTTAACTCGCTCTTTGTTCCGTTTCTGGACCTCAAGCGCGGTGATCTTCCCTGTCATGGGGGTTTCCCAAAAATTGCAAACAGCCGTGCAAACGGGCCTGACGGCCACGTCACAGCTACCTGTAACCTACTGAAATACCACATCGCACGGGGGCAAAGGCCCTTCCGTGCCGTTTATCGTGGGGATGGGTGTGTGTCGCCCAAACACTTTGGCCGGGCGGTACTGTGCCCGTGGCACAGGATGACGTTCCAGACGGGGTAACCCCCGGTTTGTTGCCGCAAATTCGTCTGCGCCCAAATTCTAGCGGGGCGTTCGCTTCTGGTCACACAGCTACAGCATTACAGACAACCGTTATGGTTTTGTCAGGTAAGTCAAACGAAATCTTTGAACTTTCCTTTGCTTATATTATGCACAGTTTATGAAATTACACAACTCAGTTTATCCCTTCGTACACCCCCTGTGTTAAAATCACGCCTGCGTACAGTAGCAGACGAGAAAACAAAGGGACGCAATGGTCGCGGGACGAGAACGGGTATTGGTCATAGGGGGCGGCACGTTTGTCGGCAAACAGATCGCCGCCGCACTCCTGGCAGAAGGCGTTGCGGTAATGCTGGTCGTGCGTCCCGGCGCAGTGGACAAACTAGGGCCACTACGCGACGAGGTGGATTGGGTCGAGGCGAATGTGTGGAACCCCGCCAGCCTTAAAGGGCGTGCCCGCCGTGCCCACACCGTCGTCCATACCGTCGGCGGCACACATGACGACCCCGCCACCGGCCTCACCTTCCACTATCTCAACTTCATGTCCCTGCGCAACGTTGCGGAAATGTGCATTTCCGACGGCGCACCGCACCTCGTACTCATCAGCGCCGCCGTTGCCCCCTGGCTCCCACGCCCCTACCTGCGCTCCAAACGAGAGGCGGAAGCCTACCTCGCCCGCGTGGGCCTGCGTGGGACCGTCGTCCGTGCCCCACTCCTGTACACACGCGGCAAACCACGCCCCCTTGTCTATCGGCTCGTGAGCCTGACCGCGCTCCTCACCCCCTTCTTCTGGCGTAATGCCCCCCTCCCAACAGATGTCTTCGCCCGGGGTGTCGCCCGTATTGCCAGCGGTGGGAGCGACGGACGCCGCATCTACTACGCCCGCGACCTACGACGCCTCAACTCCCGCGAGGAGCGCCGAGGGCTGCCCCTCACCCTAACGCCGCCCCCCGTTGTTATCGAAGAACCACCCGTCAACGAGGCCGACACCCGCCCCAATCAGCCTATCCCCTGAATCAAAAACGGACGAGGCACATCGCCCCGCCCGCTCGTCAATCATGCAGCTAGCGGCTTACCCCTCTACGCTGACCGTGTAGTCCGTCGTCACCTCATCACTCTCCGTGCCGATCTCCAAAATCAGACGCTCACCTGCCACGTCTGCCAGCAACGGTAGGCTCTCGATCACGTTCTGCGGTACCGAGCCGATAAACTCGCCATCCTCCGTGTAAATCGACAGCAAGATGGACGCCTCAGCGTCCGCCAGTTCCACCGTGATCGTCACCGCATCCGCCGGACCCACCAACGTGTAACGCACACGCTCGCCCGCACCCAACGTGCCGCTGGCACTCTCGCCAACCGCCAGTTCACCCGCGTCCGTGAACGGAACCGTCAGCGCAGCGTCCAGCGCGCTAATCGCCGCTTCAAGCTCCAGGTCACCCTCAGCGAACACCGTCTCCTCAGTGAGCGGCACGCGCACATCTGGCACCACGCCGATCCCTTCAATGTGAATTTCCTGGTCCGCGTTCAGGCCACGGTTGACCGTGTAACGGAAGCGCATCCCCTCTGGCATCAGGTAGTCATTTACACCACCACCCAGGCCAGCCGACGGGTACGTCCCGACAACCGTAGCATTGTCCAGCACAGACGCCGCATAGCTAAAAGTCTCGCAGGCGCTCGCACAGCTTGGCCCGACAATCACCGCAATCTCACCGTTGTAGCGGAATGTCTCCGGTGCCGGGTAAACGAAAGTGGGGGTCTCCGTGTCTACCTCGAACTCACCAATCTCCTCATTGAAGCTCGCACGGTAGCCGATAACCGTCTGCTCATCGTAGAAATACCCGGCCATCTGGTTCGCCAACAACGGCGACCCACCACCGTTAAAGCGCATATCCACCACAATGCCGGGGATCCCCTGCTCGTTCACCAGCGTCAGGAAGTTCTCCCAGTCCTGGATCGTCAGCACCTCATTGCCGGAGAACGTCGTAATTGCCACTAACGCATACCCGCTCGGCAACAGTTCATACTCCACCGGGCCAACAAACTCCGGCGCACCCACCAGGATCGACGTGCGGCTCCAGGTGGCCCGCTCCTCAGCGGCAGTCAGCCCCACCGTGCTAAGCTCGCCCGTTGCACCGTTGATGAACGTAACGTCCACCATCTCCCCAACCGGGAAGCGCACCGCGTAGCGCAACTGCTGAATCCGCAGGTTGTGCTCCGTGCTGAACGGCCCCGCGAACACAAATACCTCTTCGGCCAAGTACTGCTGAATCGGAATTCCGTTGAACGCGATAATCTCGTCGCCCGTCTCGATACGTGCGCCGTCCGCCGGGCTGTCCTCCAATACGAACTCAACGATCACACGACCATCGTCCAACTCCACAATGTTAAAACCCAGTCCACCCGCTGTCGGCTCGATAAAATCCCGTCCGATCTCAGTAGCCGGGCCACCGAAGACCGCCACATGCCCATCCGGGATTTCCAACGTCAGGTCACGCAATACCCGCGCATACGCCAGCGGGTCAGTATTGGCCTCTGCTTCCTCGGCACGTGGGCGGAACTCCGCCACCAATGCGTCCCAATCAACATTCTTGTACTCAGTGAACGAATACTCTACGCGCATCAACTCGACCGCAGCGTCAAATGCCTCGGTGTAGCTCAGGTCACTGAAATCATCCAACTCAATCGAAGTCGGCTCCAACAAGTCAATGTTGGCCGTGGCGGAACGATCAAAGGTAAACGGGGCCATATCCAGGTCCACCGTCGTCCAACCCGCCGGGATCGTTACAATCGGGTCGTCCTCCGTGAACAGCAGGCCATCCTCACCGAAATCACTCGGGAAGCCTTGTCCTTCTTCCGGCGCATACACCACCAACATCCCGCCGATGATCTCGCGGTCGTCGTTGACGTTCGTCCCCGCGTAAGCTGTGGACCAGCCCTTACCGCCATCACGCACTTCCAAGAACGGGTCGCCAAAAATGTTGGTCCAGTAGGCCGGGGTGTACACCATCACGCCCGCGTCCTCGCTGCCGTCGTTGTCCACGTCCACCAGCGTTCCACGCGGCTCAATTGGCAGGTTGATCGTGTAACCCACAGGTGGGTCGTAGTAGTCCGTCGTGAAGCCGCCCAATACCTGCGAAGCTGCCGTGATCTCAAAATTCACGTCACGCGTCACAAACCCGCCTTGGTCCTCTAGCAACACAATCGGCTGCGCCACACCACTGGTGAAGAACAGGTTCGTGTAGTTCATCAGGCCCTCAATCACCGTCGGGCCGCCCTCGTCATTGGCAATTTCGGCAGCAGGCGGTGCATCCTGCGCATACAGCGGGACCGCCAGCAGCAACAGAGCCACCAGCACTAGCTGGCGAAGTCGAATAGTCATCAGTTAGTTCTCTCCTAAATCGCGAGTGTAGGTCACTAGCTATTGAATACTCCCAACTATAGCTAACAATCGCGGTTTGTGCCGCGCTGTGGGCTAAAAATTTTGTGAGCGTTAAAGCAACTGTTAACGTTTGATGATACAAATCAAAACCGACAGCCTGAGCTGTCGGTTGAGTTGACCTTTTCGTAGGATACGGCTTATCAGCCTAGCGTGGGTTTACCTGGTCCACGGAAAAACGCACCGCAGTACGCTCTTGGCCGTCAATATCCACCTCTGTGAACTGCGGTGTAAACACCACATCAATCTGGTCGCGGTCTAGGTAGCCACGCGCAATCGCCATTGCCTTAACCGCTTGGTTCACCGCACCTGCGCCAATCGCCTGGATGTCAGCGTAGCCGTACTCACGCACCACGCCCGCAATCGCCCCGGCTACCGCCGTCGAACGTGAACGTGCAGACACCTTAATGATTTCTGGCGCGTCTTCGCTTTCTTGGTTACCGCGCCCCGCAGAGATGCTACCGTATACCTCGTTGTCGAAATCTGCCATGTCACCCTGTTCCAATACTCTGCAAATTAACAATAAAGCTCATTCTTACGAGCCATGCCCACCCGCTTAGCACACACTATATCCGAATTCGACAGACGCGTCCACGTTATCACCGTGAGAAAATGATGATACTCGTTAGCTTAATTTATATGCGCTACAATTATGATCCTAATATGAAAAAGGTAAATTCTTAATCTTTTTTATCCCAAATTTCTGCGTTAAAATGTTGTAACAGGATTCTAACTTTAGCCGATTTGCGACCATATTATCCAACATTAACCCACACATATCCCACATCGAACCACCCTGCGGTTACTCTATCCCGCATTTTTTCCCAAACCCGCCACAAAACCCATTTGGGAAATCCATTTTACACCCTTAAGGATGGCTCCAGACCCGAAAATCGAGTTGAGGAGTCGGCCGTTTTTCGATATACTGAGCGCACATTTGGGAACAGATACAACGTCCAGTTGAGGTAGCACGGGGACCACAACATCAATTGGGCAGGTTGCTTTCCCCAAAAACTGTGTCGCCATATTTCGGCCTGCTCGGTCCACAGCGACACATCATCTGCCAACAAGAAATAACATAACCGTCATCACCATTTACGGCTTTACTCGTAAGGGACGATGCCCTACGCCTGACCGACAACAACCTGTTTCGGTCATTTGTTGCCCCCATGCTTGGGAGCAACGGCTAGGCGTCGTTGTAATCTAAAATGATAGGGGTAAGATATTGTGAACCCGCAGGACGCATGGCAACTCGCCTACAGCCAACTTGAAATCCAGTTTGACCGTGCCAGCTTTGAAACCTGGATCAAAGATGCCGTCTACCTGGACTTTGATCCGAATCAGTTGGAATTTAAGCTAGGTGTCAACAACACCTACGCGCTGGATATGCTGCGTCACCGGCTGTACCGTAACGTGCGTCGCATCCTCTCAGATGCCTATGGCGCTGAGGTCGAAATCACTTTCGAGTTGATCCGCCAGGAAACGCCACAACCCACCCTACCACCCGCCCAAAACAACATGCCGCTGTTCGAGTTCATGGCTCGCCAGCCAAGCGAACCGCAAACATCGCTTTCCAGTCGGGTCAGCCGCCCACAGGCTAGCAACTTGCCAGACAGCGACCTCAACCCGCGCTTCACCTTCGACCGCTTCGTCGTGGACCGGGCAAACCATATGGTGTTCGAAGCCGCCCGCGCTGTCGCCGAAACCCCCAACGGCTCCTACAACCCGCTGATGATCTATGGTGGTGTCGGCCTCGGCAAAACACACTTGCTACAGGCCGTCGCCAACGACTGCATGAGCCGTAACTTACGGGTAATCTACGTCCCATCAGAGGCCTTCACCAACGATCTCGTTGCCTCCATTCGCCAACGCCAACAGGCAATGTTCCGCCAGAAGTACCGCACCGCCGACGTGTTGATTATTGACGATGTGCAGTTCATCGCGGGGAAGGAATCCACCCAAGAGGAGTTCTTCCACACCTTCAACACGCTCTATACCTTCAACAAGCAGATCATCATCGCCAGCGACCGCCACCCAGACCAACTTTCTACCCTAGAGGACCGTCTGCGCTCGCGTTTTGCAGGTGGGTTAATCGTGGATGTCCAGCCGCCCGCCTTTGAAACCCGTGTCGCCATCCTAGAGATGTGGGCCTATGAGCGTGGCCTCCAGCTAGACCCCGGTGTCTTGGAGATGGTCGCCAACCGTGCCCCAGACAACATCCGCGAGCTAGAGGGCGTCTTTAACCAAATTGTCGCCAAAGCCCGCTTCGACCCCGGCGGCATGAACTTTGCGCGGGCAGAGCGCACCCTAACTCGCTTTGAACAACCCCGTAACCACGTCCACCCGGTCACCATCCAGCGGGTTTTAGAGGCCACCGCCGCCGATTTCAGCATAGATGTCGACCAACTCGTTGGTAAACGTCGCACCAAGCGCATCAACGCCGCTCGTCAAATCGCCATCTACCTCTCCCGCGAAATGACGGATACCTCCCTTCTGCAAATCGGCGATGCCTTTGGCGGACGCGCCCATTCCACCGTCCTGCACGCCTGCAACAAGGTCCAGGAAGAACTAGAAGAAGACCCCGCCCTCGGCCAACAGCTTGAGCGCATAAAAACCCACTTGCTCGGCCTCCAACCGTAAACGCGTGAAAACTCCCGCCCACGGCAGCATCCCGAAACACGGCGATGTTGCCTGACTTGGTGGTTTAACCCCCATAACCCGGTTTTTATACAATTCGTATATCACATGCGGATAATCTTATGTTAAACTACTTAAAGTAAATTTAACATTAGCCGATCTACATTCTTCGGGCATTACCGCCGACGTGTAGATTTCCCGAATAGGCAAAAAAACCTAAACGGGGAAATGGAGGAAAACTATGATACAGCAACCCTATGGCCGGATGGCTCGCATCCGGGAACGTGCAAACCAACTATTCACAGAAATGTACATGAGCGGACTTGTAATGCGAGCGCTGCGTCGGTTGCTCCAACAACCAACCCAACTGCGTTTCGTAGACAGTATCGACCTTAGCCAGTACACGCCGCAACCTGTTGAATACCGCGCTGTCGATATAGACCTCATCGTCGGCACCTCCGGTCGCAGCAACCGCTTCGACAACCACTTCCGCCCCATGATGTGCCGCAGCAAGAACCGCTGGGCATCCATCGCCGTCGGCATGATGGACGACATCACCCGTATCCCGCCAATTGACGTGATCCAAGTCGGTGACGCCTACTACGTCGTAGACGGCCATCATCGTGTCTCCGCAGCACGCGGGTTGCGCAAGGTGTTCATTGATGCCCGTGTCACCGTCTGGGAACCGACCGCGTGACATCGACCGCTATTGCAAACTTAGCTGGCTACCTCTAGGCGTCTTCTCCACACTGATATGAATGGGGAAGGCGTCTTTTAAATCGTCAATGTGCGTAATCACCAGGATAAGCGCGAAATCATCCCGAATCGCGTTAATCGCCTCCACCAGCTTATTGCGCCCGTTCGCGTCCTGTGTCCCGAACCCCTCATCAATAAACAGCGTCTCCAAGTGTGCCCCTGCCCGCCGTGCCAACAACTTACTCAGCGCCACCCGAATCGCAAAGTTGATCCGAAACGCCTCGCCACCGCTATACAGGTCATAGATGCGTGTGCCCAGCTCGTCCGAGATTTCAATCTCCAGCGTCTCCGACGTGCCCCCCGTGATCTTCTCCTTCTGCATGTTGAACTTCACAAACATCCGCCCATCCGTAATCCGTGACAGCAAATCGTTTGTGATGTCCTCCAACTCTGGGATTGCCGTCTCGATAATCATCGCCGGGACGCCGTTTTTGCCGAACGCCTGCCGCAATTCATCATAAACGGCCTTTTCCTCGGCGGCTTTCGCCCGTCGTTCTTCATAGTCTTTGCGCTGTTCGCGAGCGTCTGCCAGCGCCTTGAGCGCCTGTTGCGCCGTCACCACCTGGTTATTAGCCTGTCGTTCCCCCGTTCGTAGGGCCATCACCGCCTGGTTACGCTCGTTATAGGTGTCCATCAACACCTTCAACCGCTCGATCTCGCCGTCCAACGTTACGATTTCGCCGTCAACCTCGTTGATAGTGTCCTGTAGTGTTGTCGCGTTCTCCTCCTGCGAGGCCTGTAATTCGCGTAGGGTGGGTAGCGTGTCCGCCGCCAACGCTAACCGGGTGTGCCGCGACTCATAATCGTGATACGTCTTGAGCGTCTGCTGATGGGCACTGTGTTCGGCTCGGTCATAGCCCAACCCGTCGCGCTCTGCCGTCAACCGTGTGATTTCCGCCCGCGCCTCTGGCTCGTAATCGTCCGTTGCGAGTTGCGCCACGATCCGACCGCGTTCGGCCTGTCGTTCGTCGCGCTCGCCCCGCGCCCGTTGCGCCTCGTCCGCCTGCTGCTGGAGCTTGCCCAGCTTCGTTTGCAGGTCCCGCAACGGCTGAACTGCCGCCGCCAGTGTGTCGCGTTCTGCCTTGGCCGCCTTCTTCTCTGCCTTAATCTCCGTTAAGCGCGTTGCGTTGGCGCGGTAGGTATCGCCCTGCGTTGTCCCTTCCGCCTGCAACGTCTCTAGCAGTTCCGCCCGGTGATCGTCCGTGAGCGGCTGCCCACACAGCGGGCAAGCCGCGCCCGCTACCTGTTCCAGCGCCTCGATGCGCTCCTTGAGTTCCGTCATCGTGACGTAAAGCTGCTTGTTGGTCGCTTCCAGGGTGGCATGTTTGGTGTCCAACACGCCCAGGCGTGCCGCCAGTTCGTCCCGCGCTTCAACCTTGCCCTGCAAGTCCGTGACCTGCGCCGCCACCGCTTGTAACGCATCGTCGCTACTGGCCTCAATCTGCTTATCGAGAGCCTCGATTTGTTTGTCGAGGCTTTTTTGCTCTGCCTCTAGCACCTTACGGGCTGCGCTAATCTTGCTCGCTTGTGCCGCGATTCGCGTTTCCAGGTCTGTATAGGTCTGGTATTTCGCGTTCAGGTCCTCACTCGCCACCCGCGCATCTTGCAGCGCCGTGTAACCCGCCTCAATCTCATCTGCCTGTTCCACCAACGCCGCGAGTTTGGCAATCTCCGCCTCTCGGTTGGTGATCTGCTCGCGTAGCGTGTCCACTTGTTTTTGCAGGTTTACCACCCGCTGACGGGCGCTTACCTGTTGGTTTTCGGCCAATTTCAGGTCATGTGGCGCACTTTCCACCTCCGCTAACAACATTTCAGCCGCCGTCAGCCGCTCTTGCGCTGCCGCGTGTGCCTGTTGCGCGTCAACGAGTTCCTGTTGGCGCTGCGGTTCCGTTTGGAGCTTCTCGTCAATATCCTGAATACGCAGTTCCAGCGCCGCCAGATGTTGTTTGGTCGCGTCCTGCTTGCCCTTCACCCGTTCCTCATAAGTCTGCCACATCTCCAGCCCAAGGATGTTCGTGAGAATCTGCTTGCGTTCCGCCGGGCGTTTCACCGTGAAGGCGTCTGCTTGCCCCTGCTGCAAGAAGGCGCTATTGACAAACGTGTCGTAGTCCAACCGCAACATCGCATTGATCTTGCGCTGTGTCTCGTTGGCTTTCGGCTCGCTGATGTCGTTGAGTTGGTTGTCCGCGTCGTAGATGTACAGTTGCAACCGCGAGCGCCCCCCGCGCCCCTGCTTCTCCCGCGCCCGGTAGACACGGTACTTCTGCCCCTCGTGTGTGAAGTCTAACTCCACAGACATGCTCGTCGTGCCCAGGTGAACCAAATCGTTGTCGTGGCGGGTCCGCGCCTTGCCCCACACTGCCCAGGTGATGCCGTCCAACAGCGACGATTTGCCCGCGCCGTTCTGCCCGGTCAAACACGCCAGATGCACCCCCTCAAACACCAGGGGATTCGGCGACTGATACGCTAAGAAGTTGTGTAGTTGTAACCGCGTTGGGATCATCGGGGAAACCTATGTAAACGCTCGCAAAGACCTAATAAACGCCACTACTATACAGAAACGGCTTTTTTTGCCCGTGTCACTTGTCAATCTGTGTGGCTCCATGAACGGTAAAGCGCGTCTGTTACAGTCGTTGACTGCTCAACTGCTTATGACTTCTGCTTAAACCTCAACCATCCGACTGCCGTCATGATGGCTTTGTACCGCCGCGTCGATAATCTTTTGCACCGTTGCCCCACGCTCAAACGTGTGCCCGTGTAACGGACGTCCCTCCGCAATCGCGCCCACAAAATCACGGGCCATCGTGTCCGCCATCGTGTACAAATCGCCGTACATCTCACGTGGGTTCGCCCGGCTGACGTTCTCCGGCCACAGGTCGTCCGGCACGCGCAATGCCTGTGCCGTCGTATCGCCTACCTGCGCCCCTTCCAACGTGAACGTCGTCGCAAAGTCGTTGCGATAGTACAGGCTGCCCTTGCTGCCACTAATCTCAAGCGACTGCTTGTGGCCCCCGTCCCTCGGCTGGAACGACGCCATACTGACGTGTAACACCCCAAACGCCCCACTCGCGAATTGTACCGTTAGCGCGGCGGCGTCCGTGGCCTGCTGGTCTACAGGAATGCCCTCACGAGCAACGTGCGTCATCAGCCGCGCAGAAACCGCCGTGATCTCGCCCATCACATCCAACGCCAGCGCCAGCCCATGCGAGCCAATATCCCCCAGCGCCCCCTCGCCACTCTGTTTACGGTCGAACCGCCACACCGGGGAGCCGTCCAAACCATACGTGGAGTAGTAGCGCAGGTTCAGGTGATACGGTGCCCCCACATACCCCTCGTCAATCAGCCGCCGGATGTATTTGTAGTGCGGAAAGTAGTTATACGTAAACGCTGTGCAGTGGACCACACCGCGTCGTGCCGCTTCCGTCGCCATCGCATCCGCTTGTGCATACGTAAGCGCCAGCGGCTTCTCACACATCACATGCAGCCCATTCTTGAGCGCGTGCATCGTCATCGGGTAGTGGGTGTCGTTCGGCGTGGAGATAATCACGGCCTCAATATCGCTGTCCAGCAGGTCACGGTAGTCCGTGTAATAGTGTTCGATCCCGTGCTTCCCGGCAAATGCCCGTGTCCGCGCCATGTCCCGCCCACAAACAGCCACCACCCGCCCCTCCGCATGATCCCGCAGGCCGTTGATATACATGCGTTCCGTCCATGCACTCGTCCCAACCACCCCAACCCGAATCATCGTTAGATCAAAAACCCCAGGCCAATCAACACCATCAGCAAAACCCCAGCCAAAATGCCCATGTTCCGCAGGTCAGAGATCACATAATCGTACTGCACCCTTAGCTCTTCCTCGCTCACCTCAGATGTCGGGTTCGCCAACATCTCCGCGACCACCCCCGCCTTCAACTCACTACGGTCCTTCGGCTTTTCACTCGGCCCACCAGTAACCCCACCAGCCTGCCGCTGTTGTTGCCGCGCCGCCCGCCGCGCCGCCCGCTCTGCCCGCCGCTCGGCCTTCTTACGTGCTTCCTCCGCCGTCGCTGCGGCCACCGCCTCGTCCCCAGTCTCCTGGCTCACACGCTCCAACACCTCTTGCGGGATGTTCGGGGTGCTGTTGCTCTTTTTCTTCTTGTTGTTTCGCTTTGCCATGTAGGTTGCCCGTGTTCTCTGATGATAATTGCACGCAAGTCTAACGGATTTCCGGGTGATGCAAAAGGGCCGGGCGACCGCTACAATAGCCCGTCCTAGGGACATGCGGAGGTGCTTGTTATGGTGGATATTTCTGGTGCGCTGGGCTTTGTGCGGGCACATGGCCGCCGCGAACACGTTGCCCTGGCGGACTTCGCCGTCGGCGCGGCGTCCCAGGCCCAGGTTACATCCCTGCTCGTGCTCCTCCAGGCCGCAGACGGCGGTTGGTCGGGCGTCGCGCCCGGTGTCCCCACCCGCGTCCCCACGTTGACCGGGGCCGCCCACCTGCTCCAGTGGCTACGCTGGCTCTCCGCAGACAATCACCCCATGCTCGACCGCACCGCAACCTATCTCGCCGCCCACCAATCCCCAGACGGCTACTGGGACGAACTCGACCCCGTTCGCCACCATAGCCCACCTCCCGGCATGGTCCCCGGCGAGCCCGCCACACGGGTTATGCTCACAGCTTCTATCGCCCGTCGCCTGCTTGCCACAGGCCGCGAAACGGAGGTCTACTTCGGCCCCGCACTGTCGTACCTCAGTAAAATGTGGGCAAGTGGAGCAGTCGCAGCAGCCCCTCTCACCGCAATGGCAATGATGCTCCCCCTGTTCAAAATCGGCGGCCAACCTTCCGACACCGCTATCGTCGAAGGTTGCAACGCCGCGCTACTCACTGCCGTCGCCCAACATGATGCCACCGCCTCCGATGTGATTACGATTGCCCATGCTGCCCTCGCTACCCGCTACGCCGGAAATGACCTCTACGTCGCCGCCCGCGACCGCGCCCTCACCATGCAGGCCGATGACGGCGGCTGGACCGACCCCGGCGGCATGATGTTCCGCGTCCACGCCACCATAGACACGCTCATGCTCCTGCGCTGGGGTGGGATGCTCTAGCGAGACGGTTCGCCCCTCTCCTTACCCCACTGTCGCTTCTTCATACGCCGCCGCCTCGGAGCCGCCTTTGGCGCTCGGATCGCCTCTAGCAATAGGTCCAGCGCCATCGCCTGTGGGCGCACCAACCGTTGAATCGCGCTCGTCCCGGCCACCAACACCACCGGGACCAGTACCAATGTCAGCATACTGCCCGTCGCCGATGCCACCCACGCCCCAACCCCCAACACCACCGGGACCAGCACCATCGCCAGTTGACGGTTCCGCTGTCGATACGCCACCACGCTCAACCGCACCCCCGCCTCGTCTACCACGTCCAATGTCCCGCGTAACTGGCCCTCACGCCCGTTATCGTTGCACGTCACCGTGACCGCGTACCGCGTGCGCCCTGCCTGCGTCACCTCCACCTGCACCATAGCCTTCTCATTTTGTGCCGCCAATCGTGACAGCGTTTCCTCTGCGTCGTAGTCCGACCAGTAGATGTCTTGTGTCATAGTCTGATAATTCCCCACGCAATATGTCTCTATCGTACACCGCACGCCGCCGTGGACGCCACCGCGTCCCGTGCTAAAATCCCCCTCAATACGTTTTGCTCACAGCCACACAAGGACAACCTCACATGCGCTCACAAAAGATGCTCGCTGCCGTGTTACTGTTGGCCCTGCTCACCCTCACAACACACGCCCAAGATGATGACCCCACCACAGGTTTCGCCCCGGTCGAACAACTGACGCTTGAAGTGTTAAACACCTATCCCCACCAGACCGACGCCTTCACCCAGGGCCTACTCGTCGGTGAAGACGGCCTGCTCTACGAGTCCACCGGGCGCTACGGCCAATCCACCCTCCGCGCTGTTGCGCCAGAAACCGGGGAGGTTCTGCGCCGCTACGACCTGCCAGCCGAGCTTTTCGCCGAGGGCCTCGCCCTTGTCGGAAACCGTCTCTATCAGATCACCTGGCGCGAGAACGTCGCCATCATCTATGACCTGGAAACAGGCGCAGACGACGGTACCTTTGAGCCGCTCGGCACCTTCGGCTATTCCGGTGAGGGCTGGGGCTTGTGCTACGACGGCGAAGCCCTCTACATGAGCGACGGCAGCAACCGTATCAACGTCCACGACCCCGAAACATTTCAGATCATCGCTCAGTACACCGTGACACTCTACGGCGTATTTGTCGATGAGATCAACGAGCTAGAGTGCGTCGGTGATGACGTCTACGCCAACATCTGGAACGCCGACACCATCATCCGCTTTGATAAAACGACAGGCATCGTCAACGCGGTGATCGACGGCAGCGGCCTGCTCCCGCCAGAAGTCCGCGCTGGGTACCCCGGTGGAGCCGTCCTCAACGGCATCGCCTACAACCCCGTATCCGACACCTTCTACGTCACCGGGAAACTCTGGGAATCCCTGTTCGAGGTGCGCTTCCTCCCCGCCTCTTAACGTACCATAGGGGCCGCCCGGCGTGGTGGCCCGTCTCCCCTACTGCACAGGCACCGTGTAGTACACCACCTCATCATTCCCTGTCTGCACCAGCAGAATATCCCCGGTAGCACTAAACTGAACTTGCACCGCGCTAACCGGGATCGGCGTCGGCGTGTTGAAGGGGCTTTCCCCGCGCAGTTGCGCCAACGTTGTGAACGTCAGGCTAGCATCGCTCGCAATCGCCGCCACACCGTCCCCCACCGGGTTAAACGCCAGGTCACGCAAGATGCTACTCCCCGTCACCGTGAAGACGTTGGCCTCCTCGCCTGTGCCTGGGTCCAGCCGGAACACCGCGTTGTCGCGCCCGTAAAAGAACCCGTTACCGTCCGGCTCTGCCGTCACAAACGCGCTGCCCGCGTCACCGGCCTCCAATGCCAGCGTCACCACATTCCCGCCGAGACCGCCCTCATCATATATCCAGATCGCCGCCGCAGGCTCCGCGCCCGTCCGCTGGGCCACCACCGCCATATACCCCCCATCGCCGCTAAATGCGACGTCCGTCACCGGGTACGGGAACCGAATACTACGCGTAAATTCCACCGGGGACTGTGCGCCCTGCAATACACCCGGTTCCCACAACCGCAACGCCCATGTCGCCGCGTCCGTGTTGCTGCCCCCACTGCCAGTCGCGACCAGTTCACCACTTGGCGCGACCGTTAACACATTCACCGGGGATTCGTGCGCGTTCACACTCGCCGCAACGCCCATGTTGTATGCGCGGATAACCCCGCTGTCCTGCCCCGCATACAGCCAACCCGTTGTGTCCGGGGTCAAGCTCGTGAAACGTCCCGCCGTCAGTTGGTCAATCAGAATCCCCCCGTCCGTCGGCGGGAATGCCGCCGTGAATACCTCATCGCCTGCCGCCCAAATGAGCGTGTAGTCCGCCTGTAACGCGCCCAACACCAGCCCATCACCCAAGTTCAGCGTGAAGCCCTCGCTCAAACCGGTAACAGCACCACTCTCGATAACCGGGCTGCGGACCCCCGCGCTGCCCGGTTGTACCGGGATGGCTGCAAATTCCTCACCATCCACCGTAACCTCATTCCCCGGCGTCGGCGCTAAGAAGTAGTTCCCACCGCTAAAGCTGCTCTCCGCCGTCCAACCACGCACACCGTCAATCTCCACCAACCACCACACAAAACCATCACTACACTCTGGCCCGTCAATCACAAGGTCCAGCCGCCGCCCCGGTTGGATGCTCCCCACACGATCACTGTTGACGATCGGCTGACGCCGTAACGAGTTCGGGACGCCACCCTGCTCCACCTGGGCCGTAATCTGCCCGGTGCGGATGCGTGGCGGCAGGTAGCCGTCAAACCCCTCTGGACAGGTGAAATCGGTCTGTGGGATTGTCGTCGGAGCCTGTGCGACCGCCGTCGGCTGGCCGGGGACCGCCGTTGTCTGGGCACTCGGGGCCAGCCCACGCGCAATCGCCGTGTCACGAATGGACAGGTTGTTGCTCAGGCAGTCGCCTGTGTTGGTGACAACTGTCCCCGCAACCCAGCCCTCCGCGATCAAATACCATGTAAAGTCTGCGTTGCGCCCCAATGCCTGCCGTGCGCTCTCAATCGTTGTGGTTTGCTCGGCCTCTGTGTCTGGGGCAGCCCGCACATTCGCGAACGGACCACTCGGCACGACGGTACACGGGGTGGCCGCCGTTGCCGCTGGCAACAGCGAAACCGTACTCATGCCCATGTTCGGGAATTTCGTGTCACAGCGTTGGGCGCTGCCCCCATCCCGTGCCACATGCACCACATACGGCACCTCACCATCTGGCCCACCAAAGAACAGTGTCACGATATATGGCGTGCTGGCGTTCGCCAATTGCACCCCCGGCACCAGTGGGCAACTCAGGGCGCTGTCTGTCGTTGGCAACAAAATCTCAAACTCCCAGCGCAAAGGCCGTCCCAGGTTTGGGTCGGCCTGGTTCGCCGCTGCAATCGCTGCCTGTAGCGCCGGGTCATCAAGCCCCTGTGCCCATGTCAACGTCGGGAAGATCAGTAAAAATAGGGGAAGAAAAAACAGTTTTCGCATGAGGGTCGTTTGCTCCGGGTGTGTGTGCGAACTCGCCACCTATTCTAAACCGCCAACCCCCACAAATCGCCGGGCAAATGCCCGGTCATATGCACATCCCATACCGTCGCGCTTGTGCTACCCTGTTTCTGGAAACATCGCCCGCCCATTGTACCGCCGCTGCCGAAAAACAGGCTACCTGGCAGCAGCGGCATGAACGTAGAATTTAGCCTCAATGCTTGCTCTCGGCGGCAGCAGCAAGGGAAAACAGGCCCGTGTTGCCGCTGCCGCCGCCTTAGGTTATTCCAGCAAAATGTCGGAGCAAGCCACCTGCGGTTAAGACCACAGGCTACAGCCTAGCGTGTCCACTTCAGTGGACACGTTGTAGCCGTAGCATAACTTGTTGCCACCTCCATATCAAAAATCGTTGTAGACATGTTAGATACGCTTGATTTCTGTGGGTTTTATTTTAGTTTGAGGCTACTATGCCATACATCCACTATCTTTTTGAAAGGGCATACACGCGGTGCCAACCTACCCTTACCATTTAGTTGACGTGTTTACGCAACAACCTTTTGGCGGTAATCAACTTGCTATTTTTGTCTTGGAAGATGGCAACCTCACGGACACCACCATGCAGGCTATCGCCAGCGAACTCAATCTTTCCGAGACGACTTTTGTCCTCCCCCCAACTGACGGCACGAGCGACCATCACGTTCGGATTTTTACCCCCGCGATTGAGTTACCGATGGCCGGGCACCCGACGGTTGGCACGGCCTTTGTGTTGGCGCGGCTCGGGCTAGTGACCTCTCCGGGTAACGTGACCTTTCAAGAGGGCGTAGGGCCAATCCCTGTCGCACTCAGTGGCACAGGTGATGATATTGTTGCAACCATGACCCAGCCACGCCCAACCTTTGGCAAGGTCTGGGAGGACCGAACGGCCATTGCCGAACTGGTTTCGCTGACCGAGGCTGATCTGCTCCCCGAGATGCCCGTACAGGTGGTGTCCACTGGGGTTCCCTTTCTCTATATCCCACTCCGTAGCCTGAACGCGATTCGCCGTGCGACGTTACGCATGGACCTGTGGCAGTCGGAGTTCGTAGGGTATATCCCACAGATGTACCTGTTTACAACCGAGACGGAGGACCCAGCCGCAACCACCCATGCTCGCATGTTCGCACCAGGGATGGGCATCGCCGAGGACCCCGCGACCGGGGCAGCCTGTGGCCCGCTCGGTGCCTATCTCGTGCGCTACGGCCTAGCAGCACCCGGCGTCTATCTCAATGAGCAGGGCTACGAGATGGGGCGTTCCAGTCAGGTTTATATTCGTGCCGAAACCAACGGCGACGACATCACAGTCATTCAGGTTGGCGGCCACTGCGTCTACATGGGGCGTGGCGAACTCATATTGCCAGGTTAGGTATGGATGAATTTATGCTGATATTAAATGACCATTGTCATTATCGTTGGGATGAAATACCGAGACTGTAAAAATCTAATAAAACGTCATGTGTTTGAGGTCCGAAACTACGCTAGGATGATAGCCGTGACAGATAGAAAAGGGAATTAGCCGATGCCTGTTAACGTGCGCCAATATGAAGGGTCACCAATCCTCTGGACAACATTTTCTGGGCATTTTAATGTGGATGCCATCTATCAGATGAGCGAGCAGACCATCGCCGTTGCGTCCGAGATCAACAGCCCGATTTTCTGGCGTTTGGTTGATCTCTCCCAGGCCGATGTGACATTTGCAGATGTGATTGAGATGGTTAAGCGGGTAAACCCGGCCCGGCCCGGTGGCTTTGCGGACCCCAATATCGACACGGTTTTCAGCCCATTTCACCCGATGGCGAAGCTCATCGCCGAGATGCTGGCGAAACCCCAGTATGGTGGAGCCACACTACGAATTTTCCCCGGCTATGGCGAGGCCCTCTTCTACATCCAGGATGAAATGGACCGCGTGTTCGGCGCAAGCATTTAGTGCTGTCCGGCTCCACAACCCCATAGCCCCTTTAACACGAGGAACGCCTCGTCTTTTAAGTTTAAGCCCGTTTTTCGTGTAGAATAAATAAAAGTCGTGGATTCGGGTTCAACGGGCATGAATGCAAAAGACTATTACAACCGCGCCAACCAAACCCCGATGAGCCAGCTCCATCGCAAGCTCGCAGACTACGCGCAGGCGATCAACCTGGAGCCAACATTCTGGGACGCTCACCAGCAACGCGGTGTGGCGCTGTTGCGGGCCGAACGCTATGCCGAGGCCGTCTGCGACTTTACCACCCTGGTCGAACAGCAGCAAAAAGTTACCGGGCTGATTTTTCGATACCGGGCGATGTGCCATATTCGCCTCCGTGCGTATGCCGAAGCCCTAGCAGACCTGGAGCAGGCGTTAGCTCGTTCGCCAGAGATCGCAGACTCGTACTACAACATGGGACTCATCTACGATTACCAGGAGAAATATGAGGCCGCGTTAACAGCCTATGACCGTGCCCATGAACTCCACCCAACTGATATGGCCGCGCTCAACAACCGGGCCTATGTTCATGCTAGGCTTGGGAATTATCTACAGGCGTTAGAAGATATACACAATGTGCTGCAACGCTATCCACGTCGCCCGAACTACCTGGACACCCGCGCCTACATCTACTTTCGTATGGGGTGCTACGAGGCCGCCATTCACGACTACGACACGGTGCTCCAACTCGACCCCTTTCATCAATTGGCCCGTGAGTACCGTGAGTTGGCGCTACGTTGGGTGTACGACGCATTGGGTTGAATGCCCCCAGCGACATGCAGTTTTCTCCATAACGCGTTAAAACTGTTAGTCAAAGTTAAGCTCTGCCTAGAAAGGATTGAACTATGAGCCGCAAGACCCTCGTCATTACCTACGACATCCATGCTGGTGCGGACTACAGCGAGTTGTACAGTTTTCTGGAGGCCAGCGGTGCCTTTAGCGTGTCGGACTCTACGTGGCTGTTGTGCACGGAGGAGGACGCTGAGGTGTGGTATGGGCGTATCGAGGCTGTATATTACGATATGACGCTGGTTGTGATGCCGTTGGGTGAGGGCGTGATCGGCGGGACGGATGATGAGATGGAGGGGTACCTAGCCGGCTGTGATGTTGGGGGGGCCGCTGACGAATAGAGCCAGTGTGGGGAGGTGTTCCCCACACTCATTGTGACGCTAAGCGTCGATAGCTTGTGGGTCGGGCAGGGTTGCGGATGCCGTGTGGATCCCGGTTGCGCCGTCTGGCCGGACGCCCTGTTCGTCGGTGGGTTGTAAGTTGCCCTCCCCGTCGTAGCTACGCACAGCGACGTTGTGGATACCTTCCTCAAAGGCCCAGTCGTAGCGCCAGAATACCCAGGTGCGGTCGCTGATTGGCTCGCGAATCTCTGCCTCAAACCAGTCGCTTTCGTTGATGCTGATTTCGACCTTGGAGATACCCCGCGCCCCAGCCACAGCATAGCCACCGACCGGGACGCGCACCGTGCCGTCCTCGTCGGTGTAGGCATCGTCAACGGCTATGGTATCTACCACGGAGGTCTGTTGCATGATGGCATCTGCCGACCAGCCACGGCGGACCCAATAGCCGCCTTCATCGCTAGCGGTCACGATGATGTTGTTAATCCACTTGGGCTGCTTCATGCCGAAGCGGTCTGGAATGTAGACGCGCAGCGGGAAGCCGTTGCGCTCTGGCAGTGGGCTATCGTCGAAGTCGTAGACGAAGGTGATGTCCGGGTTTTCCATGATCGCCTCAATGCTGAGGTACTCGAAGAAGCTGTCGCCACCTTCGATACGCAGCCAAGCGGCGGCGTCCGCTAACTCAACATCCGCCAACACGTCACGGACGGACGGGCCGGTCCACTTGGTTGTGCTGATGAGGTTCCCACCGATGCGGTTGGAGATACACTGCATGGTGACGTACTGTGGGAATGGCTCGTAGTTGTTGCGGAGTTGGTCCATCGTGAACTCAACCTCCTGTGCGACCAACCCAGCGAAGGGGAGGGTCCAGGTGTCTAGGTCGATTTCGATAGGGCGAGTGGCGATGTCGATGCGATAGTGTTCCTCGACAGGGGTGTACTCTGGGCGCATTCCGGGGGCGGGTTCAGGGAGTGCATCGGCGTTGGGGAGGCGTCCGTCAGCAATTTCGACCGCCTCCTCAGTGGCCTCGGCAACGGGGTTTTCGAGGGAGGTGGCAACCTGTGGCGTCTCGTTGTCTGGGCTGAGGGCCAGGCCAAGACCCGTTCCGACGAGGGTGAGCGTGGCGCTGGCCCCGCCCACACGCACGATGAAGTCGCGACGGCCAAGTGTTTCCACGCTGGCCTCGGCCTCATTATTTTTGGTGTTGGCTGGGAGTGCCGCCAGGTCACGGAAGGTCCAGCCGAGGGCGACACCCCAAGCGACAAACAACGCCACCACCCACAGGAAGGCGACCGCGGCGGGGCCAGTGAAGAAGTTTGCGAGGAGACTCATGCCACCGAAGGCCACCCCGAGCACAAGGCCAACCCCTAAGCCAGCGACCGTGGCGCGGTCGCGGAACCGTTCGCCAAGACCGTAGAAGGCCGCCCCCACAACCAGGCCGATGCCGCCAACCATCGCGAAGGCCATACCCTGTTCGATGGTCTTGGCGAGTGTGTCTACATCCTCACCACCGCCTAAGCCGATGATGCTGTCCACCATGATGTCGATGACGATGGTTATGAGGCCACCGGGAATCAATGGGACGATAACATCGAAGAAGTCTAGCGGGACCAGGGGCAGGCCGATGAGCCGTTCGCCCAGGAAAAAGAGCGCCAGTAAAGGTGCGGTGAGCAGAAGGCCAATCAGGCCACCAGACCAGACTGATGGTTTTTGCGTATGTTCCATAGGAAGTGCTTTTCCCTCGAATGTTTGCAAGATGTTCGTTCAGGGTAGCGACGGCAGATGATTGTGAGATGAGCTACCACTGAAATTTGTCGTTTGTACGGATATAGGCTATCAAATGGGGCGAAAATGTGTGTAAGTTACCCTATATTGGGGTGATAAAGACTTCTAAAAGCTTTGAGCAAAGCAGGGCACAGGGCGAAATTCCGTGAGGATTTGTTGTGATAGTTGGCAACTAAGGTTTGGCGCGAACGCTTTGATTTATGGTTTTATTGAGTTGAAATCGTAAACGAAAGGTGTAATCAATGACAAGGGGATATATTGCAAAACCATATGTGGCTGGCTCGCCTAGTGCAGAGGTGACAGGGGCTGCGATGAGCGCCTTTCTGGACAATCTCCGTTCGGATGCTGTTACGCCAATCCTGAAAAAGCACAACGCCACAAAGATCAGCACGGATAAATGGTATCCCCATCAGTTGTGGTTTGACATCCTGAAAGACCTGGAAGACGAGTTAGGTGGGGCGGTGTCGGAGGTGTTTGTGGCATTCGGTAGAGAGGTGGTTCGAACTGCCGTGATGCCGCCAGAGATCAAGACAATTTCTAACGCGCTGAAAGCACTGCACGCCATTCATCACGCGAATCTGCGAAATATCCCTGAGGACGAGGGCTATTTTCTGGAAAAATTAGATGATCAACACTATGTCGTGTACCAAAATACGCCGAATCCAGACGATGCAATTTACGGTTTTCTGTGGGCGATGGCTGCACGCTTCAAACAAGAGGGGGGCAGCTTTGTGGTCCGCCCACGCTCACGGGAGGACTACCCAACGTACACCGTTTGAGGTGCGTTGGTGGCGTGATTAGCGTGTGGCTAGTAGGCTCCCTCGCGCAGTAGGACGCGGGGGATTGTCTTGAGTAGAATCTCAATGTCCAGGCGGATAGACCAGTTTTCGATGTAGTAGATGTCTAGCAGGACCACTTCGTCGAAGGGGACTTCGCTGCGTCCGCTGATCTGCCACATGCCGGTGATGCCGGGAATTGTTCTGAGGCGTTGGTAGTGCCACTCGTCGTAGAGTTCGACTTCGTCTGGCGTGGGGGGGCGCGTTCCGACGAGGCTCATCTCGCCCTTGATGACGTTAATGAGGTTGGGCAGTTCGTCCAGGCTGGTGCGGCGGATGAACTTGCCAATAGGGGTGATGCGCGGGTCGTCTGGGATTTTGACGAAGCGCATGTCTTGGTTGTGCTGGCGAGCGAGTTCAGCCTTGAGCTTGTCTGCGCCGGGGATCATGCTGCGGAACTTGTACATTTCGAAGGGTTTACCGTTTTCGCCGACGCGCCGTTGTTTGTAGATAACCGGCCCGTCGGTGCTGTCGAGCTTGATGGCAAGGGCGACGATCCCAAAAACGACCAGCCAGGCGGGGGCGGCCAGGATGATGAGCGTGAGGTCTAGCAGGCGCTTGAGAATGCGATTGGTGGCGTAGAAGGTCGGCTCCAACTGGACGCCCAACAACGGGATGCCGTCCAGGTTTTCGATGTTGACCTGGCGCAGGTTTAACTGGAACACATCGGGGACGACGCGTGCTTCCACCTGATGCCGCTGGCAAATATCGACCATCTCCATGATGCGGCTGTGGTGCTCCCAGGAGAGGGTCATCACGACGATGTCGACGGTTTCGGCTGCGAGAACGTCCCCCAAGTTGTCGAGGTGTCCTAGGCCGCGCACGCGCCCCAGGTTCACGTTGCCGATTTCCGGGTTGTCATCAAGATAACCCACGGGGAAATAGCCCAACTCGCGGCGGGCGAGCATCACACGCAAGACAGCCTGCCCTACTTCCCCCGCACCCACTAGCAAGACACGCTGCACGCCAATCCCCCGGTGTGACCGCAGATAAGCGTATGTCCAACGGCGACCGACCCGAATAGCACTCAACAGGGTCATCGTAATCACAGCGAGATAAACGAGCATCAAGCGGCTGAACCCGGCGGCCTGCACCATAAAGCTGATCGCCATAAGTAACACGATGGCGTTGGTCACGCCGTTGACGATGATGGTGGTTTCCTCGATGAGGGAACGGTTGCGAACGGTGCGATAGAGACCGCTGGTGGCGTATTGGAGCAGCAACCAGGCGACAAATACGAGTGTGTAGGGGAGGTAGATGGTGTATGGGACTTGGTTTAGCTCGGCGACGGGGCGAATTAACTGCAATTGATAACGGGCAACATAGGCCAGGATGAACGCAAAAAACGCCGTCACGACATCCGCAGTGGGCAACCACCAACTCGGTTCATGGGTGGCCTGCCGTGGGACGGGGAGGGGGCTGTTGACCCCTGGCGGCGTGACTTGTGGTGTGTTTTCTTGGCGTGTCACCATCTGGTTGACTGTTACCCTTGTGCTTGCTGATAGCTAATCCAGGTTTGCTGGGCTGTGTTCTCCCAGGTGTAGCGGCTGGCGGCACGCTGTCCGCTCTGGGATGCGCGGTTACGCCAGTCGGTATCTTCCAGCGCGGTACAGAGCGCGGCTTCCCACGCATCAATATCGAGGGGGGGGACGCGTAGGTTGTCCGTCCTGTCGACGACTTCGGGTAGGGATGACGCATCCGAGACGATTACCGGACAACCACAGGCCATTGCCTCTAGCGGTGGGATACCGAACCCCTCAAAGATGGAGGGATAGATGAACACATCCGCGCTATTGTACCAGAGGGGCAGGTCGTCTGCTGGGATGAATCCTGGGAGGTGAATGTCGGCCTGGAGGCGGTGTTGCTCAATGGCATCGTAGATGGGTTGGTAGGCCCAGCCATGACCGCCTGCGAGGACCAAAGGCGGACGGGTGTCTTGTGGGAGGCGGGCGTAGGCGTGGATCAGGGTTGGCAGGTTTTTTCGGGGTTCGAGTGTCCCCAGAAACAGCCAGAAGTTCTCCGGGAGGTTTTTTTTCGCACGGAAGGCCGCGATGTCGGCGGCGGGGAGGGGGTGGAAACGGGTGAAATCTGTACCGCAGGGGGCGACATCTACACGATCTGCGGGGATACCAAATTGCTCGACCACGTCACGGGCGGTGCTCTGACTAATCGCGATCACACGTGCGGCCTTGTGGACCGTGTGGCGGGTGAAGGCGCTCAGGTAGGCGCGGCGGCTACTGGAAAGCACCTGGGGATAGTGGATGAAGCTGAGGTCGTAGATGGTGACGACGGTGGGTGGCTTGTAGGGCCAAACGGGTGCAACGAAGGCCATCGCGTGATAGAGGTCGAAGCGGTGAAGTTGAAACGGTTGCACGGCTTGTTCCCACAGGATGCGGCGTGCAGGGGCGGTAGTGTCCAGGGCTGCCCGTTCCATTGTGACCCCGTCAAACTGGGCTGGGTTGGCACCGCCGACAAAGGCCGTAAGCTGGGCGGTGTCTTTGACAACGGCGGGTAGCGCCGCCAGGGTGTTTGTAATGTAACTATGTATACCCGCAGAGCGGTAGCTCGCCTGGGGCGAGAGCAGGTGCGCGTTGAGTCCGATGTGCATCATAGCGTGGCATTATAGCACGGGACCGGCTCCCACAAACCCTGAAAGGTGGTAGCACTAACGCCATATGTGTTGATAGTCCTCGGCGAATTGACGAAAACGAATGGGTGGGCGGCCTAGCAGGTTTTCGGTTGTGTCCGTGAGTTGCCCGGTACGCTTGAGATACGTGGGGAGGTAGATGCCCGTCATGGTGATGGCGAAGGGAAGCGGGGTGCCGTTGCGCCATTCACGCCAAAGGAAGTACAGGGGGTGGGGTTGGGTGTAACGGATGGGGCGGCCAAGTACGTTTGAGAGCACAGCGGCGACCTCGTCGTAGGTGAGACTTTCGTTCCCGGTGAGGGTGTAGGCCTGGTTGGTGTGTCCGTTATCGGTGAGGGTGCGGGCAGCCACTGAACCGATGTCGCGAACGTCAATGAAACTGGTGCGGCCATTCCCGGCGGGGACGAACACCTGATCTCGGTCACGGATGTCGGCGGCGTGGGTTGTGCTGAGATTTTGGTTGAAAAAGCCGGGGCGTAGAAACGTCCAGGGTAGGCCACTGTTACGCAGGGCGGCTTCGATCTTGGCGTGGGGGATAAAACTCACATCTTCGGCCCCCATTACCGATAAGAACACGACCTGTTGCACCTGTGCGACCTGCATCGCCTCGATAAACGGGGCTATATCGCGCTGGACATTCGAGATTTGCGGTGGCCGTACCAACAACACCCGCGTTACCCCAGCTAAAGCGGGTGCGTATGTGGTTGCATCTGTAAAGTCGAACTTAACCGCTTCGACATGGGATGGTAACTGGCCGGCGGTGCGCTCTGGTGTACGAAGGCCAGCCCGAATCGAGAGGTTGTTGGGGAGCGAGCGGATTGTTTCTAGGCCGACGTTACCTGTTGCCCCGGTGATGAGTAGGCGCATGGGTTAGGTATCCTCTGGGTTGTAGCGGCGCATGGTTTCCATGTTGGCCTCTTCGTCGGCGTCTGGTGGGTCGTTCGACGGTGGGACTGGGTGCATGGAGGATGTTGTGGGGATGTTATAGCCGTTGTTGGTGCGGGTGGGGGCGGCATTTTGGGGGATGTCGCCCAGTGTGGGTGTGGGTTTGCCGCTGGGCGGTGTACACAACACCATCTCCGTGAGGAGGTTTGTCAGGTCAGCGTGCAGGCGACGCTTGAATGCCCGCATTCCCTCGTTCTCGGTTTGGCCGAAGACGGTGAAGGTGTAGGTTTCGTAGATGGCCTTGCCGACGACGGTCATCTCTGGGTTCCAACTGTCTAGCTGTTGCCACGCGCCCATTTGCACCTGATAGAGTGCAAATAAGATACTGACCTCGCCGTGTTCCCCCCGGAATTTGACGTCTAGGGCGATGGGGAGGGAGGCCGTTTTGCGGTTGATGCGACCTCCAAGTTGGCGGGCGACCTGTTGTGCGATTGGGCGCACGCGCCGACGGGCACTGGTTGGGTTCAGGGTGTTGGCCCGTTCAATAACCCGTGTGAGTTGCCGGATGAGCTTACGGGAGCCGATGATCTGGGTACGTGCGACACGCCCGTAGGCGTCGTATTGGCTGGCACGCAGCCCGACGACGCGCCAACCTGAATACTTTTCCCCACTCGACCCGAGTAATAGTTTACGAGCATACAAGTTGCCCTCGATCTGGTCTGCGAGCATGGACCCATTTTGTGCGACCTGTTGCCACATTTGACGACGGCCCCCGAGTGAGTCTGGGTGGAGTTGGGGCATGTTGGCGTAGGGCGGGGGGTTATTGGGATAGGTGGGGGGCTTGCTGAAGATCAACCGCACGATGACGGTGAACAGCCACAACAGCACAATCACGAATAGAACCGCGCCAACTAGCCCTGCAAGCTGAAAGCGGTTGGTGAGATCAACCTCGAAGGGGAGGGTATCTAGCACAGACATGAGTTGTAGCTCAAGGGCGGTGAGCACCTGGGCGACGGGGTAATCCGCTGGGGGAAAGGGCACTGTGGGCGTGCCCTGTGGTGCGGTGAACTCCAACAGGCGCAGCACGGTATCCACCTCGGCGGAGGTAAGTTGCACGGTGAAGGTGGTGGGTTCACCGGGGCCGATGCCCGGTACGGCGGCGGCTGGAACGCGCAAGGTGGCCCCGGCGGATTCGCCCACATCAAGCGGCCCCAGGGTGGTTTGTGAGAGGGTGCGTGTGTTCCCGAATTGTTGCAGGGACAGCACAATGGGTTCGGTCGCGGGGCCACCCTCATTGGTGACACGTATTTCTATGGCGAGTGTCTCGCCGTCTGCGGTGAGAGTGGGTGGGGCTGAGTAGATGATGTATGTGGGCGGGGCTTGGAGTGCCAACACAGCAGCCGCCACGAGGCCCAGCACCAACAGGATGACTATGGAGGTTTTTCTACGCAGCATAGGGTTCTTCGCCTTTTACCTTCACATCCCCCTCTCAATATAACCCCAAACGCCCGGCATTCCAAGCGGACCCCGTGACGATCTCTCCACGGTTGCTCGACGCTTCGCCGTCAAGTTGTCCGTTTTGTGTCCGTTCGGTGTCCGTTATTCCACTGGTGAATCTACAAAAATATGACCCTGAGAGCATCGCAAATTTGAATTCCTGAAAGGGAGTTGCCAAATGGCTAACACGATGTCTCTCAGTGCTGAGATGCCCCCGAACGGTCCGATCATCTTCCCCTAGTTGGGTAAGGTCGTTGCCCTCTGGCATGTGAGCCAGGGGGCTTCTTGTTTAGCTCTGGGCAGGATGATCTTTGCTATCCAGGCGGCTCTTCAGGGCGTGAAGTTCTGCGCGGTCCTCCTCAATGTTTTTAAGAAGTACATCCCTTCTTTTGGGCATGTGTTGGAGGTGTTGGTTGGCGATGTCTTCAGCGCGTGTAAAGTAATTTTCGGCCAGATTGAGGTCTTTTGCTGTGAGTATCGTGTCGGCGGCACGGCGCAGATAGACATAGCCGATAGCATGGTAGACATCCACGATATTGGCGTAGTGGGGAATCTTGGCATATACCTTCAGGGTACCCTCCAGCAGTTTCAGTGCTCGCTCGTAGTTTTGTTCCTCGATCAACATAATTCCTAGCGAGTGGTCACATGATGTGACGAATATCTCATGCCGGAGCGATTCAAAAGCCTGTTTTGCTTTCATCAGATAATTGATGGCCGTGCCGAAGTCTCCGCGCCAGCGGGCGATCCAAGCGAGTTCGTAGTCGATAATTGCCCCTGGGTAAGCGTGGAGGGCGTTTATGCAAAGGCCTTGGGCATCCGCTAAGATGTTTTCGCTGGTGTCGAGTTCGCGACGGTGACGGTGAATGATACCTATTGCAACGCGAGCCTCGATCATGCGCGTGCGGGTGTGGTGGGATTCTGCGCCGGTTTGTAGTTGACGGTGGAGTTCTGCACGCTCCAATTCGTAGGCCTGGGTTGCGAACTCGAGTGCTTGTTCGTTTTCGGCACGACGTAGGTGGTACATCCCGAGCGCGTAGCGGATGACGGCTTTGGTTTCTGGGTTGGTCGTTTTTTCCGCGTATGTCTTTAGCTTGTTGTAGGTTTTTTCTGGCTCTAGGATGCGTTTGTTTGGGTCAAAAACGCTGGCAGCCTTTAGAACTTCCACGTAAGCATCGATGCGAACCTGTTGATTTGGGTTGTTCTTGGCGAGTTTGTGCGCTTTTGCCAATTCGTTCATCGCCTGGCGGCCCTCCTTGCTGGAGAGCAAATACTGGCTGTAGATGAGATGTGCTTCTGGCAGGCGATCCTGAACGTTGCCCTCGATAGTGATCTGAACGTAGCGCATGATGAGTTGTTCCCAGGAGCGAACGGAGGGTTGGCGCAGGTAGTGGGGGATGATGCGCCGTAGGATTTCAGCAACTTGGGGGATACGATGCGGTTTGATGCCCTCCTCCAAGAGCCAGTCGAAAATAACATCTTCGTTGTTGTTGAGGTAAATGGGGTCTTCTATATTGCGGCGAAGATCGATCAAAAAGTTCTCGAACGGTTGTTGGGCCATAATGCTTGCGCGTGCCTTAATTTAGCAAGAAATGTGGTCATACTAACATGACTTACATTTGCTGTGAATTTCGGCACATATTACATTTTGTGAACTTCGATACGTCTAAGGTGTGAGGTTGTCGCGAATTTCCTCAATGCGAGCGAGCAGGTTGCGGCGGTCGTTGGTGATACGTGGTTGGTTGGCCCAATGCCATACTTCTTCTGCGACGTTGAAGGCGGCATCTGGTTGGGCAATTTGACGGGCACGTTCGGCACGACTTTCAAGGCCAGCGACCCCCTCATGTACCCATGCGGCAACAGTTCGTCCGACGGCTTCTGGGCTACCTGGGTACTCCCCTGCGCCGGCTGCTACTACGTATTCCATGTTACCCGTCTCCTGGCCGGGGATCACATCGCTGATGATGATGGGCAGCCCGGCGGTAACAGCCTCGGTGATGCTAGCGGCCCCAGCTTTGGTCACGATGAGGTCGGCAGCGGACATGAGACGAGGCATCTCTTGCGTGAAGGGATAAATCCAGGTGGGTTGGTTCCAGGCGCTTGTTTCGAGGCGGCGCTTGAGTTGTTTGTTTTTCCCGGCGACGATGACAAGTTGGATGTCGAGGTTTTGGCGGTTGATCTCGCGGGCCATGCGGTAAAGCGGCCCCATGCCCTCACCGCCGCCGAGTACCAGGATGGTGATTTTGTCTGGCAGCCAGCCGAGTGTGGCACGGGCGGCGGCGCTGTCCTCCAGGCGTTTGGCAAAGCTGGGGTTCACGGGTAAGCCGGTGATTTTGAGTTTGTCCGCACGGACACCAGCGACCAGGCCGCGGTCTAGGGCGGGTTTGGTAGGGATCATGATGCTGTCGGCACGGCGGTCGTACCAGAAGTGATGGGTGGAGGTGTAATCTGTCACGACGGTGAGGAAGGGGGGGCGGTCTGCGAAGGAGTGGAGGGCGTCCAGCGAGGGGGAGACGAGCAGGGCGTGGGCGCTCACGATCACGTCTGCGGGGTGGTCGCGGAGCATCTGCTTAAAGTAGCGGCCCAGGGTGATGTAGGCGGTGCGGGTAACGGAACGGGCGCGGAATTGGGTGTCGGTGATATTGTGGGCAAAACCCCAACTTCCCTTGCTCCGGGCGATCCACAAGGGGTAAATCTCTGGCGCGTACTTGATGGGCGCGGGGGTGTACTCTTTGAGTCCGTCGAGGATTTGTGTCTCGACGGCGTTGCCGTAGCGGATGGTCAGGGCATCACGAATGGCGTTGGCGACGGCCCGATGCCCACCGCCTGTGTCCGACATCAAGATCAGTACGCGCTTGGTCAATGTAGTATCTCCTCAATTCGCTACCGACAGTTTTCATAGAATTATCATAACGCAGAATAGCTAGAATAGATGCGTTTCTCACCGCGTATACGGTTTTCGGTTGTGGGCGGTTTCTGTTCAGGTGTTGGGTGGGAGCACGCGCTTGACGGCCTTGTTGAACTTAGAGCGGGTGAGGGTGATCTGGCGGGCGCAGGCGGTGTTGTTGAGCACGATATCCGACCCGACGCGCATGACGGTCCAGGTGTCGCTGCCGCAGGGGTGGGGTTTACGGAGTTGGACGACATCACCGGGTTTGACTTGGGGGCCGGGGGTGGGCATGGGGTGTGCTCCAAGATTTGAGGAACGTGCATGGGATTGGATATAGCCTCTATGATATACTGGTTTCGATTTCTAATCGACCATCAACCACGGAGAACTGCCGTGTTTTTTAATTTAACACCCGAACGCATCCTCATCAACCTGATTGCTGTCGGGTTGGGGATGACGATTCATGAGTTTGCACACAACTATGTTGGGCATAAGATGGGCGACCCAGTCCCAGCTAACGAGGGGCGGCTGACGCTCAACCCGTTGGTTCACATCAACTGGGTTGGCTGGCTGATGTTCGCGATTATCGGGTTTGGTATTTTGGGGTCCGCGCCAATTGCCGCCCAACGCATGAATAATCCACGGTGGGGATTTTTGGCGGCGGTGGCAGCGGGGCCGGGGTCTAACTTGTTGCTGGCGACCATCTTCGCGATTCCGACACGAATCCTGTTCACACAACAGGAGATTTTCGCGGGGGTTGTGGGCCAGGGGAACATCGTGGCGATGTTGTTCGCGCAGATTGTGTACTGGAACATTCTGCTGGCAGTGTTTAACCTCATTCCCCTGTTTCCGATTGATGGTTGGCACATCGTCCATGCGTTACTACCGCCAGACTTGGCTTACCGTTGGAGTAGCCCACAGTGGGTGCAATACAGCCAGTATGCGTTTTTTGGCGCGATTTTGCTGAGTATCGCGGGGATTCTCCCGATTTTTAACTGGTTGATCGGCACACCGACGACGCAATTGCTGCGGTTGATGCTGTTCTAGCGATGGTGGCGTTGTATCGGATTACGCAGGGATTACGGGCGATCCTGGCATTTACGCAGGAGGTAGATTATTCCCTGCCAGAACGGTATTTATCACCGCCGTTGCTGGAAGCATTCAAGTGTATGAGCACGAGCGAGCAATTGCACAGCATTCGGGTATTGCGGGCGGTGCTGGCGCAGGAGGCACACACGCCGCATGAGCTGGCGGTGGCGGCATTGATGCACGACTGCGGGAAGGCGCGTTATCCGCTAAGTGTATACGGCAAGTCGATTGTGGTGGTGGTCGAAAAGCTGATGCCGCCGCTCTATCGCTATGCTAATCAGATGAACCCGGCGCAGGTTGCGTGGGCGCGTCCGTTTGTCGTGCGGGCACAGCACCCGGCCTGGAGCGCGGAGGTGCTGCGCGAGGCGGGGGCGGCTGCGGGGGCGGTGTGGTTGGTGGAGCATCATCAGGAGATTGTCGCGATGTGGATGGAACATCCCCAGGCGGGGTTATTGTGGCGGTTGCAACGTGCGGACGACACCAATTAGACTGAGGGGCCTGGAACAATCAATAACGTGAAGTGCGGTGGCCGCGAGTTGCGTTTCGCCAAGACCTCGAGCGCGGCGTGAGCCGGAGAGTAGCCATCCAAGACGGATGGCTTTTTTGTTGCTAACGGGCCTCGGTGCGGTAGTCGTTGCGGGGTGGGGAGAAAACATCGATCAAGACGCTATCCTCTAGCGCGACGGCTCCATGCGCGACGCCCCCAGGGATTGCGTAGCTTTCCCCAGCCCCCAGGATTGAGGTTTCGCTGGCGATGGTCATCTCTATCTTGCCTGAGACGACATAGCCAACTTGGTCGTTCATATGGTTGTGTTGGGGGACGACTGCGCCTTTGCGCACGCGGAACTCGCAAAGCATGGCCTCGTCAGTGGTGCCCAGGGTTCGTCGGATGACGCCATCCATCATCTCAATGTTCTCTGCTTGTTGTACAAAATAACCATCTACCATTTTTGATTGTCCTTATGTTGGTCTTGTTTGATGTTTGTCTCTGATCTTATCACGAGTTTCAACGCAATATGCAGACCATCTGTTACAATCGGTAGTGGAATGAACGCGGAAGCACAACTTAGGAGAGAACTGGCGATGATGCCGTTTAATGAGCATGGCCCGGTGGGGATGTACTTTGAGGCTTTCGAGGTGGGGCAGACGATGCGGACGCGGGGGCGCACGGTGACGGAGGCCGATGTCGTGAGCTTCGCAGCCGTTACGGGCGATTACAATCCACTGCATACCTCTCAGACTTACGCGGAAACAACAGATTTTGGTGGGCGGATCGCCCACGGGATGCTGTCCGTCAGCTACGCGGTGGGGCAGGCGTACCAACTGGGGTTTTTGGAGCAGACGATTCTGGCGTTCCGTGAGATGGCGGTGAAGTTCAGCCAGCCGGTGATGATCGGGGATACGATTCATGTTGAGTTGGAGGTGGCGGACACGAAGGCGATGGAGCGCCTGGGCGGGGGTATTGTGCGGATGGACTTTCGGATTATCAACCAGAAGGGGAAGGCGGTACAACGTGGTAGTTGGACCTTCCTGATGGCAAGCCAACCGTCCGACGACTAAGCTGGGCTGTTTAGGCTTGCGGGAAAATCGCCCGGACGCTATGGTTCGGGTCACTTCGTTCGCTCAAAAATAGGGCTGGCTATGTACCGCAGTTTTGCCAACCGGGTGCTAGGTGGTGTGTGTGGGGGGATTGCTGATCCGCTCCCGGTTCAGGCTTGGTTGGTGCGGCTGATGTTTGTCGTGCTCACGCCGTTGACGCTGGGCGGGTTCGCTGTGTTGTACGCGATGTTGTGGTTGGCCGTGCCGCAAGCATCCCTAGTGCGGCCTCAACGGGGTGGTTTCGGGTGGGCGCTATTGGCGGTTATCCTCACGCTGGCGGTGTTGGCCGGGGGCTATGCACGTTTTTCGGGATTCGCGCAAACCTCAGCGGGAAACGATCTCTATTACCCGGTGTTGTTCACGGCATTGAGTGTGTTTTTCCTCTTTCGGCAACTGGTCAGGAACGTGTAGACGATGCAAGCGCGGCGGAATGTGCTGTTGGGGTTAGTGGCGGTTGTGTTGGCGGCCCTGTGGGTGTTGCGGGCGTTGGATGTGTTTCCGGGTTATCTTGCGGACTTGATTGGCCGTTCGACACCGATTTTGTTGGTGTTGGCGGGGTTGTCGATCTTGTTGCGGGGGCGGGTGCCATTTAGCGAGGTGCTGGCGCTGTTGTTGAGCGCGGGGTTGATTGCGGGCGTGGGGACAACGGCCTATCAGGTGCGTGAGATGCAGATGCGCGATGAGAACGTGATTGAAGTGGCGCACGCGCTAGAAGACGAGGTGATCTTGCTGCGGGTGCGGCTGCAATCGTTAGCAACAGATGTTGAGATTACGCGTGCGCCAACAACTGAGGCGCGAACGGTGCGGGTGATATTTGAGGGCAGCACGGAGCGCGACCTGGTCAACAGTTTGATTCTGGATGACGAGACGAGCGCAACGCTGACGATCAATGAGGTGCGCGAAAATCCGATTCCACGCTTGGAAGCTGTTGGCCGGGGGACGATGTTGGTCGAGCTACCGCCAGAGATTCCAGTGGATGTACAGTTGGAAGCGGTTCAAGGCGAGGTTCGTATGAACCTTGCGGGGGTGCGGTTAGAGCGGTTAAACCTTGCACAACAGACGGGAGATGCGTTTGTGGACCTCCCGGCTTACGATCCGGCATTTTCGCGGCCAGAGGACACATTGGGGACGCTGTTGCTGGCGAACGGGCGCATGACGATTCGTGTTCCGGCGACGGTGGCGGCGCGTTTTGACATGAGTGCAAGTACGGGTGGCGACCCGACCTATGACCCTGAAGAATACAATCTGCTGTTTGCGCGTGACATTTTGGAAGACCGCAACATCGACACTGCCGAAATCGTCCATCGGTATAACTTGGAGGTATCTCGTAATCAGTTGTTCGTGACGGTCCCAGAGGATGACGCGAACTAGCCACTAAACCCAAACAAGCCGCGTGTGGTTGGCTCGGCATGAGAGAGCGTCGTCAGGCCGCCGCCGAGCGGGTCAAACGTGGGGCGTAACTTACTGAGTGTCGCCTTTAGCACGGCGGGGCGCAGTTGGCGGTTGAGTATCTCCAGGAACGCCGCATTTTCCTGGTAGAACGCCTCGTTTTCGTCGGCTGCTGGTGGTGTGTCCCAGGTCCACTGATCGCGATATTCGTAGTAGGCGGCGGCGTAGATGGCCGCTGTCTTGGCGGAGATACCGCGCATTTCGTGGTCCCATAGGTTGACTCCCTGGTGGTTGGCGGCCTCCGCTGCCAACACTAGCCCCTTGGCGGCCATCACCTGACGAAGCAGTGCCCCGCCTTCGCTTTTCTCTACGATAGCTGGAAAGTAGCCTTCTGGGTGAATGTCGTTGTCTACGATGCGGCGAAAGTCATCGGTTCCTAGAACAAACAGATCACCCCGTTCCACCACAATCGCGCCGATAATTTTGGTAGCGGTCCGCCAGATTTGGTCTAGCAGGCCGAACGTGTTATCTGCTGTGCGGATGTCCTCTAGGCGCTCGTTATAGAGGCGGAGCCAGCCACGCCGAGCGTCTTCGGGGATGTGGTCGCGGACCATCTCGAAGGCGTGGCCGATGGCAATCGTCACGGCACAGGCCTCGGCGTAGGTAATGTTGGCGGGAAGTTGCAGGCCGATGTTGCGCTCAATGAGTGCCGAGGCCGTTTGGTTCGCGCTGGATGTGTCTGCGGTGAACTGATAACGAAAGCCGTGTAAGATGGTGGCCGCGATCGGATCGGTGGGTTGGTGGTCCGCCAGATGTGCTAAAGCGGCCTTGTACGGTGCACGGTGGGCGTTGTTGCGCACACGCGCTACCGCTACTGCGTCGAAAAAGAGGCCTTTGTGTTTGAATTCGGTCATGGTTGTGTATTTTTTCCCTTTGCTATGGCCGCTTGACATTGGCCGGGAGGTGTTTCCCCACGAGGGTTGTAGGGATTTGCTGTTGGGTTCCCTAAACTAGCACAGATTTTTGTACCTGACGAATTTGTGCTATGATGATGACATAACGATTGCGTTACATCTACCCCCTGTGGAAGGGTGTTAAGCCTGTGATGGACCCACAACAAGATTATGATAACGCCGAGGAGATGGGTGATCCTTCGCAGCATCGACGTTGGGCCACTGAACCCAATTCCCCTGGTGATCGCATTGCCTACATCCGTAACAAGATGGAGGAGGTGTCGAACGAGTACGCCAATAACACCATTAGCCGGGCACAGTTCAACGCGATCTACGCGCACTACAACGAACAACGCCAGCTTATCGAGAAGATCATTGCCCGTGACCCGGATAATGATGGTTGGAAGCAGGCGGCAAGGTCTGGCAAGACGGAATTTTTGCGGCAACACTTTGACGCACGTCCGCTGAACTATGTGGTGTATGTTCATCGGCAGTATAAGCCGTTAATTGGTGGGGGCACGCGCCCGGATATTACACGGATTAAGAATCTGCTACGTGTGTTGTGGCGCATGGAGAAGATTCGGGTGGGGGTGGCACGGATGTCGTTGGATGGCCCGACCTGGTTGGTTATGACGGCGGGGCACTACAGCGTGACGTTTGTGACGTTCCACCTAGAACCATCTGGTGATAAGGCCAATTATGTGCGCGACCTACACAATGACTTCGAACGCGCCAATCGCCTGTTCCTCAAGCGCGGAAAGATCAACAAGTCTTTGATGGTGTTTCCACAACGGGCGCTATTGGAACAGGTCGATGGCTAGGGTGCGTTAGACGGTGTAGGCTGTATCCGCGCGGGCACGGTCTGTTTCTTGGTCCTGGCGGGCTGCGAATTGTGTGCGGATGTGTTCCATACGCTCGCGGTTCTTGCCGAGGTCGCCCTTGCCGAGGCGGGCTGCTGAACGAAACCGAATTGCGGACTGATCGGCATCAATCACGAAATCCATGTCATCCACAAAACTCATCATAGGGGAACGTGCTTCTGCATAGACGTAGCCGTCCACGTTGGTGATGATGGTGGTCTTGGGGAGTTCTTCAAGGATGCTCACTAGCGTTGCCTTGGCCTGTGCGGGTGTTCCGGTGAAGGGGATCATGGCGATGGCATGTTGTTTGTCTGTGGCTTCCGTACACACACAGTTGGGGCTGTTGGGGCACGGCGCGAGTTCACCCGTGTTGACGTTTTCCGGGCGTTTGACGACGCGTACACCAACCCACAGGGCAACAAATTGTAGAATGACCAATGCGGCCAGCCCACCCACGATATAACCAACAATTTGCATAGTGTGTCTCCTAATGGTCGTCCAATCTCACAGCAGTCTAACAGGAGGTGGTGAGTAGAAGCTAAGATGCAGCTTGGTTAAGTTGTTGATCGAACAACTCGCGTAGTTCTTCCACCCGAGCGCGGTTCATGCCAAGGTCGCTTTGACCGAGCCGGGCGGCTGCGCGGACGTGAATGATCCTGCTACCACCGGGTTCAAAGAGAAATTCCATGTCATCTACAAAGCGCATGGTGGGGGAACGCGATTCTGCTCGGATGTAACCGTCCTCCGATTGAACAACAACCGTGCGCGGGAGCTGCTCCAACGTAATTTCTAGCACGGACTGGGCTAGTTCTGGTGAGCCGACATAGGTCAGCGGGTCGATATAGGCATCGTAGTCCGGCATGAGGCTGGACACACAATTGGGGGTTTCGGGGCATCCTACGAGTTGCCCTGTCCCAACGAAAACCGGTTGTGGGCTGGCGAGGGCGACAGCTACGAGGGCGAGTGGGTAGGCGAGGGCGAGGACCAATGTTGCTAACACCAGCCCGACGACAATGCGTTGGGTGGTGCTGGCACGTTCTGTAGTGGGTTGTTGTGGTGTTGCCAAGCGTTAGGCCTCTTTGGCTTCGGCAGGGGCGGGCAGTTGGGGTTTGTCGGTACGGAGACGAACGAGGCCCTGGGCTGCCGGGGACCCCTGAAGCTCCTTCCAACGGTTTTCGCCGCCGTCCATGTGCCATTCCACAACGTAGTTGCCGTCTTCGTCTACATAGGCGAGGGCGGGACGCAACATGAGCATCTGGCGTAGCACGCCGATGAGGTCTTTGCGCTCCTCACTCATGCGGAGGGTGAAATATTGGCCGGGGTCCCACTCGAACTGCACAAGAATACCGTACCAGTTGCCTTCCATTTGGATCGGAACCACGGGGCTTGTGCAAACCATGTACATCCCCTGGAGGCGGTTTTTCCATAGGGTCTGGTTGACACGCTCCTCGATATAGTAAGGTCGGGGTTCCGGGGTGGTGTAAAACCAGGTGCGTGACGATGTTGCCATGCTCAAATACTCCAACAAACACTCAATAATATAAGACAAAGATTAGTTTACATCAAAAGCGAGGGGGGGGCAAAGCATCTCTGGTGTCGAATCCTTTGCAGGTTTTTTGCGTGTGGGCGTGGGAAGTCACATATACTGGTAGTAGAAAAATGTATATAGATCTCAATGATAGAGTGAGCGAACCCATGCGAAAAATGACGTTGGTCGGGGTGGTTTTGGCCCTGTTGATGATAACGAGTGCGGTGGTGGTGGGGGCACAGCCTGCGACGTGTACGCCGCTGTTGGAGCGTGCATTGGTGGCGTTGGATGAGAACTGCGGTGGGATCGAACGGAACAGCGCGTGTTATGGTTACAACCGAGTGGAGGCAACTTTTGCCAGCGCGGATTTCCCGGCGGAGGCGTTCAGCCAACCTTCGGATATTGCGGCCCTGGGGGATTTCAGCACGATCACAACGGCTCCGCTCGATGAGTTGGCGGATGAGTGGGGTGTGGCGTTGATGCGGGTGCAGGCCAACCTGCCGGGGACGCTCCCTGGGCAGAATGTCACGTTTGTGTTAATGGGTGATGTGTCATTGGCGAGTGACGAGGAAAACGCCACAGAAAGCCCGATGCAGGCGTTCTACTTCACGACGGGGGTTGGAAACCCGAACTGTGTGGACTCGCCGAACGCGCTGATTGTGCAGTCGCCGCAGGGTGAGCAGGTGGAGTTAACGATCAACGGGGCAAACGTGTCGCTGGCATCTACGGCTTTCCTGACGTTGGCAGAGACGCCGGGGGGCGTGCAGGGGATTGAGTTGACGATGGCGGAGGGTGAGGCCGTTATTAACGAGACGATGATTGTGCCGGAAGGACACTGGGCGTTGATTCCAATTGAGGATACACGACTTGACGACACATTCCCGGTTACGATAGCAGATGAACGCCCTGCTTGCCGCCCGACCCCGGAAATTCACCGGGATAACTTTGAGGGGTTGTTGAACCTGCTGCCAGAGGTGGCCTTGCCGGAAGCCGTGGACAATATCGACACAGACGAGCGTGGCTGCCATGTTGTTCATACGGTGGGCGCGGGGGAGAACTTGTTTCGCATCGGGCTACAGTATGATGTGGACTTCAACGAAATTGCGGCCTATAACGAGTTACCAAGCGCCCAGGCCATCGGTGTTGGGCAGGAGTTGCTGATTCCTGTTCAGGATGATGTGAGTGAGCTAGAGCCGTAAGCACCATCTACATGTCGTCCCACCAGACGAAGCCCTCCGGCAAGTTGTCCGTGCCCACTGTATGACGGGGGCGCGGTCGCCTGGGCCGGGGGGCGACCTTCTCCGCAAGCAAGGGCGGTTCTACCGAGACATTATAGGGGCGGTTGGCGCTGGGTGGGGTGTCCGCCGCGCCGTAGAGGTTTCCCTCGCGGATGCTGCGGAGTTCGACCTGTACCAGGTTCACGATAGCGCCCAGGCCCAGGAATAGTGTGAGGGCATTGGCAAGCCACCCGATAAGCGGAAGCGATACAACCAGCGCAACCAGCACGGAGCCAAGCACCAACCCCAAGTAGAGGAAGCGTATTTTCCCGTCATCTTCAAAGACAAGACGGAGTAGGCGTCGTCCCAGAGCCAAACAGACAATTGAACGGGCAACGAAGATTGCCACGAAGTAAAAGAGGCTGGCTCCCCCCACATTGAGCAGGATGACCACCACGATTCCCGCAATGGTGAGGTTGCCCGCCTGGAGCAACGACAGCGAGAAAATCAGCAATAGGCTAATAACGATTACAATCACAACGACCGGGAAGGACAGCAAGAAGGTGAGTGTCCCAACCCCCAGGCTCGTGAGTGGGCGCTGGCGCAGGTTACGGATGGGGGCCTGGGTGAGTTTTGGCACAAACAGTAGCCCTAGCCCGCCAACGACGGCCAGGGTGACGAACTCACGTAGGCTGGCGGCACCATAACGGCGTACCTCCTGCCAGAAGGTTTCCTCGTCGGTGAGGTCTGCGATTTGCGTTTGCTGGGCGACAGCTTCAAACGCTATCGGCCCAATGATGGTGTTGGCAGCCACATCCCCCGGCGTTGGGGAGCGGTAGCGGAGCAGGCCGTTGATCTCGGCGGTTTCTGCCACACGCAGGCCGGGGTCCACCAAGCTGAGTGTGACGGGTAAGGGGAGAAAGAGCGTCTCTAGCTGGGCGGTGCCCTCACTATCTTGGGCATCACCAACATCGGCGGTAACATCCCCGGCGACCTGTCCGACGATCTCCAAGGCCGCCCCCCAGAAGCTCACCTCGCCGCCGACATCCCCCTCTAATAGCAGTTGATAGCCAACGGACACGACACTGCCGGGAATGTAGGTGGTGGGGTCCTGGCGGGTACTCATGGTGAGGCTGAACACGTCGGAGTAGTCGGTGGCGAAGGTTGAGGGCTGGTGAATGTTGAGGACGACGCCGCCATAGTGTAAGTCGTCGCCAAGTGCGCCGTAGAGGTCCATTTGGCCGCCGACGAGGTAAACGCTGTCGGTAATAGTGCCCCTGACCTCAGTATTAACGGCTGCGCCGATGAGGTTGCCGTCCAGGTTGCCGTCAATGGTGAGGGACTGACAGAAGACAAACAAGGTGCCAACAATGGTTTCACCTTCGGGGACGGTGCAACGTTCCCCCTGGATAAACTGGCGGGCGGCGGTGGGTATGGCAAACAGACTAAGGGTGAGCACAGTCAGTAGCACATAAATCTGGCGACGCCTGGACATGAGGGGACATCCTCGCTTGGGCAAGATGAGCGTTCATTTTAGAAGGGTGTGGGCGTGTTGCCAATCGTGGGTTGTTCTGTCATCATAGTTAAGAGAAAAGATTGTGGCTATGTTGAGGGGCAGACGCACAGTAATGAGCAAACAACGCGATACACAGGAACTCAATAAGCCGGATGATGACCAAGCGCCCACCTTAGAGGAGGCCGCCCCATCACCGATGATGGTTGCGCTGGATGAGATGTACCTTGAGTCTGGGCGTGGTGTGAACCGTGTGCGGATTCCGCTGGATTTTGCGGACGGGGCGGAGTGTACGGTTGGGCGGGGGTATGAGCGTGACCCGGTTGAGCTAGACCTCACACCTTATGGGGCATTTGACTATGGGGTTTCGCGGCGACATGCACTTCTGGCGACACAGCGCGATGGCGTTTATGTGACAGACCTGGGCAGCACTAACGGGACACGCATCAACGGGTTCTTACTGGTGCCAGACCGTGCGTATCGCCTGCGGAACGGCGATGAGTTGGAGTTTGGAAGATTGCGGCTTATGGTTTGTTTGGTGAAGTAGCCTTCAGGGTGTAGTGGGGTCCGCAATGGTAAACAGGTGGCGGTGAGGGGCCAGCGCCTCGCCGAGCCGCAACAGGTAATCGCGTTCTTTGGCGCGGGCGTTGGGTCTGTGTTTCATGTCCGCCGGGTAGGTTACATCCTCTGCGTCGTCTGGGTGAACGACGATTTCAATCAGCCCGGTGAGACCTAACATGGTTTGTATGAGGCGTTCTGGTTCTTGGTTGAGCCACGCTTGCAAGCTGATGATATAGTCCGGCGTGATCTTCAGGTTGTCTGGGTGGAACAGTTCGGCGGGTTCCTGGACGAGAAAGTTAAACGGGATTACAGTGCTGGTTGTCTCAAAGGCACGAACCCAACCCACCCCGTAACGCTCGGCGAGTTGCAGCACAAGCGTCCGTAGGGACGGCAAAATGTGAAAGTGCATGTGGGTTGTGAGGTGGTTTGGTTGGCGGCCTGTGTAGGCGATGAATGCCTCGATCTGTGCGGCCATCTCCGCCTCTGCTGTGGTGAGCCAGTCATCCGTAGGGAATACAGCCCGTGGATACAGAACCGTTCGCGATTGAAAGTGGCCGTCGCCTGCGGTCAGGCCGATTTGGGGGGAAATGTTCGTGAGGGGATAGCCATCCGTTAAGTTGAGATGCACGCCGAGCTGCAAATGGGGCACCTGCTGAAAAGTGTGGATGGCGTGTTCTACCGCCGGGAAGTTCATCAAAATGGTGGCAGTTGTGAGCAATCCCTGATGGTACAGGTCTGTGGCGCTGGTGTTGATGCCCTCGGATAGACCGCAGTCGTCTGCGGTGATAATGAGTTGTCGGGTGTTGTTTGTGTACATGCTCTAGTTCGGCTTGCGCTTGCGGCTATTCTCTGACGGCGGTGTGATATGGGGGAGCGGTGATGTCTATATTACCATTATACGACAAAACGCCCGAATGTGGGATCAATTTCACCAAACGACAACGTGTTCCATCTACGATGCGAGATCTACCTTGCGCTGTTCGATGGTGTCGCGTTTGCCAACGCCCTCGCCATCAATGAGTGCGATAATCTGGGCGACAGTGGCCTCCATGTAGGTCTGGCCGTTTTCGGTGTGGTGGGTATGGCTAAGGTAGCCTTCGTCGCCGTTGTGTTTCATGTCTCCCGCATAGATGAAGGTGATTTTCCCAGCGTCACGGGCTTGGTTCCAGCGAGAAATGGGCAAGAACGAGAAGCCGCCGATGTGCCAACGGCTCGGGGATACAATCCAGCCGATGCGTTGCACGCTGTCGCGTTTGCCGTAGATGTGATAGAGATGCTCGACCTCCATAACACCGGGGTCCGCGCTAATCACGCCGCCGAGCGAGATCACGGTTACGGGAGCGTCGATGAGCTTCTTGAGATAGGGGACAGCGCCGATGGCGATCTGCCCGCCACCACTGTAGCCCAGGATGGTCACGGGCATACCGCTCCCGCGTTGGTAGCCGTGTCGCAGCAGGCCACGGACGATCATCCGGGCGGAGCCGGTGTTGTAGATCGGCCCGTAGCGACGGTCGGCGGAGACAGACACTTGAAAGGCGTTGCGGATGTTGATGAGAAAGCCGATGAGGGCACGGCGTGGCTTACCGCTGACCTTCATCTGCTGGGCAAAGCGCCAGAAGCTCGCGAACACACGTTGACCGGTCAGGGCTTGGTTGGCGACGCCGTAGGGATAAACATCATCAACCACTACCATATCATCTAAAGCCGCATCTAACCGTTCGATGAGGTCGATTTCCTCCGGCAGAAAGACCTCCCCGCTGACGCCACTGATCCCGGTGAGGTAGACCAGATACCCCTGAACGTTTTCCTTCTCACTGGGTTTGTCCTCGGGTTCGGGTTCGGGTGTCATTGTGTTCTCGTCACCCTCGAACCACCCGGCCCACCAGCCGAGCGCCTCCAGCGGGGCCAGCAGCATCGCGATAAGCAACCACAGCAACAGTAAAGATATAATGAGCGAGATGTCGAGGTCGGGAATGTTCATCGGCGTGGTTCCTCGTCGTCTACGATGTCGAATATCTCAAAGCTGCGTTCCTCGACGGCCTGTTGGATCTTCAGTACAAGACGCTTGCCTGCGGCTGCATTGCGTAGACGGCGGAAGAAGATGACAAGCGGTTTACCCAGGGTGGCGCGTCCACGCAAGATCATGAGGCCGCCGCCTATGCTAACGAGTAGTGCCTGTGGCGCGGAGAGGTCCATCGTGATGGAGATGGCGCTGACGATGGCGGTGAGCGCCCAAAAATAGAGCAGGTTGAGCGCGGTAGAGCCGAAGTAAGGTAGCACACCCAGGAAGCCAAATAAGAGTGGTGCATAGCCCAGCCCCACAGCTCGAATGATGCTTAGGAGGGAGGCGTCTGGGCGGAATAGGATGAAGGCAAGGAGGTAGATGGAAGCGACCCACAGCACATACCCGCCGAGAAAGAGAAAGGCGGATAGCACTAGGCTTATGACCATGCGGCGGGGTTTGACCTCGTTGGCGAACAGCACCACGCTCTGCCCAACAGCCTCAGATAGCCCGGCTGCTAGGACGATCACAAGTGAGAGTTGGAGGACGCCCTCCTGGTTGTAAACCTGGGCGATAATCCCATCCTGGCGGCTGAGGATGGCCCCCACGAACTGAAAAAAGGTGGCAATGGCTGCACCTAAGCTGGTGAAATCGACCTCAAAAAGTTCCATGATAGTTGTGATGATGACCTTCGACTATCCGACGATTTGCTTTTGAGCATAGCATACCGCCATTGTATTAAATTTTGGTCAACCGATGATGTTGGTAATCAGGATGACCTTGAGCAGCGCGAACACACCCACGCCGACATGGGAGATAATGGCGGCGGTGGTGGACCCGGTGGCAGCGCGGACGCCCCCTAACACCAACCCCACCAGTAGCGGCTCGGTGAGTGTGTACCACCACATGCCGCCGAAGCTGGTTGGGTAGCTGTAGAGCATTTGGTGGAACAGGGCGTAGAGCAGGCTGCTAATGACAATGGCCCCCCAGGTGCCCTGGGCGGCACGAAGTGCGGGGAACAGCATCCCCCGGAAGATCAATTCCTCGGCGATAGGCTGCACGGAGACGACGAAGCCACCCAGTACGAGCCACAGGAACAGTGGGGCGGGGTCTGGGCCAATTAAGCGGCTGAGTTCGGGTGTTTCGATGACGCGCCCGGTAAAGGGAATCGCCAACAGGTCGGTTGTGATGGCTGCGCCGAGGCCGACTGCAAAGGCGATGATGGCTGGGTAGGTTTGCTGGAGGCGGAGTGCTTCGGTTTGGCTGCGTTGCCCGAAGGTCACCGCCGCAACGGTGAGCAGCCCACCGATGAGCCAGCCTACGCTGAGCGCCACCCGTGGATCATCCTCAAATAGCAAGGACGCTATAGACGGCCCGGCGACGGCGAAGAACGCATAGGCGATCAACATTGTGAGCAGAGCGGTGAGCAGGCTCCAGGGGGGGGCGTCCTCGTCGGCGCGAATGCGCTTGAATAGCTGTTGCATAGGTTGGGGGCTAGTCCTCGCTGTTGGTGGTTTGCTGGTTCGGGGTATTGTCGTCGCGCTGGTCGTTATCGTCTGGAATATCATCTGCTAGACGGGCGCGGCGTAGCTCGGCCTCACGCGCTTTGCGTTGGCGCTCGGCTTCCTCGAAGCGGGCAGCGCGTGCTTCCTGCTCTGCGCGGATGCGTGCTTTGTCGGCTTCCATGGTCTCTTGTAGCCGTTGCTGTTCTGCTTCTTCAGCAGCGGCCTTAGCAGCACGCGCATGGCGCTCTTGTTCTGCGAGTGCTTCTTTAGCTCGCAACTTGGCCTTGATGCGGGCTGTTTCCTCTGGGGTGTTGTAGGTGATGGCCGGGGGCTGTGGTTCGTCGGTGTCGTCTAGGGTTTTGTCCTCAGCTTCGATGACCTCCGGCGTGGGGGGGGCGGCGTCTGGGTTGAGGCGTTGCGCCTCTTGCAGGGCTTCTGCGCGTTGGCGTAGTTGCTCCTCGACAGAGATAGATGTTTCCTCTGATGGCGTATCTTGTGCTGGTTTTTCGGGTGTAGCCGGGATTGCGGTGGCCTCATCAGCAGTGTTTTCGGCTTGTCGTTGGCGCATATCGGCCTCGGTTTCGCGCAGGAGATCTTCTAAGAGGGCGGCGGCTTCCTCATCCTGAACGGCGCTGCGGTCCAGGTAGCTATCGTTGTCGGCGGGCGGCCTGTCGCGTTTGGGTGGGGTGTTCTGTGTTGGCTCTCGTGTTTCGGGCACGGTGGCATCGTGTTTCCCCCGGATTTGGTGCTGTGCAATGCCGAAGAGCTTGCTGAACGTGTTGGGTTCGTCTGCCTTGGTTGCGTCATCGGGCTGGCGTTGGCCTTCGCCGCCGCTGATGCGCCGATACGTTTGCCAGATCGCCTTGCCGGACAGCCGCCCGAAGTCCAGGATGAACCGCCCGACCAGCTTTAAAAGCTCACGACCTACTTCGCCGTCTGCGGCGTCTCCACGTTTGTTTCGATTGTTGTGTTCGTCGTTTGCCAAGGCTACACCTCACCACTCCGTCGGATACACCTTACTATAATCAGGCCCCCGGTAAACCAAAAGGGCGGCTCCAAAACGGAAGCCGCCGTTGTGATCTTGTGGATCGTCGGAGGAACCGGTGCGTTAGCTAGTGGCTTGCATTGCCTGCATCAATATCAGGCGTGCCATGACCGCTGGCACCTCGATTTCGTGGGTTTCGCCGTCACGTTTGACCGTTAGCAGTATTACATCTGCAAACAGCGTAGTCGTAGCGAGGCTTTGGTGGGCAGCAGGGATGGGGGTGTGGCCGTTGATAGCTGTAATTTGGTCCCCAGGACGTAACCCCGCTGCATGGAGTGTGTCTGAGGTGTCGATCTGGTCTACAAGCCACAGGTTCCGCTCGCTGTTGTAGGTTAGCCCGGCTATGTGAAAGCTGTCACGGGCAGTTTCCAGGGACATGAGTTCGATGTTGGCCTGTGGTCGCTCTGGCCGGGCGGCAACCTGGACATCAATTTGGTGGTTTTCTTCCTTCCGCCTTACGCCTAGCGTCAGCACATCGGCGGGTTGGTGGGTCATTACCTGGACGGTCAGAGACTCGCCATTCACATACTCGCCGTTCACCGTGTAGATCAAGTCGCCGGGGCGAATACCGGCCTGAGCCGCTGGGCTATCTGGCAACACCTGTTCTACACGGACGCCGAGGGGGTCTAGGGGGGTGTAACGGATACCGACAAAGGGTGTGGTTGGGTTGGGGTTCGGTGCGTTCAACTGCCCGAAAACCCAGGTTATGGCAGTTATCATGAGAATAACTGTCAATGTAAGTCCCAGGAAAGGGATCAGGCCGTCTCGAATACGCATGTATCTCCTACCTAGTACCAATAGCCGCTGGATTCAACATCATCATAGGCGAGAACGACTAGTGCGGACTGAAGGCCAGTTAAAAGGGGACTGAGAACCTGGAAAATTGTGGTGTAAAACGGGGGTTCTCAGCCCGGTGATACTAGGTGTCGCGGTCGTTTTTGCCCTGGATGCGGTCTGAGAGGAAGCCACCAAGCATCCCGGAGAGGAGGTTACCCATTGCGCTGCCCTCATTTTCGTTGTCTAGGAGAGGATCCCACTTGCCGTTGGTGCGGCGTCCTAGCCACTTTTCGTACTTAGCGGCATCTTCGACCAAGGCGGCCTCCACCGCATCGACATCGTCGGCGGCGATGGCGTCGCGGTACTCGTTGAGAACGGCGAGGAATCCGTCGAGCTGGTGAAGTAGATTCTCACGGTTGGCGAGCAGGTGGTCGCGCAGGTCGTCGGGGTGGGTGTCTAGGAGGTGGTGGGTTAAACGCCCGAAGTTGGGGTTGCCGAGCCGTTGTGCCTCCGTCCAGCCACGCTGCTTAGAGATGGCGCGGAAGGCGGCGACCCCGACCAGTGCCGGGAGGGTTTCGGTGGCGGCTGCCATGCCGTCGTGTTCCGTTGGGTCCACGAAGTGCTTGCCCGCGCCGATGAGGTCCGTGACTTGGCTGACGAGTTCGACGGCATCCGGCGCAGCCTTGGAGGATGGAGCCAACAGGAAGTCGCCATCGTCGAAGAGGTCTGCACGGGCGTGGTTCACGTCGTCCAGGCCGTCCCACAGGAGCGCCGGGTTGATGACGGCTGTCACGCCGACGAGGTACACCTCATCTGAGAAATACTCCGTAGCCCAGGACATAGACGGCCCCTTGAGGGGAGCGAGGTCCACCACGACGGCACCGGGGCGCAGCGAAGCGGCGATATCGCGGAGGGTGCGGCGGGTTTCGGCGTAGGGAACGGTGACGATGACGAGGTCTTTCTCCTCGACTGCACCGACGAGCGAGGATGTCACACTGGCGACGGCCCCAAGGTTTTTGGCCGTGTTGCGGATGTACGATATGCTGTCATAGCCGACCACCTCAAAGTGATTCTTGGCCCCGTCCGCCTTGTTGTAACGGTCTAGGGCGAGGCCGAGCGAGGCTCCTAGCCGCCCTAGCCCCAAAATCGCAACGGAAATATCCGCCATGTCGTTAGCTCCTGTTTCTGTTCACTGTGCGGGAATGGTAGCACGGTTACGAGTGTATACCACGGCGAGGTCATCCTGATGGGCTAGTTGCCAGTCGCTGTTTCCCAGGGCGAGGGCCAGGGGGCTGTTGTGTTCCACAACGACGAGATTCACGTCGTAGTCATCCAGGGTGGTTTTCCAATCGCCGGAAGCCGTATAGATGCTCAGGTACTCGCGCAGGAAGTCATCGCCGTAGAGGTCGGTGCGTCCGTCTACGAATACGCGGAGGTCTGGCACGGCAAACATGAGATAGCCGCCCCAGTTGTAGCTGTTGAACAGGTTGCCGGGTGGGGTTTCGTCGCGCAGGAAATCAGCGGCGGCGACGGGTAGCACGCTGGCTTGTTCCTCCGTGATGTTGGACGGGGTTAGGTTGCCCGCGACCACCAGCAGGCCGCCTAACACAAGGAACGCGGCCAGGAGTGTGTTGACGGCACCGATTGCGACGGGGACGCGTTGAGCAGGAGGGCGGATGAGCCACCCGCGTTCGCGCAGCAGGGCGTCCACGTGGGCCATCAGCACGGGGGCGGCGACGGTTGCGAACAGGGCAACGTTGCGGGCACCCGTCAGCGCGAGATAGAGCGTGCCGCTGAGTAGCACGCTGTTGGTGATTCGTAGGCGGCGGGGGCTACCCCCGACAAGCGTGATAAGGGCGATGAGCAGCACGATAAAGGGGATGAACTGTGGGTTGTGGAAATCAGGCGGGTTCCACTCTTGGATGAAGTCCGCAAGGGTGGATAGGCCGACTGTTTGGAAGGGAACAAGTAGTAGGCGTGGGCCGTAGGGGTTGACTACAATAACGGCAACGCCTGCCAGCCCGACAAACACGAGTTTGCGCAGGTGCGCCCATGTGGGGGCCGCCGTGAACCCTAGCAGTCGTTCCACGAGGCCCCCCGCGACTACCCCCCCGATGAGAATGAAGCCGATGCTAAACCCCGCATGGGCGTTACCCCAGGCCCACAATACCGGGATGAGCCACCACATGCGGTCACGGCCACGTTCTACCAGTTCCCACAAAAACC
>CAYWZS010000020.1:0-18900 GCA_964462905.1 uncultured Anaerolineaceae bacterium
CGTTTTTGCCATCAAAAGGCCCCATTTTCAAAATTTTTGAAAGCTCGCTGCGCTCGCTTATCAGAAGTGCAGAATAACAGAAACCAGAGAGACAGAGCTATACTAAGAGCGGGCACAGCGAAAACCGAGGCTGACGCCGCCGACAACGGGATCGCCCCTGAAGCGATCGGCAGACCGCAGGAAAAACGAAGCAACGCCGAACGAGCCGCCGCGCAACACGCGCACATCTGTTCTATTAGTCATATCCTCCCTGCCGTCCAATGCATCGTATTCATAGGGTTGATACAGCGAACTCACCCACTCCCACACATTGCCGCTCATATCATGCGCTCCCACCCAGGATACTCCATCTGGGAAGCGGCCCACCGGAAAGGTTTCATTCGGCTCTGTTCCCCTCCAATTTGCGTTGTCCGGGTTCCACTCTTCCCCCCAGGGATAGTCCCAACTATCCGGCCCACGCGCGGCGTACTCCCACTCGCGCTCGGTGGGGAGACGTGCGCCCCGGCTCTCGCAGTGTTCAACGGCATCGAACCATGTGATGCAGTTACGGGGTTGGTCAGGTTCCGATGACCGATCCGTACAACCCGTTGAGCCAATCTGCGCGTTGGTGACCTCGTACTTGTCTATCCAGAACGGCTCGTCAAAGCACTGCTCATGCACGGGCGTTTCGTCGCTGTAGCCATCGTTGCTGCCCATCATGAAACACCCCGCCGGAACCAGCACCATCGTCACGCCGTCGAAATCGCGTTCGATGGGCGTCCAGTCGGCGTTGGTTGGGGGGCGGTAGGCTAGCAGGGTCGCGGTGGCGTTGGGTGTGTTGGTTGGGGTTGCGGTATTCGTTGGTGTCAATGTCGCCGTTGGCGTATAGGTCGCAGTGGGGGTGTTAGACGGCGAGTGGGTTGCCGTTGGGGTGGGTGTATGGGTGGGTGTCGGTGTCCACGTCACGAGCGTTGCCAGCCGTTCGATAACCTCTGTCTCGACGGCGTATTGGGTTGCGGTTGCGTTGCGTATCCCGCGTGCGACTGCGGTTGCAACCGCGTTCTGGGTGGCGGTTTCCCCGGCAACCAGGGTTTCCGTCGCCCAGGCTGTCTCGGTGGGTGCGACCCGTGCCGCTTCGGTTTGCGTGTCAAGTTCCAGTTCCAGCACAATCGCCGTGAGGGTGGCATCAACGGCGTTCAACGGGGTGGCGGTGTCCGGCGGTGCGGGAGTTAGGGTGGCGCTGGGGGTGATGGTGGGTGTGTTCGATGGCGTGTTGGTCGGGGTGGGGATGTCGGTTGCAGCTAGTTCGGTTAGCTCGGCGTCTGCTGTTGCGATGGCGGCGGCAATTTCGGTGGCGTCTGGCGTGGGGGACGGGGGTGCGGTGGGGGTGGTGTCGGTGGGGGTGTCGGTAACGGTTGGGGTGTCAGTGGGGATGGTCGGAACGGGGGGTTGGCGTCCGATCAGGGCGGCAATGATGGTGGCGGCAGCACCAATCAGCGCGACGGTAATTAGCACCGTGTTGTTGTTGCCGCCGGGGTCTCTCATGTTGGGCGGATTGTGAATGTTGATAGTTCCGCCGAAGTTGGCGTAGGTTGCGTCTACGTTACCGCCAACGGTGTATTTTTGATTGGCAGCGTCCGTCGGATATTCGCCGGTTCCCTCTCCCAACAGCCGCCGCACAGACGCAAAAAGGCGCGTAACCTCATTACCAGTTCCCAGGCGATAGGTTTCGATATACTGCACTTGCTGGATGACACGGCGGGTTGGGTCCGGCGCTTTGTTGAGGTTGGTTCTGCTACGGATGATGACCGGGAGAATCTGCTTGCCCTGCTCGACGGCGTATTGCAGCTCCCACTGGCAGTACTGCGATTGCAGCGACCGATTGGAAATCAGATAAACGAATACTTCGCACTGGTCTACCTGCCGGAGAATAAATTTCCACCAGTTCTTGCCGCCGTGCAGGTCGGCGTCGTACCACACGTCGCCGTGTTCGTAGACTGTGCGAAGTTGCCGCACGTACTCCTCAGCGATGGGTTTGTCTTTGCGTGCATAGCTGATAAAAATGCGTGCCATTCCGGGTCCCCATGCGTGTGATGTGTTGCACAAGCGGTATTGTAGCGCGTTCATAGCGTGTTGGCTAACGGATTTGACGGTTATACCTTACATTGACGCACCCGGCCCCGGTCCATACAATATTTAAGTTAATCTGCTTGATTAAATTTGGGATAATTGCGCTATGAAATACCACATTTGGACCTTCGGCTGCCAGATGAACACCGCCGACTCGCAACACCTGGCCTCCGAGTTGGAGCGCATGGGCATCAACGCCGCCACGGATAACCCGGAGGAGGCCGATATCCAGGTGGTCAACACCTGTGTGGTGCGCCAGAGCGCCGAGGACAAGGGGTTGAACCGCATCCAGATGTTGCAGTCGCTCAAGAAGAAGCGGCCCGATACTGTGATTGGGGTGATGGGCTGTATGGTGGGTGTCAAAGACCCGCTGTGGATGCGTCAGCGGCTCCCCGGCGTGGACGTGTTCATGCCGCCGAGCGACCCCGCGCCGATGGTCACGTTTTTGCATGACCGCTACGCCGAGAGCGAGATGCTCCAGCTAGAGGCGGACGAACGCGCCCAACGCGAGGCGATCCAGGACGGCGAACTCATCTTGCCGATGGATGAGCAGAACAAGCTCATCAGCGCCCACGTCCCGGTTGTGTACGGCTGTTCGCACGCCTGTTCGTTCTGCATTATCCCGTTCCGGCGGGGGATTGAGCGGTCGCGGCGGGTGGGGGAGATTGTGGCGCATGTTCGTAGCCTGGCGTTGCAGGGTGTGAAAGAGGTCACGCTGCTGGGGCAGATCGTGGACCGCTACGGCAAAGACATACCGGACGGCCCCGACCTCGCGGACCTGCTGCGTGTGGTTCACGAGGTCGCGGAGGAAACCGGGTTGGAGCGGATTCGCTTCCTGACGAGTCATCCCAACTGGATGACGGACAAGCTGCTGGCAACCGTCGCGGAGTTGCCGCGTGTCATGCCGCACATTGAGGTCCCGGTGCAGGCGGGGGACGATGAGGTGTTGGAGAACATGAAGCGCGGCTACACGGCGGACCAGTATCGCGAACTCGTAGGCCGGGTCCGCCAGATTATCCCAGATGTGGCGATCAACACGGACATTATTGTCGGTTTCCCAGGCGAGACGGACGAGCAGTTCATGCGGACGTATGAGCTGTTGGCGGAACTGAAGCTGGACAAGGCGCACCTGGCGCGTTACAGCCCGCGTCCGCACACGGTCAGTGAGCGGCGCATGGAGGACGATGTGCCGGATGCGGAGAAGCGCCGCCGCCACGCGATGCTGGACGCGCTACAGGCGCAGGTCGTGGCGGAGATCAACAGCCGCTTCCTGGGGCAGACGCTCCCGGTGTTGGTGGAGCAAAAGCACAAGGGCAAGTGGCGTGGGCGCACGCCGCATAACAAGCTCGTGTTTATCGAGGCGAACGAGGGTGAGGATTTGCGCGGTCAGATCGTGGACGCGGAGATCACCTGGACGGGGCCGTACAGTATGCAGGGGCGGCGTCCGATAGCACAAAAGGACGACTTAGCATTAACCTTCAATGTGATATAGGGCTGTGTGCCATATTTCCCAGGACCAAAGTTGGCGTCCTGGGGGATTTCGGCATATACTTGTGAAGTATGCTCCAACGGGGTATGCTTGTGGCGTGAATGGCAAATAAGCGTACTGCGGTTGGCTTTACTCACCGATTGGAGGACTAGGCACGATGCCGGCTGAGAAAAGTGGATACTACTATCCGAACAAATTCGCCCGTATCACCGTCGAGGCGATGGAAGAGATTATGGGCAAGAATGGTTTGAACGCCATTCTCCAGCTTGCGAAGCTCCCTGAACTGATTGACAACTACCCCCCGGATAACCTCGAAAAGGGTTTTGACTTTGCGGACTACACGGCGCTGAATGTGGCGTTGGAAGAGATGTATGGTCCTCGTGGTGGGCGTGGGTTGGCGTTGCGTGCAGGCCGTGCGACGTTTGCTCAGGGTTTGCGGGCCTTCGGCGCGCTGGCTGGTGTGGGCGACCTGGCCTTCAAGGTGTTGCCGTTGAACGCCAAGTTGAAGATTGGCGTCCCTGCGATGGCAAATATCTTCTCGCAATTTTCGGACCAGGTTTCGAACGTGCATGAGGAGGGTAGCGATCGCATCATCTACACGCTGGAAACCTGTCCGATGTGCTGGGAGCGCAAGTCTGACCGCACCGTCTGCTATGTGGGCCAGGGCCTGCTACAAGAGGGACTGCGTTGGGTGTCTGGCGGCCACGAGTTTAAAGTGGACATGACCACATGTAAGGCCAAGGGTGACGACATGGGCCGCTACGTGATCTACAAAGAACCCATCGGCTAAAAACTGCACCCGCACCGGGAACAACATACGCGCATGTAGCCCCAGGCAGCGGACTGATGGGGCTTTCTTGCTTGGTGTGGCTTTTGCTCGTTTTGGGAAGTGGGGCTAAAATGAAGCCGTTGCCTGTGAACCTGTCACTGTAACAGTAGGCTGTTTTCCAACCCACAAGCGAGGTCGGTCTCATGCAAAAACCCCTCTATATTCTGCTGATGCTCATCACCCCATTTGCGCTGGGGGCGTGTACGCTCTCTAGCAACCCCGAAACACCCGAACCCCTGGTAACGCCAACGCCGATTGCGTCTGGTGCGCCGGAGGTGATTATCGGCTCACCGGACAACGGGGACGAGATTACCCTGGGCGATGATGTGCTGGTGAGCGCGATTGCGACAGATACACTTGGGGTGACGAGTGTGCAGCTTTTCGCAGATGACACGCTGGTGAAAACGCTCCCGTCGCAAGACCCAGGTGGTGACACCAATTTCCCAGTAGTGTTGGACTACACGCCGCGTAGCGCGGGTGAACTTCTGCTAGAGGTTATTGCTTATCGTGGGACGACTGCCAGCGAACCCGCTACACTGACGATTACGGTGTTGGACGAGCAGGAACCCGTGCAGCAACCGATCAGCACACAGACTGGGCCTGTGATTGACCCGAACGACCCCACCTGTCGTATTTTGACCAATACGGGATTGAACTACCGGACAGGCCCAGGGGTTGAGTATGATCGCGTTGGTACATTTGCCGCCGGGACACAGGTGCCGATTGTCGGGCGGGTGGGCGATAACTCCTGGTGGCAGGTGCGCGTGAACAGCTTCACGCAGGCCTGGGTGAGTGCGGATTTTACCAGTGAATACGGCAATTGTATCAACATCCCGGTGGTGACGCCGCCGCCCACACCGACTACGACCCCCGCGACGGCCACGCCGACGGCCACACCCATCCCGCCGACGAGTACATCTGAGCCGACGCTGACCCCAACGGCCAGCAATACCCCGCGCCCGGCGGACCTTGTGATTTCCAACATCACCGGGCTGGAGGATGTGATGCTGGAAGGTGGGTCCGCGACTGTCACCTTTAGTGTAACAATTAGCAACACAGGCGACCAAACGACAGGGCCGTTTACCAGCGTGATAACGTTCCTGCCGGGTGGGGATGATGTGGAACTGGGGGCCGTCAGCAGCCTGGAACCCGGTGGGAGCATTAATTTGTCTGCGGTGTTGACGTTTGAGGCGGCAGGCGAGTTCACAGTACAGGCTGAGGCGGACAGCGATGATAGCGTGACAGAACTCAGCGAGGTAAACAACATTGGGACGTTTGTGCTGGATGTGCGAGTTGAAAGTTAGAGGATAACGAGGTTGAACGGTATGCCACGCACACAACTGTTGATTATTAATGCGGATATTGAGGGTGCTGCTCGTGTCAAACAGGCGTTGGAAGGGACGCGTCGCTACACAGTGACGCCCTTTGCTGACTCTGGCGCTGCGATGGACTTCCTGCGCGAACACCGCCAGGATGCTGCGATTGTGGATATGCACATGGCATCGGCATTGGGGCCGAGGATGATTGCAACCCTGCGCGAAACCCAGCCTGACCTCACCATTGTCGCCAGCACGTCAGATTCTAACGCAGCGGCGGCGGCGCTCAATGCTGGAGCAACGCAGTTGTTGGATGGGCAATTTACCGCTCGTGATGTGGTGAACTTACTTGAAAAGGAAAGCGAATCGCCCGAAACGGTCCCTGGGGGATTTGTGGAACCGAAGCCAGCCGGGGAGGATTCTCAGCTCTTTGAGAAGCTGGCGGCGGAGGAACCCCCGCGCCCGACCTTGGAAGAAACGGGTACTGTTACGGATTTTATGGCGATCTCACCACAGGACCTCGATACCATGTTCAGCAACAATCCTGACCCTGCTTTAGACGAGATGGTAGAGGAGGAATGGGGGGAGGACACTGCCGCCCGGCTTATTTTGGAGACGGCCAACGATGATTCCGTCCCGATGGACCAGTGGGACGCTGCTGAGCGGGGGGGCGCACGCGAACGGGTGGACTATGTGACGGAGCCGGATTTTCTGATGGATGCCCGTTACGAGGACTTTGACGCGCTGGATGACTTGGCCGCTGAGGATCAATCCACGGCCCCGATACGAATTGAGGAGGATACCCACCCCTCTGACGGTATCGCGACGCTAGAACCGTTGCCGGAGGATGATCCCACCTTAGCTGAACCGCAGCCAGAACCGGGCTTACAGGCTTTTTTGCTGACTGCGCCGGATGAGGGACAGGACGAGGGGATGCGTTGGCTGCCGAACGATATTGAGGTCGGGGACACGCGGGATGATCCCAGGCTCACACAGTTGGCCGTTAGCCTTACGCAAGCGTCATTAGAATCTACTGCGGAGGCCACGCTACTGACACGCGGCAACACGTTTGTTGCCTACGATGGGATGCTCTCTGAGACAGATGTTGACGAGTTATTGCAGGTTATCGTGACGGGATGGGCGGACGTGGGGGAGCAGAACGCCCGTATTCGTTACGTTACGCTGTCTAGCAATGGGCTGGACTATATGCTGTACTCGCGCCGGACACACGAGGACTTTATTCTGTCGATGGTTTTTGCTGGGCATACGGCCCTGCGCGATATTCGGCAGCAGGCCAAGCGTATTGTGACGGCGTTGCAAAATGTCCCTGAGATGGAAGATGGGCCGGCTGTAGATGACAACACGACCACGGAAACTGGTGGGCCGGAAAGCCGTGGTGGGTTACGTTTGGAGGCTGTTACTGGGGCGTTGCCCTTCGTGCGCCACACGTTTGTCTGGTTGTTGCGAGACCCGAACGAGGCCCTAGCCTATGCCACTGCGGAAGCGGTGAACGCTGGGTTGCGTGTTCAACTGATTGAACAGGGCTGGCAGGTTGATGTGTTAGACGTGGCGGAGGACTATGTGTATCTTGTGGCCGGGGTGCCCAGCGACGAACCGCCGCAGACGATGGTGCGTGACCTGCAAACGCGGTCCGCAAGGATCGCCCGTGCCCAAGACCCGAACCTCTCTGAGGCGAACCTGTGGGCGGAAAGCTACTTTGTGCTGTCGCCAGGGCGGGAACTCAACCTTCAGGAGATTCAACAGTACATCAACTTCTATCGGATGTGATATACTCGCACAAACGTTCGTCACATCGGAAAGATAACATCTCATGCCCTCTAAGCCGCTGTTCGTGATCCTCGACGGCTACTCGATGGCCTATCGTCACTATCACGGGACGCTTAAGCAACAGTTGACGGCCTCCGATGGTCGTCCCACCGGGGCCATTTACGGGTTCTCGCGGCAAATTTTGGACATTATGTTGAAGGATCGTCCGCGTTATCTGGCGGTTGCCTGGGACGAAGGCCTCAGTGGCCGTGAGGAGATTTACCCAGAATACAAGGCGCATCGTGACCTACCGCCGGATGACTTCGAGCCACAGGTGGACATAATCAAAGCGATGTTGGCTGCGCTCAACGTGCCGGGGCTGTCGGTCGCGGGGTACGAGGCGGATGATGTGATTGGGACGTTGGTGCGGGAGGCAGAGGCGCAAGATGTTCATGCGCGGATTGTCACTGGGGACGGCGACCTATTGCAACTGATTACGGATAACGTAGATGTGTTCTTGTTGCGGCCCTTTGGTGGCCCTAAGCTCTATGACCGCGACGCCTTCTACGAGAAGTACGAACTTGAGCCGCATCAACTCGTTGACCTGAAGGCGCTCCAGGGGGATTCGTCGGACAACATCCCCGGAATTAAAGGGGTGGGTGTCAAGACGGCGACGCCGCTTATTCAGCAGTATGGCACGTTGGCGGGCATCTACGCGCATCTGGACGAGGTGACGAAGAAGGCCACTCGCTCCAAGCTGGAGAAGGGGCGCGAGTCCGCCTTTATGAGCTACAACCTTGCCCGTGTGATGACGGATTTACCGTTGCCGTTGCATCTGCCGGATTGCGTGACCAGTGAGTATACATTAGAGGTGGTTGTTCCGTTGTTTGAGGAACTCGGCTTTAACAGCTTGCTGGAACGGCTGTACAAGGCGGAACAAGTGCTGGAGGCGGGTCCGCCGCCTGCCAACGACAGCGAATTTGCACAGGTGTCTACGTTTGAGGACGTTGACGTGGAGGCGGGGGAATATGACGCTTCGCTGAACTTCGCCGCGCCGACCACGGCGAGTGATCTGGTCAAGGCCTTTGTGGTTCGTACAAGGGACGGGTTGCAGAAGGTGGTTGATCTGTTGGCTGGGGCGTCGCTGGTTTCGTTCGATACGGAGACGACCAGCACCAATCCGGTTGAGGCGGAGTTGGTCGGGATTTCGTTGGCAGTGGACGGCGAAAACGGCTACTACATCCCTGTGGGCCACATTGACGACGTAGACGACCAACTCCCGGTTGATGTGGTAATGGATGCGCTGCGTCCGGTGCTGACCGATCCCCATATTCCGAAGGTGGCACACAACGCGTCCTATGATGTGGTGGTGATGGAGCGGGCCGGGTTGAAGGTCACGCCGATCACGTTTGACACGATGATCGCCGAGTGGGTGCGCGACAGCACCAGCAATAACCTGAGCCTGACGAATCTTGTGATGAACGGCGGTTTGCTGGGGGACGGCAGTGTGATGATGCAGAACATCAAAGACCTGATTGGCTCTGGCAAGAAGCAGATCACGATGGCGGCGGTCCCGGTGAGCAAGGCCGCGCCCTATGCCGCTGAGGACGCCGCGATGACGTGGCGGTTGGTGGAACCGCTGCGGGAGCGACTGGCGGCGGACGCACGGGCGCAGACCATTTTTGAGACGTTGGAGATGCCGCTGGTTCCGGTTATTGCGACGATTGAGCAGAATGGTGTGCTGCTGGATACGGCTCATTTGGCGGAGATGAGTGCCCGGTTGGAGGGGCAACTGGCCGAAATCGAGGCGGCTATCTATGGTTTGAGCGACGGTTACGGCGAGTTTAATATCAACAGCCCCAAGCAGCTCAACGATGTGTTGTTTGGCAAGTTAAATTTGCCGCGCACGGGAATTCGCAAGACGACGCATGGCTATTCGACGGCGGCGGATGTGTTGGAGAAGCTCTACGAGGACACACGGCATCCGATCTTGGAGAAGATTCTGGAACATCGTGAACTCGTGAAGCTGAAGGGGACGTATGTGGATGCGTTGCCGAAGCTCGTCAACGCGAAAACTGGGCGGCTACACACCAGCTTTAACCAGACGGGGACCACCACGGGGCGTTTGAGTAGCAGTGACCCCAACTTGCAGAATATCCCGGTGCGAACAGAAGTTGGGCGGGAAGTGCGCCGGGCCTTCGTTGTGCCGGAGGGTCAGGTGCTGTTGGCGGTGGACTACAGCCAGGTTGAACTGCGGATCATGGCTTACATTGCGAATGAGCCGTATCTCAAACAGGCGTTTGCCGATGGGTTGGACATTCACGCGGCGACGGCGGCGGTTGTGAACGATATTGCGGTGGATGCGGTGAGTTATAACCAGCGGAGTTTCGCAAAGCGTGTGAACTTCGGGCTGTTGTACGGTATGGGCGCGTTCCGCCTGGCCCGTGACAGCGACCTGACGTTGAAGGAGGCTGAGGCGTTCATCAACACCTACTTTGAGCGGTTGCCCAACGTCAAGAAGTACATTGAGGATACCAAGCGCCAACTCCACACAGATGGCTATGTGGAGACGTTGATGGGGCGGCGGCGCTACTTTGGTGATGTGCGTAACATGCGCCGCCAGGATATTGCGCGTTCCGAACGTGAGGCGATCAACATGCCGGTGCAGGGGACGGCTGCGGACATCATGAAGAAGGCGATGTTGGAACTGCACGAGGCGCTGCAACAGCAGCGGCTTGGGGCGTTGATTACGCTTCAGGTGCATGATGAATTGGTGTTGGAGGTGCCGGAGAACGAGCTAGACGCAACGGCGCGGCTCACGGTTGAGGTTATGGAAACCACCTACGATTTAGAGCCGAAGTTGAAGGCGAATGCGCTCTACGGGCAGAACTGGCGTGATATGGAACCCGTCCCTGGTTTGACTAAGTGAATGTGCAAGCCGGGGTTCTGTGCTATAATCCGTGGTGGTAGATGGTGCGCTGTGTCAGCAGCGCATTTACGTATCTGTCAATTTTCGGTTCGCCCGTGCAATACTGCACCTCATGACATTCGGGAACATTGTTCATGCGTCATTTTCTTGATCTTGAAAGCTGGAAAGCCACAGAACTTGTTGATTTGCTGGACCTTGCCGTCGCACTGAAGGCGGAGTGGCAGGCTGGCGGTAACAAGCCATTGCTCGCCGGGCAAACGCTCGGCATGATCTTTCAGAAGCCCTCATTGCGAACCCGTGTGTCGTTTGACGTGGGGATGCAACATCTTGGCGGCCACGCGATCATGCTTGGCCCGCAAGAAATTCAACTTGGTGAGCGCGAAACAGTGGCCGATGTTGCGCGGGTGATGTCTGGTTATGTGCAGGCGATTATGGCGCGGGTGTTCAAGCATAGTGACCTGCTGGATCTCGCCCGCCATGCGAGTGTCCCGGTGATTAACGGCCTCAGTGATGACAGCCATCCTTGTCAGGCGTTGGCGGACATGCTGACGATCTATGAACACTTCGGTAGGCTCGAAGGCTTGAAGGTCGCTTATGTGGGCGATGGGAACAATGTGGCGGCATCGTTGTTGATGGCTTCGGCCCAGCTTGGCGCGAGCTTCGCGATTTCGACGCCAGCGGGGATGGGCTTGCCGGAGGAGATATTCCAACGGGCGACCGAAGCCCCCAACCACCCCGTCAAGATTGAGGTGTTCCGGGATCCAGCCAAGGCGGTTATAGGGGCGGATGTGATCTACACGGATACCTGGATCAGTATGGGGCAGGAGGACCAGCGCGACGAAAAGTTGGGACACTTTGCGGGGTATCAGGTCAACGATGAACTGCTCGCCCATGCGCCGGATCACGCGGTGGTGATGCACTGTTTGCCAGCGCACAGAGGTGAGGAGATCACGGATGCGGTAGCAGACAGCGAGCAGTCGTTGATTTTCCCCCAGGCACACAACCGTCTGCACGCACAAAAGGCGATACTCGTCAAGTTAATGTCTTAGCCTAGCAATTGTCGCGAAGAGGACACTATGCCCGGAGATCGTGAAGTCTATGAAACCGAAATGAACGCGGGATATGAGGCCGCCTGGGACCAGGATTGGGCGACTGCCGCCAACCACTATGGCCGTGCGCTGGCCGAGTTCCCGGATGACACCGAAGCGCACCTGAACCTGGGCTTTGCCCTGCTGAACGATAACCGCCTGGATGAATCTTTGCGTGTTTACTCGCGGGCTGCCAAGCTCGCGCCGAATGACCCCATTCCGTTGGAGAAAAGCGCCGATGTCCGCGAGCGCATGGGCCGCCTGAAGGACGCTGCCCAACAGTATGCTACTGTTGCGGACCTGTACCTGAAGCAGCGCGATATTGATAAGGCGATCAGCATGTGGGAGAAGGCCACGGAGCTAACGCCCGGCCTTGTCAAACAGCACGCGCAACTTGCGCAGGCCTATCGCAAACTGGGGAACAAGCGGCGCTCGTTGTATCACTACCTGATGGTCGCCTATAACTTGAGTGCATCCGGCGACAAAAAACAGGCTATGGGTGCTGTGGAGCGGGCGCTGGCGATCAACAAGCGCAGCGTGGAAGCGATTAACGCCCGCGCTGCCCTTGAGTCCGGCGCGAAGGTCAAACGCCCGAAACCGTTGGACGTGCGTACCAGTTCATCAAGTGGTCCAGATATTCCAAACTTGGACGATGGCGAGTTTCGCCCGACCATTACCCCGGTAGCCGTCGCCAATAATCAGAAGGAGAGCGATCCACTGGGGCCGATGGGCGACGCGATGAATGAGGCGTTGGAGGAACTCGCCACCTATATTATGTCCTCTGGCGGGTTTGATGCGGGTGGTGTGGAGGCGTTGCAGGCGATGGAGCTACAGCGCCAGGGCTTGCACAGTGAGGCGATCAACACGTATCAGGCGGCTACGGGGCGTATGGACCACCCGGCGTTGAAGCTGAACCTGGGGGCATTGTTGCTCCTGAGCGAGCGGGCGTCTGACGCGCTGCAACCGCTACGGGCGGCATCCGAGGTTGAGAAGCTGAAGGCGGGTGCCTTTCACGCGATGGGACAGGCCTATGTGAGCCTCGAAAAGTACAAGTCTGGCCTAAACTACCTGGCACAGTCTGCGTTGTTGGTGGATACCTCACGCGCACTAACGGAGGAAGATCGCCAGCTTGCACAGAATGTCTATGATGATATTTTGCTGACGATCCAACGACGCAGCGAGAACGACCATAACCTCGCGGCGGTTTGCCGACGGATGCAACGGCTTCTTAGTGGGAATGAGTGGGAGCGCCGCTTGGAGGACACCCGGCACCAGATGGCCGAGGCCCAGCGTGACGGCGGCGGTGAGCGTATCTTGGAGTTCCTGGCGGAAGATATTGCTGAGGGCGTGACGGAGTCCGTTGCTAAGATCGACCGTTACATCCGCCAGGGGCTTTACACGCTGGCCTTGGATGAAGGCCAATATGCAATTGAGAAGGCCCCGACCTACCTGCCGATTCACGTTCGTATGGCGGAGGTGATGATGCTGGAAGGGCGTGTGCGACAGGCGATTAACAAGTATAACGTGGTTGCCAAGACCTACCGCGTTCGTGGGGAAAACGGACGCGCTGCTTCGATTTTGTTCGAGGTGTTAGAAACGGCCCCGTTGGACGTGGATGTGCGCCGAAACCTCATCGGCCTGTTGGAGCAGGAGGAACGCTCTGAGGAGGCGCTGGACCAGTATATTGAGCTTGCCAACACGTATCGTCAACTGGGGAACTTAGACAAGGGGCGTGGTACTTACTCTGAGGCTGAACGCCTGGCGGAGCGTGTCGGTGCAGAGCCGGAAACTCGCCTGCGGATAAAACATGCGTTGGCCGATATTGACCAACTGCGAATGGACATTCGCCGGGCACAGCGCGTTTATGAGGAGATTATCGAGTTGGACCCCACCGACGAGAAGGCGCGTAACGCGTTGGTGGAGATCAACCTGCAAATGGGGAACCAGATTGAGGGGATCAGGCAACTTGACGATTTGCTGCGGCTATACTCCAAGCGCCGTGAGGTCAAGAGCATCTTGAAGCTGTTGCAGTCGTTGGTTCGTGCCTACCCAGAAGATAGTGGTTTGCGGTCGCGTTTGGCGGCAATTTACCGGCAACTGAAGCGTTATGATGAGGCGGTGGAACACCTGGATAAGCTGGCGAACTTACAGCTTGACGCAGGTCTCACCGATGACGCTTGTTCGACGATCAGCCAGATTGTGAAGCTGAACCCGCCGAATGTGTTGGAATACCAAGAAGCCCTAGATAAGCTCGGCTGCTAGGCGAAACGAGTAATCTCTGTGGACCTGTTGTGGACGATTAGCAACCTCACCCCACGCGACTACGTGGACATCTTTCTGGTGGCGATGTTGTTCTTTTCGGCAAGTTTTCTGTTCCGGGGGACGCAGGCTGTCGCCCTGCTGCGGGGGACGCTGACGGTGTTGGTGTTGTTGTTGGTTGTCTCTGGGGTGTTCCAATTGCAGGCGTTGGGCTGGCTGCTGGGGAATGCGCTGGCGGTGTTGGCTGTGGCAATCCCGGTGATCTTCCAGCCGGAGCTACGCCGCGCCCTCGAACGATTGGGGCGGGCGGGGCAGTTCTTCGGCCAGGATACCCCGGATAATGTGACGGCGGAGGTCATTGAACAAATCTGTATTGCTGCTGAACAACTCTCCGAACGGCGACACGGGGCGCTCATTGTATTGGAGCGTGAGAGCAACCTACAGGAGTACGTCCGCACGGGGGTCTATGTGGATGGGGCTGTGTCTGCCGGGTTGTTGATGACGATCTTCTGGCCGAAGACGGAACTCCACGATGGGGCGGCAATTGTGGACCGCCGGGGCAAGCTCGCGGCGGCGGCGGCGGTTTTGCCGCTTTCGGCCAGCCGCAACCTCCGCAAACAGGGGTTACGCCACCGTGCCGCGCTTGGCATGACGGAGGTTAGCGATGCAGTGTGTGTGATTATCTCTGAGGAGACAGGGCGAATCTCGATTGCGAACGGTGGGCGTATGATTACTCGGCTGGATATTAACCGCCTGCGAACGTTACTTACTGCGTTGTATGGTATGGGGGATATGGGGGCGACAAGCTGGACGAGACGGGTGCGCCAGCAACTCATGGCTCTTACCGATAGTATTCGGGGTACAGCCTCCTGATGATGCGTCGTTTGCCTCGCCGCAAAAAAGTGATCGAAAATATCACATGGTTCAGCTTCTCGTTGTTGCTGTCGTTTATTGTTTGGGTGACGGCCAGCCTTGCCTCGAACCCGGTTTCTGAGCGGCGTATGGCGTCTCGTGTGGCGATTGAACTGCAACTGGCTCCGAACGTCATCGTTACCAATAACCCAACCAATACTGCTGCCGTCCGCGTCCGTGCGCCTGCGAGCACCTTTGAGCAGTTAGCCGCGGATGATGTGCGGGTGATTGCGGACCTGAGCGACATCACGACATCTGGCCGGGTGACGGTGCCGCTGGAGGGGGTGATTTCGGAGAAGCGGCAGGCTTCAATTGCGGGGGTGTCGCCGAGCCAGATCACGGTTGAGCTTCAACTACGGCAGGAACAGTTGATTCCCCTGGAACTGACGACAGTCGGCGAGGTGCCCGCTACGATTGAGCGTGGGACGCCGTCCTCTAATATTACGCAGGTGTTGGTGGCTGGTCCGGCGGATGTGGTGTCTGGCGTCGTGAGTGCGCGTGTTGTCGTGGATTTGGAGGGCCAGCGCGAGTCCTTTGAGCAGGATTTTCGCCCGCAGCTATTTGATGTGAACGGCAACGCTGTAACGGGGTTGACGGTGACGCCGGAGGAGGTGGGCGTGAATGTGGAGATGCAACCGCGCAGTGATGTGCGTGAGGTGCGTGTGCGCCCAGATATTATCGGAGAGCCGCCGGAAGGGTACACCCTGTCAGCGGATTTCAGTTATGAGCCTGAAACGCTGTTCGTGACCGGGCCACAGGAGGCGTTGGAGGCGCTTCCGGGTACGCTCTCCACGCAGTCGATTGACCTTTCGACCAATACGAATGACTTTCAGATTCGTGTCCCCGTGGAGATACCAGATAACCGGGTTGTGCCAATCACCGGGCAATTGGTGACGGTTCGCATCAGCATTGACCCGATACAGTCTAGCAGTCAGTTCGAGAGTATTCCTGTGGAGGTGATTGGCCTAGCAGATGGTTTCGAGGTTGTGACCACCCCCACCGAAGTCACCGTGATTGTTAACGGCGCACAATTCGCCCTGGATGACCTGACGGTGGATAACATCCGGGTGTTGGTGGATGCGGGTGGCCGCACCGAGGCCGGGACGTTCCAGCTAGAGCCAACGGTGGCGGTCACTGTGGCGGATATTGAGAGCGCGGGGATTTCGACAATCCCCACCACGATTGATGTGCAATTGGCTCCGATCAATGCAGCAACGCCGAACAGCCCCTAAGCGCCTGTGGCGGTACTGTCCAGCAGTGCGGCGATGACTGCGTCTGCGCTATCGCGGTTGACGCGCCCTGGTAGCCGAAAGAAGTACGGTGCAATATCCACTTCATAGCCGCCGAGATCATGTTCCGCAGGTGTTGGTAGGTAGCCGATGCATCCGTTGGTCACACCAGCGATGACCGCCCCCGGATGAGCGTGTTGGAGTGCCATGCCAACCTCGGTGAATACCTCTGCACCGATTCCGAAAAGCGTTAGACCACCGATATGGACAACATCGGCCCGTAGCCCAACAACGGGTTGCCCATCTGTCTCGCGCAAGTCAGCATCCCACGGGAACAACAGCCTGAGGACCGGGTCCACTAATGCCGACGGTACCCCGGCGAAAACTGCCAACGCTTTACGGTAGGACACGCCCGGCTCGGCTTCCAACGGAATGTCTATCGTCAACGGTGTGGCGGTGATAGGGCCGGGTTTGACGGGTTGTAGGTCCAGCAACGCAGCGCGGACGCTCCCGGCGACGGATTCACCGAGCATTGTGCGCGTGTCCCACTGGGTTGTGATGTCGTGCTGTGTGTAGGGATTCAGGTCCGCACAGGCACCCTGCACGAAGGCGCAAAGCACGCCTGTTTCCTGCTCTACACGATGCCGCATCGCCCCGACCCAGTCCGCAGAGGCCCGCACATTGCTAGGGCCGAGGCTGGTCGGGTGACAGGCGGTGTTGACAAGGTTTGCCAGCGGACGCCCGTCCTCGCGTTGAAGTTGGATCACGGTCACGCTGTCGTCTACGGGGCCGTCTGGATTGTGGCCGATGACGACGGAGCCGTCAGGTTGGCGTTGGCGGCGGTTAATCGCAATGCTGGCGGTGGACTGGCCGCGTGCTATCTGCGCGGGGACGGTGTGGGTCATTGCGGCCTGTACGGAGTTGATCATCTGCGTGACGAGCCAGTGTACGTACCAGCGATAGTGCGGTAGGCTCGTCGGCGCGGCGTGGGCGAGTGGCCCGGAGTGGGTGTGTGAACAGGCGATTACCACATGCGGTTCTACACTTGCCTGTACGCGTGCCACTGTTGCATCACTGACGGCGAGGAGGTCGGCGGTGATTAACACGAGTTGCGCCTCCCCGTCTGTAAGATACAGTGTCGTGATATAGAGCGGGTCTTTCGCGGTGATGTTGGGCGCGAAGCGGTTGCCATACCCGATGAGCGGCACGCCTGGCGGCGGTGTGATCTCCCGTCTGTCTCGTCCCAGCAGCAGGCCCATCATGATGTCGCCTCGTCGCAGGGAACTTGCAGCAGATATACGTCGTCGAAGCGACGGTTGCCGTCCTCCCAGCAGTCTAGGCGCAGGTTGAGCTTGTTTTGCCCGAGCGAGACGTAATCCGTCACATCAAGGCGCGTGGAAATGCCGTTCGCGTTGCCCAGGTAAGTATCGTTGACGTAGACGCGGGTGGTTCCTGGCGCGTTTTCTAGTTGCACTATATAGCGGATACAGTGGGTGGTGATTGGCTCCACCTCGAAGGCACGCCGCAGGTAGGCGTAGAAGCCCGCTGTTGCGAACCGTCCGCTACAGGTCCAGGTGTTCAGGCGTTCGATTGGCTCTGGGCTGGGGGCCATCTCGAAGCCGTCGATGTTTGGCTCAAAGTACTCGACGGTCCAGCCGATGTTGAGGGAAAAGGTTTTGGTGGGGGGCATGGGTAACACTCCATCAGTGGGAATCTGTCCCATCTTACCGAAGCTACTGCTAATTGCCCGTGTCACTCAGGGAACGATCACGAACTTGCCGAAGTGCTTCTTCTCGAGGAAGGCGGTTTGTGCCTGGGGTAGTCTGTCTAGTGGATAGGTCGCGGCGACCAAGGGCCTAAGTTGCCCGTGGTTGATGTGGCGCACGAGGTTGGCGAAGTCCGCCTGGGTTCCCAATGTGGAGCCGGTGAGGTGCTGATGCTTGAGATACAACGTTCGTAGGTCGATCTCCACCAATGGCCCCGCAATGGCCCCGGCGGTCACGAGCCGTCCACCAGGGCGCATTAGGGTCAGCCAGAGGTTGAAGTTTGCGCCGCCGACGACATCCGTTACGGCATCGAGTGTGTTACCGTCCAGCGCCTTGCGGATAGCCGTTTCGATGTCCGCAGCATGACGGTTGACGACAATATCCGCGCCTAAATCGTGCGCCTGTTTCTCTTTGCCTGTTCCGACGAGCGCGGCCACCCGTACCCCGCGTACCTTGAGCAGTTGCACCAGCGCGGACCCCACCCCGCCAGATGCCCCCGTGACCAGCACCGTTTCGCCCGCTTGTGTGTTGATGGACGCGATCATATGCTCGGCGGTCAGGTAGGATGTGGAGAAGGTTGCCAGCTCAATGTCGGTGAGGTTTGCGGTGATGGTGTGTGCGTTCTGAGCGGGAACTACCACGTACTGTGCGTAGCCGCCGTTTCGCTCGCTGCCGAGGTAGTCAATTGCGGTGGGGTCCGTGTCGTAGTCGCTAAGGTAGATTGTGGGGTTGACCAGCACGCGCTCTCCGATCCGGCGCTCGCTAACGTTTTTACCGACGGCGACGATGGTCCCGGCCACGTCTGCGCCCTGGATAACTGGGAACTGGTCTGCGCCGCGCTTCCACCCGGATTGCGCCTGGGCGTCGTTGTCCTTGGCGTACCATCCCAGGCGGAGATTTACGTCGGTGTTGTTCAAGCCACATGCTCCCACCTGAATTAACACCTCACTTGTTATGGGTTGGGGGGTTGGTATGTTGTGGGCAAGTTGAAGTTGGTCGAGGTCGCCTGTCCCTTTGAGGATCACGGCGGTCATGGCGGTGGGGATGGGTGGCATGGTTGGGCTGACCTTGGTTTTCGTCGTCGCCCACATAGCGTAGCACAGCAAAAGCCCCGAACCTACCCTCACCGCGAACCGCGCAAATCAACCCTTGGTTGTGACATAGAAAGGGAAGCACCTGGTTGGATGCTTCCCTCTTCGTCAAGCGA
>CAYWZS010000020.1:19000-23088 GCA_964462905.1 uncultured Anaerolineaceae bacterium
GTTGTGACATAGAAAGGGAAGCACCTGGTTGGATGCTTCCCTCTTCGTCAAGCGATGGCGATATTACATTGACCTGTGGAGCAGGCGTGTGAACGAATGGCGACCCAGCGGGTCACCCCTACTTTACTATTCGGTGGGGGGCAAGATCACAGCGTCGATGACATGGATGACACCGTTGATGGTTTCAATGTCGGTCATGACGATGTTGGCACCCGCGATGGTGAGTTCTGGGGTGACTTCGGCAACGTCGCCGTTAGCCATCTCGACCTCGACCGATCCTTCAGCGACCAGCTCAACGACTGCCGGGGAGTAGATCACGTCAGCGATGACGTGGTACTGGAGGATGTCGGTTACGAGGGCCATGTCGCTAACGACAGCGGTGATGGTCTCCTCACCGAGGGCGGCAAAAGCGGCGTCCGTCGGGGCGAAGACGGTCACGTTTGCCAGCGGGTCGGACAGTAGTTCGAGGACGGCAGGGTCGGCAGCGCCAACAGCGGCCAGCAGTGTGGCGAACTCCGGCTCCTCACCTTCGGCGGAAGCAACAACCACGTCAGCGACGGTGGTTAGCGGCGGAACCATGACGGCGTCTACGACGTGGATCACGCCGTTAGCGGCCTCAATGTCCAGCATTTCCAGGTTGAGGGCTGCGCCGCCAACCGTGATGACGCCCTCTTCTGGGGAGGTCACTTCGGTGCGAATACCCTGGGCGGTTTCCACGAAGAAGGCCGGGGCCATTTCTTCCATATCGTCCGTGCTCTCTTCGTCCATCTCCATCGCGTCCATTGCGGCAGCCTCGAGGCCAGCAACAACGTCAGCGGACATCACGGTACCCGGTACAACGTGGTATTGGAGGATGGCGGTCAGGGTGGCGGTGTCCTCCAAGAGTGCGCTGAAGGCCTCCTCGCCCAGTGCCTCTGCCAGGGCAGCGAAGGCGGCGTCCGTTGGGGCGAACACGGTCAACTCGGCCTCAGGGTCGGACAGCAGTTCCAGTACGGCGGGGTCGGCAGCACCGACGGCGGTGAGCAGGGTGGTGAACTCCGGCGTTTCAGCCTCGGTGGAGCTGACAACGATCTCAGCGATGGTCGGTGTTGCATCCTGGGCGAAGGCCGTGCCGAAGGGCAGTGCCAGTAGCAGGACCAGCAAGAAGTAGAAGTTACGCATGTTGGTACACATCCTTGTTACTTGTAGTGAACTCTGCAAGCACATTGTTTCTTTTGCTTGTATGGGGCTATCGGTAATACAACTAACTTTAGATCACTAAAAACCCATTCACTCACGAGGTAATTATTGTCTGCTATGCAGTAACTTAAATTTCACTTAAATCTGTTTCATGTCCAAGTTGGCCCTGGCATGAGGTACAAGCGATTATGAGGTCGTTCTCCCTAAAATTGGAAATATAAAAGCCCTGTCTCATGCTGAGATAGGGCTTTTGGGTTCAGTGGTGTGTCGTGGTCGTTAGGTTGCGGCCACTGGCTGTAGGCCGAAGCGCTCGGCAACCTCAGGGGTAATCAGACCCAGCAGGGCGTAACCGAGGCCAGCGACGACGATACCGAGGACGGTAAACGCGACACCCAGGGCGATTGCGCCGTAGGATGCGCCGATTGCCATGGCCGAGAGGCTCAGGGAGGTCACGAGACCAGCGGCGGTCAACTGCGTGTCACGTGCTGTGTTCGGGACCGGGTTTCCAGCGTCGTCTAAAAGTGCTTCGTCCGGGTTGCTTGTGCCAGCGGGGTCGCCACCCGGTACGGCGAAGCGTCCCATTTCTGCGTAGGTTAGCCCACCGGTGTAACGTGCAGCGTGCTCCTGGATGATTTCCGACATGCTGAGTGCTGTGGCGATGCTATTCACTTGCGTGTTAGGAATTGAGGCATCATCTGGTGTGGTAATGTTCTGGTTGGCGAGTTGATTTCCGACAAATATATTGATGTATATACCAGCCCCGACGGTAAGTAGCCCCATCACCGCGAATACAACACCAATAACCATGACTAGTCTTGGGAAGAGTTTTACCTTGTTCATCTTGTCCTATTCATCTTTGCGTAACGACACTGTGACTTATGTAATTGCTTACCTACTTCTCCGTAAGTAATTACACTCATTGTCTATGAGGCTACTTGTTTTATGTAATGACGTATATCATATAATTATCATGTTTACGGGTGTGTTTAAAGTGACAGCCATGATAAAAATACCTGTTGACTTGTGCGGGTGGCGATAACCCGCCACAATAAACACCCAGCTATGTAATAACGGACTCCTCACCATGCGCCATACTGTGTTGTTCTACAACCCAATTAGCACCTCGCCCGGCAAGCAGCGGCTCCCAATGTCGTTGCTGTCGGTGGCGGCGGTGATCGCAGATCATTACGATGTTGAACTGATTGACGGGAACTTGGTAGATGATCCGGCGGCGGCGATACTTGCGGCGGCAGAGCGCACCGGGGCGAAGCTGTTGGGGGTTACGGTGATGCCGGGGCCACAGTTGCGGCAGGCGGTCCCGGTGTGCAAGGCAGTGAAGGCAGCGCGGCCTGATCTCACGATTTTGTGGGGTGGGTACTTTGTGAGCAATCACCCGGAAGTCACTGTCCGAGCGCCGTATGTGGACTATGGGATTATTGGACAGGGGGAACCGCCGTTTCGTAAGTTTGTGGACACGCTGCATGATGGGGGCAGTATGGCGGATGTGCCGTCGCTGGCCTATGACGACGCCGGGACGATTGTGAAAACGCTGCGTGCGCCGTATGCGGATGTGAACAACTTTCCGTGGTACCCATATGAGCAGATTGACGTGACGCCGTATGTGGGGACGAGTTATTTGGGGAAGCGGGTGTTGTCGCATCACACGAGCTTTGGTTGCCCGTTCTCGTGTAGTTTTTGCGCGGTGGTGCCGTTGGCGCAGAAACGCTGGCTGGCGGAGAGTGGTCGGCGGGTGGGGGATATTGTCACGTATATGAAGGCGGAGTGGAACATCGACGGGGTGGAGTTTCACGATATGGACTTCTTCATTCGGGAGGACCGAGCGTTAGAAATCGCGCAACGGCTGGCTCCGCTGGATGTGAACTGGTGGGGGCTGGGGCGTGTGGACAATATGATGCGCTACAGCGATAAGACGTGGCGGACGATGGCGGATAGTGGGTTGCGGATGGTGTTTATGGGGGCGGAGACAGGGAGCGACGAGACGCTCAAGCAGATGAACAAGGGCGGGTCGTCTAGCGTGGACAAGACGCTGGCGATTGTGGAGCGGATGAAGGGCTTTGGGGTGGTGCCGGAACTGTCGTTTGTGATGGGGAATCCGCCGGACCCGCTGGCGGATGTGGAAGGGACGATCAAGTTTATCCGCAAGGTGAAGCAGGTGAACCCCGCCACGGAATTGATTCTGTATATCTACACACCCGTGCCGCAGGAGGGGAGCATCATGACGGAGGCGGCTTATGAGGCTGGGTTCCGCTTTCCGGACACGCTGGACGAGTGGGCCAGCGAGGAGTGGAGCCAGAAGTCGTTGCGGCGTGATCCCGGTACCCCGTGGTTTACAGACAGTATCCGGCGGAAGGTGCGGGATTTTGAGGCGGTGGTGAACGCGTACTATCCGACGGTGACGGATATTCGGTTGCGGGGGACGATGCGGAAGTTGTTAAAGGGGGTTAGCGGGGTGCGGTACGCGACACAGGTCTACGACTATCCGCTAGAGTTGAAGTTCTTGCAACGGGTGCTGCACTATCGTCGCCCGGAGACGACGGGATTTTAGGTGTCGTGTGTGGTATTCCTTAGGAGGCTGCGCTACAATGCGGTTGTTCTAAAAAGCACAAACAAACGGGGAAGTCAATCAATGACACGTAAGTTTATGATGGTGTTGCTGTTGAGTGGGGTGCTGGTATTTGGCGCGGCGTGTGGCTCGATTGCGACGCCTGTTCCGGTTGCGGTGGCGGATGCCGAGGTGGATGGGGAGGAAGATGCCACTGAGGAGGCGCACAGCGAAGAAGCTGAGGTGACGGTGGAGGTTGTTGAGGCGACGGAAGAAGTCGTCCCGACTGCTATCCCACCGACGGCGACAACCGTCCCGACTGCCATCCCACCGACGGCGACAACCG
>CAYWZS010000020.1:23188-51952 GCA_964462905.1 uncultured Anaerolineaceae bacterium
ATCCCACCGACGGCGACAACCGTCCCGACTGCCATCCCACCGACGGCGACAACCGAGGTTGTGACGGAAGAGGTTGAGGAAGAAGCCGAGGTTGATCTGGTGGCGGCGGCGATTGCAGCGGGCGACGTTGCCAACGGGCAGACGGTATTCGGGGCGATGTATCAGACCTCTGGTGGTGGGTGGATGTGTTCAAGTTGCCACTCGGTAGACGAGAGCGAGGCGCGGTTGGTGGGGCCGGGGTTGTATAACATCTATACCCGTGCAGAGGAACGCATTGCCGAGAGCGGTGACCCGGACGTGGTGACGTATGTCGTGAACTCGATTATTTATCCGGCAGATTATCATGTATCCGCAGACCCGGCCTACCCGGAAAACCTGATGCCGCAGAATTACGAGGAAGTGCTGACGGAGCAGGAACTCGCGGATGTGGTGGGTTATGTGCTGTCGTTGGGGTATCCGGGGTCATAGGGCAGTTTTGCGTGATGGGCAACAAGCAATGAGGCTGAAATAACCTGTCTTTAGTTTTTCGTTTTTTGTCTCGTCTACGTGAAGTCCGGCTGTGGGCCGTGAACATGCGATGTGATGTAGGCTTGGTAATCGCTGGGGCACGAATGCAGGGCAGCCGGATGGTTGCCCTGTTTGCGTTTCTTGGTGGATTCTAAGCGGTTGTTCGGCTTGTGGTATGGGAGTTGGCGTAGTGTTTTGTCTGTTGAAGGTTATGATACAAATGGAGAAGATATGTTGATGATTCGCAGGCCGTGGATGCTTGTTCTTGTGATGGTGGCCGCGCTGGTGTTGGCAGCGTGTGGGGGGGATGAGCCGACGCCGGAGGCGGCACCGGAAGAAACCGAACTCGCGCCGGAGGAAACGCCGGAGGCCGCCGTGCCGAGTGAGGAGATGATGGTGTTGGTCGCGGAGGCGATTGCAGCGGGAGATGTTGAGAACGGGCGCACGGTGTTCAATGAGAGCTATGCTACGTCGTTGGGGTCGTGGCAGTGTGCGAGTTGCCATTCGGTGAACTCGGCACGGTCGCGGCTAGTGGGGCCGGGGATGTACGACCTGTACGTGATCGCGGAGGAGCGGCTGGCGGAGAGTGGTGACCAGGATGTGGTGACGTACATTCGTAACGCGATCACAATGCCGAACGCGCATATCGTGCAGGAGGAACCCGCGTATCCCGAAAACCTGATGCCGGGGAACTATGGCGAGGTGCTGACGGAGCAGGAATTGGCGGATGTGGTGGCGTATATTTTGACGTTAGGGAACCCGGAGGCGTAGGCAAGCGTTGTTGGTTAAATGCCTGCTACGGACTGTTACGAGCAGGCTACACTTGCAAAACTTACAAGCACAGGGCTACTGATCTGGCTGCCCTGTTTAATTAGGCTACAACTCCAAATCGCCGCGGAAGTCCTGTGGGAGTTGGACGGTTTCGCCCTCGAAGTCCTCTTTGATGCGCGGGAGGTCGAGGGTGACGGCGGCGGTTATGGGGAGCGAGAAGTAGACCGCTGTGCCCACGCCCGGCTTGCTGCGAACGCGCATGAAACCGCCTTGGGCCTCGATAATCATGCGGGCGGTGTAGAGTCCCTGGCCCATCCCCGGTGTGCGGATGATCTCGCCGGTGTCCATCTTGGGGTTGCCGCGATAGAAGCGCTGGGTGACGTGGGGCAGTTCTTCCGGCACGATGCCGACGCCGCTATCCCGGACGCGCATGGTTGCCTGGCCCTTGTCCTCGTTAGTAATCTCCAGTGAGACGGCCCCACCGGGGGGGGTGTAACGAATGGCGTTGTCGATCAGGTTGCCAATCGCCCAGCGCAGGCGTTTTTCCTCTCCCAGAACATGCAGTCCCGTTTCGGCGACGGCGACCTCAAAGGTCAGGTCGGCGGCCTGGGCGATCTGCCGCCACTCGTTCGCCACCGACCAGATGAGTGTATCCAGACGGATGGCCTTGTTCTTGTTTCCCTGGCGCGGTTCATCCGGCGTGACGAGTTCACGCATTTCGACGACGAGTTTTTGTAATGCTACGGCGCGGCCCGCAATCTCACGGGCAAACTCGTTGACGGGCGGTGCGCCGAAGGCTCCGGTTTGGGCGAGGTCGTCGAGCGACTGTTCGACCTGGTTCAAGAGGCGGTCCCGCTGTTGTTCTTGTTGGACAACGGCGCTGATGTCGCGTAGGACGAGGACGGTTCCCACACGCTCCCCGTTGGCGGCCTGGACGGCGGCGGCCTGGGCGTGGAGCATCTTGTCATCAACGGAAATCTGTTTGGGGTCGCCAAGGGCGTAGACGCCGGGGGCGATGGGCTGCTGTGCTGGGCTGCTGGACTGCCTGATAAGGTTGTTAAGGGCGTCGTGGTGAACGGTTTCGCCGCCGAGGAGGGTTTTAGCCTCGTCGTTGATGAATGTTACAGCGCCGTCTGTACTCTGGACGATGACGCCGTCGGGGATGGCCTGAAGCACGGCGACAAGGTGATTTGTCTCGCGTCGTTGGCGGCGCAGGGTGGCCTCAGCGACGGCCTGTTCGCGCTGGACGCGGTCGGCGTAGGCATCGAGGGCGGCACCGGTTGCCCCCGCCTCATCAGTCGGTTGCATTCGTGTTCTGGCGGTCTGTTCCCCACGAGCGAGGGCCTCGGCGGTGTGTTGGACGCGCTCGACGCGCCCGGTGAAGAGGGCCACCGCCACAAAGCCAACGGTCACGGTGATACCGGCTACCCCAGCGGCCATCAGCGCGACGAGTTGGCGTCCGACGGCGGTCACGGTGGGGAGGTTATCCGGCAGGAAGATACCGACTAACCCCAGCGTGGCCTCGCCGTAGTTGAAGGGGACATAGGCGGCACGGTAGGGCGTACCGTCTAGCGTAATGCCGCGCACAGGGATAGTTTCACGGGAGGCGACGAGGGTTTGGGCGGCGATTTCCGGCGGAATTTGTAGGTTGGACTGTAGGGATTCGGTGAGGGCGAGGGTGCTTTCGGAGAGGTTGCCCTCGGCACTATAGATCGCAACGGAGGCAACGGCGGTCCCACCCAGCGCGTCGGCAACGTCGGTGAGGTGTTGGCCTGCGAGGACGCTCCCGACGACCTCGCCGTCGGCAATCAGCGGCGTGGCAACAAAAACGAGGGTGCCTTCGGGCGTGCGGAACAGGGCGGCGCTGCCGCTGATGCCGCCAAGGGCATTGCGGACGATGGCTTCGGCGCTGAGGTTGGTCCCTGTGTTGACGGTGTAGTCTGCCGTGTTGGTGGTGAGGGTACGCTGGACGCCTAGCACCTCAATCCCGCTTACGTCTGTCAGGATGAGGCTGTCTAGTTCGGCGGCACGGGCGAGGGCTTCGAGGTTGTCTTGAAGGACGTTGACCTGTGCCAGTTGGACGGCCTCCGGCACGCCAATGGTAAAGGCGACCCGTTGGGCCTCTTGAAGTTGGTTGCGGTAGAGTGCGTTGGCGCGGTCATCTACACCACGGACGCTTTCTAACAAAAGGTTGTCCTGGGAAACGCCGAACCCGGTCCCTAGTTGGAGCGCGATAACGAATGCGCCGACAGTTGAGACGAGAAACACGGCGATAAACAGCGGGATCACGATTCGCCAGCGCCAGGAGATAAACCAGGTGCGCTGAGATTGGGTCGGGGTGCGTTGGGGTTGTTGCATAAGGTTTCTTCTCTCCCTAACAGGTGCCGTAGCCGCGATTCTCGAAGGTTAGTGGGTCTACGTTGATGTCGTTGACGCGGGTTTCGTAGTGGACGTGGGGGCCGGTGCTGTTGCCTGTGTTGCCGCTCCAGGCCAGGATGCTCCCCTTCCCGACTGTCTGCCCCTGAACCACGTTGAACGATGTGTTGTGGGCATAATAGGTGATGAATGGCCCACTCTGCAAGATAACGAGGTAGCCGTAACCGATGGGATTCCAATCGGCGTAGACGACTTGGCCGCTGTGGGTGGCGACGACGGGGGTGTTGACACGCACGCCGATGTCTACCCCAAGGTGGTAGCGGTGAAAGCGTTGGGTGAACGGGCCAGAGACGGGTAAGCCTGCCGGGGCGCACTCTAGCCACTCGATTTCCAGGGGAACGGGGACAGTGCGTTCCGCCTCGGTTTCAACGAGTGAGGTGGGGACGAGTGTCGGCATTATCATTCCTGGAATCCCTGGGATGGGTAGCGGTGGTGTGGTGGGGTAGGGGAAGGGCGTTGGTGCTTCGGTGGGGGCATTCAGTACGAAGGGGTTGTCGCCGCTACGGGGTAGGTAGTTGCCGATGGGCTGGACGGCAAAGCTGAACAGGTCTTGTTCGGCGGGGTCGTAGCCGTTTTCGTAGAGGGCGTAGGCCTGCAAGATTGCTGGGTTCACCTGTTCGAAACGGGCAACGGGTGTGCCGGGTAGCGGGGGGGGGATCGTCGGTGGGGCGTTGTAGCGGACGAAAGCGCGGTTGGGTGGGCCGCCTATGAGATACACGACAATGTAGACCACAGCAACGGCCAGCAACAGAGATAGAATCGGTAGGATGACACGCTGGAATACTCGCATGAGTTCGATTTTACTCCAACTGGGGGAAATCTGCTTAAGTTACGTTTAAGGTTTTGCGGGTTCCCTTAACGACGCTAAGGGAAAGGCGTATATTAAGGCACATTGTTGCAAACGCAAGCAAAAGGACTGGGGAATCATGCAGCAGAAATTGGGCCGGGCGGACATGCACATGCACACGGACGTGAGCGACGGGGCGGCGTCGGTGGGGGCGTTGTTAAAGTACGTTGATACGTTGGATTTGGACGTGATCGCGATTACGGACCATGATCGGTTGGACGCATCGCTGTACGCTTACGAATATCAGGACACCTATTCGTTTGAGGTGGTGCCGGGGATGGAGGTAACGAGCCATGAGGGGCATGTGCTGGCGTGGTGGGTGACGGAGCCAGTCCCGGCGGGAATGACGTTAGAGGAGACAGCGCAAGCGGTGCATGAGGCGGGGGGCATTGCGGTGTTGGCGCATCCGTTTCACATGCACGTCAAGGAGACGCGGCGGGGTGTGGCGCGATATTGGAACGACCTTGATCTCATTCGGCGGGCGGGGTTTGATGGGGTGGAGGTGGTGAACGCGGGGAATGTGATCTTGGGGGTGAATGGCTGGGCGAAGCTCGCGTTGCGGGGCCTGGGGCTGGCCTACCTGGGGAACAGTGACGCGCACACGTTGACGGGGATTGGGAGCGCGAGCACGGGTTTCCAGGGAAAGACGGCGGCGGACTTGCGACGGGCGATTGCGGCGCGAACGACGTTCCCGAACGGGGGGCTGTGGTCGGTGACGGCGTATGCGGATTACGTGAAGGGGGTGTTGGACGGGAGTATTGTGTATACGCCGCATGAGGCGGATCGGGCGGAGGCGTAAAGCTGTTGGCTTTTTAGTTCTTGTTGGCGTCACGGTTTAGGGACGCACGGCGGTGCGTCCCCGTGATGGTTACTTGTTCAGGCGGGGGTCCAGCGCGTCGCGAAGGCCGTCACCGAACAAACTGAAACCAAAGACGACCATCATGGTGGCGAGGCCGGGGAAGATGACGATGTGCGGCGCGGAGAACACATAGGTCCTGCCCTTTTGCAGCATGTTACCCCACTCTGGTACGTCTGGCGGCGCACCGAGGCCCAGGAAACCGAGGGCGGCGGCGGCTTGGATGGCGACGGCCATTTGCAAGCTGGACTGGACGGTGATCGGTGCGAGGACGTTGGGGAAGATGTGTCGGGTGAGGATCTGCCAGTGGGACGCGCCCATCGAGCGGGCCGCCTCGATAAACAGGTCCTCTTTTAGTCCAATTGTAGAGCTACGGACCAAGCGTGTGTAAATGGGTATCGACAGCACACCGATAGCAATCATGGCGTTTTCTAGGCTTGGCCCCAAAATGGCAACCATCATGATCGCAAGCAGGATACTGGGGAAAGCCAGCAAGATGTCGATGAAGCCCGTGATAAGCAGGTCCACGAACCCGCCTGTGTAACCGCCGATAATCCCCAATGGCACGCCGATAGAGAGGCCAATGCCGACGGACATAATCCCCAATAGCAACGAAATCCGAGCGCCGAATAACAGGCGTGAGAGCATATCGCGGCCCAGTTCATCGTTGCCTAACCAGTGTTCGGCACTCGGCCCCTGGCGGGCCATACTAAAGTTAGATTGGTCGTAGTCGTAAGGGGCGATCAATTCGGCGGTTATCCCGGCGAGGATGAAGGCGATGACGATGGTGGCCCCGATGATTGCCATTGGGCTACGGATGAGGCGGCGAGCCGAACGCGGTAACTGGAGGGTATCGGCCTTTTTGACCTTTGGTTTCTCGATGGGCTGGGAGCGGGTGGTGGTTGTCACGGTTGAGGCTCCTTAGGTGTACTGAATACGGGGGTCAAGGTAGGCATAGAGGACATCTACCAGGAGGTTGGTGAACACAAAGCCAACGGCAATGATTAGGACGGTTCCTTGGATCACGGGATAGTCGCGATAGCCGATGGCGTCCACTAGCAAGCGCCCGATACCCGGCCAGCTAAACACGGTTTCTGTTAGTACAGCGCCGCCGAGGAGCGTCCCGAACTGGAGGCCGATGATGGTTACGATGGGGAGCAGGGCGTTACGGAAGGCGTGCAGGTAGATGACGTTGCGCTCGTGTTGGCCCTTGGCGCGGGCAGTGCGGATGTAGTCTTGGCCCATGACCTCGAGCATACTAGCGCGGGTCATGCGGGCCTGGAGTGCCATCGAATTGGCGGCGAGAGCAGTCACAGGCATGACGAGGTGTTGCCAGGTGCCGCTGCCTGTCGGTGGGAGTAGCGGCCCATTTAGGCCGAACCACTGGGGTATCTGCACGGAAAACAGAATCATGAGCATGAGGCCGAGCCAGAAAATAGGCATGGAGATGCCCAGCAGGGCGATAATCATGCTGCCGATGTCGAACCAGGAGTTCGGGCGGGTGGCCGAAATTACGCCGAGCGGAATACCGATTAACCCGGCAATTACGAGGCTAAGGGAGGCAAGCAGCAGGGTACGCGGCAGGCGCACCTGGATCTCCTCGGTAACGGGGATGCCGCTACGGATGGATTGGCCCATGTCGCCCTGGAAGATGCGCCCCATGTAGGTGAAATATTGAACGGGTAGGGGTTGATCTAAGCCGAGGTCGGCGCGGACCTGTTCGACGAGTTCGGGGGTGGCGAGTTCGCCAGCGAGCGCGATAGCTGGGTCGCCGGGGACCAGACGCAGGCTCAGAAAGACGAGCAGCGAAACCCCGATGAGGGTGGGGACAGCTAGAATGAGGCGGCGTGTGATGTACTCAACCATAATAAATAAGTCCATGCGTATGAGCATATAAACGGGAAACAGGGCCGGGTGGCCCTGGCCCTGCTTCCGGGTGTTTCACGCTATGTCGATTTTACTCGACGAAGGTCGCGTCGTCAGCGATGAGGCTCTCGTTCGGGTGAACGACGAAGCCCTCAACGTTGTTGCGGATGGCGGTTACCTGAATCTCGCTGTAGAGGAACAGCCACGGGGCGTCCTCCCAGACGGTGGCGATAGCTTGGTCGTAGGCTGCCTGGCGTGCTTCTAGGTCCAGTGTGGAGCGGGCCTCCTCAAGCAGGGCGTCTACATCCGGGTTGTCGTAGAATGCGCCGTTGAAGCCGGGCGGGTGCTCGCTGCTGTGGAACAGGGCGAACATGGCGTAGTCGGCGTCTACAGTGGGGACACCCCAACCGAGCATAGCGAACTCAACTTCGGCCTCTTCGAGCGGTTGGCGCACGAACGGCACGTACTGCGGCCACTCCAGGGTGGCGAGTTCAACATTCAGGCCAACTTCGTTCAACTGGGAACGCACAGCATCGGCAACCAGGGCATCCTGAATGTAGCGGCCCGTCGGGTGGTGGAGGGTGATGGTGGTACCTTCCTCAATACCAGCCTCAGCCAGCAGTTCGCGGGCGAGGTCCGGGTTGTACTCATAGGGGGACTGTACCGAGTGGCCGAAGATCGGCTCTGCAAACGGCGCAGTGCTGACGAGGGCGGCGTTCTCGAACAGGCTGGCGACGATTGCGTCCTTGTCTACGGCGTAGTTCAACGCCTGGCGCACGCGCACGTCATCGAACGGGGCCTGGGTGGTGTTGAAGAAGATGTAGATGGTACGCAGGCCGGGGGTGATTTCCACGTTGATGTCCGGGTTGGCTTCCAAGCGCGGAATGTCTGCCGGGGGAACGCGAACGGCAACGTCTACGGTGCCGGATTCGACCTCAACGATACGGGCACCGTCTTCCTGGACGACACGGAAGACAACCCGGTCGATAGCGGGGGCTTCACCCCAGTAGTCTGGGTTACGGGCCAAGGTGACCTGCTCGCCGCGTGCCCATTCTTCCAGCATGTAGGGGCCGGTGCCGATGGCGTTGGTTGCCATGAAGTCTGCGCCTTGCTCCAGGGATGTTGGGCTAACCATCGCGAGGCTGCCGTGGGCGAGGTGTGCTGGGAGCGGTGCGAACGGTGTGGCGGTGGTGATTTGGACGGTGTACTCATCCACGACTTCAACCTGAGCCGGCTCGCCGCCGACGACCAGCAAGAAGCGGAAGGTGGCCGCGTTTTCGGTGTCCAGCACCCAGTCGATGTTGGCCTTCACGGCCTCGGCATTAAACGGCTCACCGTCGGTGAAGGTGACGCCCTCACGGAGCTTGATTTCGTAGGTGGTTTCGTCAATGGCCTCGATGGACTCGGCCAGTTGCGACTCCAGCTCGCCCTCAGGGTTGATGAAGAAGAGCGTCTCGTGGATGTGCTCCAGTACCGAGAAGGACGGGGACGAGGTGACAACGTGGATGTTGGTGTTCTCGATGTCCGTACCGGAGGCAATCGTGAGGGTGTTTTCCTGAGCCGACAGCGGCAAGGCGCTGAGGACGGCTAGTGCGGCGACAAGCATCACCGCGAACAAACGGGGGAAAGTATGTTTCACTCGTAAATTCTCCCTAAATTTTTGTAGAGTGCATGTTACCTAAGAATTCCTTGTTGGTGTGCTGTTATATTATTTGCAACAGCTATCAACTAAGCGATGAATATAACACATCGGGGTTTGTCCTACACTCATTTTTGGTGGTTTGTGGGGTGTGTGTTAATGTAACACTCATCTTTTTGGCGGGCTGTGATTCCTTGGATTGTTCCAGCAAAATGTCGGAGCAAGCCGCCTGCGGTTAAAACATAGGCTACAGCCTAGCGCGTCCACTAAAGGGACGCCAAAACACCCGTATGAGGCGATGTCCACTGAAGTGGACACGTTTTTGCCCTAGCCGGGGGATAACGCTATCTTTTATCTGGAATAGCCTTAGCGGATGGGAAGCCCAGTACCCGATGCGGCGAGGACGGTATCTGAGAGGTGCATGGGAAGGCGGCCACGGGCGGGGGTGTCGCCGAAGAGCACGCGGCAGGCGGCCTGTATGCCGCCATCGAAGGGGCTGTAGGCGGTTAGGTAGGCACCGGGGAGGCGGGCGAAGGCGTTGAGGTCATAGGGGGACCAGGTGGCGACAACCACCGTTCGCTCTGGGGGGAGGGCGTCTACGAGCCGAGCTTGCGATGGGTTGTAGACGGCGTTCTCTGTGAAGATCACCACGCGCTCGGCGTTTTCGGCGAGGCGAACGGCCTCGGTAAACTGTAGCTCTGAGGGGTAATCTGCTGCGCCTACACGCTGGAGGGCTGGGTTGAGGGCGGTGCAGGTGGCGGTCGCGTTGACGCGGTCCAGCGGGTAGATCATCAGGATGCGTTCGTTGCGAGGTAGGGGGAGCAGGCCGTTATCGTAGACAATGGTGATGCCTGCGGCGAACAGGTCATGTACGATGGTGGGGCCGTTTGCAGCGGTGATACGTTGGTTGGCGGTGGTGGGGTCTAGCGGGGACCAGTCCAGCAGGCCATAGCGGTGTTTTACGCCCAGAATACGGGTGACGGAGGCGTCGATTTGTGCTTCGGTGATCTCGCCGGATTCGACGGCGGCGACCACAGTATCAATTGCGGCGACGGTAGTATTAAGGCCTATGTGCGGCCCGGTGGCGAGGAGGTCCACGCCAGCCTGGACGGCCAGCACGGAAGCGTTGGGTAGGCTGTATTCGGTGTCGATGGCGTCCATATCGAGGGCATCGGTCATAATGATCCCGTCGAAGCCGAGGGTTTCACGTAGTAGCCCGGTGACAATGGGGGGGGAGAGGGACGATGGACGACCGGGTGTGGGGTCAATGGCGGGGAGTTCCAGGTGAGCCACCATGATGACCTCGGCTCCGGCTTGAATCCCTGCGCGGAAGGGAATGAGTTCGAGGGACTCCAGGGCGGTTTGGTCGAAGGGTATGAGCGGGAGTTCCAGGTGGCTGTCCTGGATGGTGTCGCCGTGGCCGGGGAAGTGTTTGAGGGTAGCAATGACCCCGGTGTCCTGCATTCCCTGGACGACGGCAGAGAGCGTGGGGGCGACGATGCGCGGGTCGCTGCCGTAGGAACGGCGGTAGATGACGGGGTTGTCCGGGTTTGTTTCCAGGTCGGCGACGGGGGCAAGGTTCATGTTAACGCCGACAGCTAGTAATTCACGAGACTGGGCGACCCCCGTGCGATAGGCGAGGTTGTGGTTCCCGGTGGCGGTGACGAGCGCCGGGACGGGATAGTGGGTGAATGGCGGTTCTTCCAATGTATTGATGCGTCCGCCTTCCTGGTCTACGGCGACGAGCATGGGGGGGGCACCAGCGGCGGTGATGGTACTCTGCCAGTTGTTGACCAGTCGTGTGACGGCTGCGGGTGTCCCAGCGTTGTAGGCGAACACGACGATAGCGCCGGGTTGGTGTTCTGCGAGGAAAGTGGCACCGTCTACGGTGATATTGGGGCCAAACAGCCCGACCATGAACATCTGCGCTACTTTTTGGCGGAGGGTCATTTGCTTTAGCTTGGCGGTGATGGGGTCTGGTTGGGCGGCGGCTGTGCCGGCAAGCAGGAGCAGGGTGAGCAGCACAAGGCGGCGCATTTATTGGACTCCGTTGTTGACGACGAACATAAAGTCGAGCCAGTTCTGGCGCTCTTCGGGCGTCATGGGGCGGGGGCGGGCTTGTTCTTCAATGATACCTGTGAACAGTTCGATGGTTGCGAGTTGGCCGTCGTAGATGAATAGCGTGTCCATCCAAAAGCGGGAATTGCCCCAGAAGGGTTGGTCGAAGAAGAGATTGCCGAGGCCGTAGTGGAGGAAGCTGGTAGTGCCACGGGTGTTGGCGTAGAACTCGAAGGACTGTGGCTTGTGGGCGTGGGTTCCGGCGACGATGTCCGCACCCCAATCGGCAAGTTGGCGGAAGTCGAACTGAATTTCTGGGCGGGGTAGATATTCCTCAAATTCCAGGTGTTGCACGGTGATGATAATGAGGTCGGTAAACGGTTGGAGGTCGGTAAGGGTGTCCTGCATCCAGGGGCCACAGGCGGCAGCACCGGGGCGATCATCACCGACGATGGCGTAGAAGGGGCCGACATTGTTGCAGGCCAGCATCGCAATCGTGTTGCCGTTGTGGACGAGAATCAAGGGCTGTTTGGCCTCGGCGATGGTTGCGCCGCCGCCAACGGTTTGAATACCCGCCTCACGGTAAAGTTGCAAGGTGTCGAGATAGGCGGTGTAGCCGTGGTCGTTGTTGTGGTTGCCGGAAAGCTCTACGATGTCCAGGCCGACCTGCTCTAGGATTGGAAAGTGGTCCAGCTTAGAGCAGAACGCGCCGAGCGGTGTTTCTTCCGACTGGGGGCAGGCGCTCGTAAACGAGACTTCGTTGCTGGTGTGGAAGTAATCGACACGATTTGTGTATTCTGCGATGCCGGAGGCTGCCCAATCGACCCCATAGCGGTCAATAACGGGAGTGCTGCTGCGGGTGATGGCGGTCACGCCGGAGAGGGTGAGCGTCGTTAGGCGGGACGGCTCGAAGTTGGGCGTGTTGGTGTCACGGAAGGCGAGTGCATAGCTGGACGCATCGAACAGTGGATTTTGTTCGTCGATGAGCAACACACGGTAGCGCGGTGTTAATGCGTCGAAGGGCAGGAGCGCGAAGGCGTTGCGGTCATTGAAAAGTGCCCGTTCGAGTTCGGCACGGGGAAGCGTGCGGGCTGGGGCGGTGTTCACACCGTAGGGTGCGAGGCGGGCGGCGGTTTCGTCGTCAAGCAGGAACTTCGGGTTGCTGATGCCTGCAATCAGGTTGAGGAAGGTGCCGCTGTCGAGTTTGGCGCGGGTGCTGTTGAAGGCGACAACCGGTACGAACACGTCATAGGCGGTGTTTTCCTCCGTTCTTGGCGGTGTGAAGGCGAAGGTGCTGGTGTCTGGCGTGGGTACCTGGCGTGGCGGCGTAAACGCGAAAACGGCGGGGTTTGTTGGGGTAGGGGCGAGCGCGGCAGCGTAGAATTTCACGTAGTCATCCACATGGGCGGACCAATAACGTAGATCATGTTCGCCTTCGGGGTGAACGGTGTAGGTATGGTCCAGGCCGCGCTCGGTGAGGTTGGCATCCATGAGATCAAGGCCGGGGGCGGCGAAGTCGTTTGCGCCACGGTCCAGCCAGATGGCTAGCGACTCAATTTCTGGTGCGTTCAGGGCGAGGTCCAGCGGATTGTGATCCGGCGGGGCGTGGAAGCGGTCAAAGAAGGCGCTGTGGCCGCCGACGGCGGTGAATAGGTCCGGGTTGCGGAAGGCGATGCCGAAGGCCCAGAATCCGCCGCGTGAGATGCCGCCGATAGCGCGGCGTTCGCGGTCGGTCGCGACGGGGTAGGTGCCTTCAACGGTGGGCATCAGTTCTTCTATGAACACGTTGCCGAAGGATACACGCTCGAACTGGTTTTGGTTGGCGATCCACTCACCGAAGGGCAAGACGGCGATCATGGGGGGGGCTTTGCCAGCCGTGATGGCGGTGTCTAGTGCGTCGTCTAACCCGGCTTGGAGCCAGTGGTCGTCGAAGGAGGCGGACCCGTGCATCAAATAAAGGACGGGATAGGTGGTTGTTTCGTCATAACAGGGGGGCAGGTAGACCGTGTAGTACATGGTTGTCTGGGCGATGGTGCTACGGTAAGACTGGCGTTCGGTGCGGCCTGTGGTTTCGGCGCAGCCCTGCGCGGTGGTTGGCAGGCCGACCCACAGCAAGCTGGTGATGAGGCAGAAAAGGGGGAGGGCGCGGCGCATGTAATTTCCCTGGTTTAGAAGGCAAAATCGCCACATATGATAGGGATGTGAGGCGATTTTGAATAGGGCAGCGGGCTGGACGCGCCGTTGCTCGTCCCTACTGGGCGTATTCGCTCAGGCGGTAGCCGATGCCGCGCACGTTGACGATAAGGTCTTTTTCTAAGCCTGCGTTCTTGAGCTTGCGGCGCAGGTTGCTGACGTGGGGGCGAATGACCTCGCGGGCTTCGGCCTCGCCGACAGCGTAGTTGCGGACCTCGCGCACGAGTTCATGGCAGGAGACCACGCGGCCCTGGTGGGCGGCGAGGTACAGCAACAGGTCGAACTCGGTGGGGGTGAGGTCTATAGATGTATCGTGAACGGCGATCTGGTAGCGACCGGGGAACACCGTCAGCACGCCCAATTGCATACTCTGGACGGGTTCCGGGGCGGGGATGGTATCGATTTCGTCGCTGGCGCTGGTTGTTTCGCTGGTTCCGTTTTGTTCGGCTTTCACCTGTTGGGCTTGTAGCTCTGACAGGTTGCGCTGGATGACGAGCAGGAGTTCGCGGCGGCGCTTGAGGCTACGCGAGCGCTCAATGCCTTCTAGCACGCTATTTTTGATGTCTTGGGAGGAGCTAGGCTTAATCAAATAGTCGTGTGCGCCGAGACGTAGCGCCTCGATCGCGGTGTTGAGGCTGGCATAGCCTGTCATCAAAATGACGCTAGAGTCTGGGGTCAGCTCTTTGATGCTCCTTAATAGCTCGACACCGTCAATCCCACCGGGCATCTTGATGTCCGTGAGGACGACCGTAAATTCCTGCTCGGCGATGAGGTCGAGGGCTTCCTCACCTGAAGCGGCTTCGCTCACACGATAGCCTACGCGCTGTAGGGTCTTACTGACGGAGTAACGGATTGCTCCTTCGTCATCAACGACGAGAACATGTGCGTTGTTTCCGTTGGGGTCGTTCGCTAGCGCACTCATCTATTCTATGTCCTTGGTTTATACTTTCCTTATGTAGTCACAATCATACCCATATGTACCTGTTTTTGCAAGTATTACGTAATCACAGTATAAGGGAAATGATTAGCCTGGATTCCACGTTAACGCAAGGCGAGGGGGTGTGGCGGGGCGGGGTAAGTGGAAGGGATGGCAGACGGTCCCGGTGGTAGTATGGAGTACGGCGATAATCGTCTTATCAGTGACTAGTAATGGGACGAAATCGCGGTGTTGGGCGGGGATTTTGCGGTCGATCATCCAGTCTTTGAGCTTGCGCGTGTGGCCGTCCATACCGGGGGGCGCGAGGCGGTCCCCCGGTTGGCGGGTGCGGAGCGTGAGTGGGTGTGTACCCGCAGGGATAAAGGCATGGCCGAGAGCGATACCTTCGCCTTCAGATGTGGTCAAGGTGAAGGTGGCTGCACCTAAGCGAATGGGTTGGCCGATGTTGATGTGCCGCGTTGTGCCCGGTTGGAGATTTAGGTCGGGGCGAACGGGTGGAACATCGGTCCGCTCAAAGACAAGGGTAGTGTAGTCTACGCGCATTTGTACTTTACTGGGGAATTGAGCAATTGCGCCGGGTTTGCCAGTGTCCGCTAGGTCAATCGCCGCGATGATGTGCGTATAACCGGGGTCGCTTTCGGGGGCGAGGCGGCGGACCAATGTTAGCATAGCACGGCGCTGGAGGGCGGGATGCCATGCCCGGAAGGCGGCGCGGTCCAGGGTCCAGCGGGGCGGGGTGTGGGTGGTGTGGATGGACAGTAGCGCGTTGGCCTGGGATTGGAGATAGTCGGCGTCGGTGGCTGCGGTTTCTGCGAGATGGGCTAACCCGTTACGGATTTGGGGGTTGATGTCTGCTAACTGTGGCAGGATGTTATGGCGAACGTGATTTCGTAGGTGGGCGGGATCGTCGTTGGTGGGGTCGTGGCGGGGTGTTAGGCTGTTGTTGGCGCAATACGCCTCAATCTGGGCGCGGGTGACGCTGAGTAGCGGGCGGACGAGCGTAAGATGTGGGTGATCGGGGACGGTGGTGCTGTGTTGCATTCCCGCCAGCCCCGCTAACCCGGTGCCGCGTAGCAGCCGCAGCAGGACGGTTTCCGCCTGGTCGTCGGCATGGTGGGCGGTAGCGATGTGGGACGCGCCGACCTCCCCGGCGACGATGGAGAGAAAGCTATAGCGTGCGCGGCGGGCGGCGGCTTCGGTGTGAGGCGTGTGGGGTGGGGCGCTCCTGGCGGTGGCGGGGAGGCCCAGCGCGGCAGCTTGTGCCAGCACAAAATTCATGTCGGCGGCGCTCTGGTTGCCGCGCCAGCCGTGGTCGAAGGTGGCGACGTGTAGGGATACGCTGAGGGATAGACGGGATAGCATGTGCATTAGTGCGAGTGAGTCCGCGCCGCCAGAGACAGCTATGATGACGACCCCAGACGACGGAAAGAGGCGTCTGTGTTGAATTGTTCGTCGGACAGACTCTAACAGATCGCTATCTGCCATTCGGTCTCCTTTCTGCTACGATGGGCGTCATTGTCCTTCGACGCGCCCGGTCACGCATGGTATAATCCGGCGCGTTTTTGATGCCGATAGGAGCATTGCCGTGTTAGGTCCATTAGATTATGTGTTGGGATTATTTTCCCTGGATATCGGCATTGACCTGGGTACTGCGAACACACTGGTGAGCGTGCGCGGTAAAGGAATCGTCATTAATGAACCGTCTTTTGTCGCGATAGAAAAGCGCAGCGGCGAACCGTTGGAGGTTGGGGCGCGGGCAAAAGAGATGTGGATGAAGAACCCGAAAGACCTCGTGATTGTGCGCCCGTTGCGCGACGGTGTGATTAGTGAGTTCAACGTCACCTATGCTATGTTACACCATTTGATCGCGAAGGCGCACGAACAGGCATGGGTGCCCGTGCCGCGCCCACGGGTTGTTGTGGGGATTCCGAGTGGTGTGACGGAGGTTGAGAAGCGGGCGGTTTACGATGCGACGCTGTTGGCTGGTGCCCGTGAGGTGTATCTCATTGAGGAACCTGTGGCGGCGGCGATTGGGGCGGGACTCCCGGTGCAGGAGACACGCGGCAGCATGATCGTGGATGTTGGTGGTGGGACGACGGAGGTTGCGATCTTCTCGTTGGGGGGCATCGTGATTAGTCGCTCGATTCGGGTGGCGGGTGACGAGATGGACGAGGATATTGTGCAGTATATGCGGACCAAGCACAACATGCTCATCGGGGAGCCGACGGCGGAGAAGGTCAAATGGGCGATTGGCTCGGCGTATCCGCTACCGCAGGAGCGCACGTACAAAGTTAGTGGGCGTAACCTCGTGACGGGGCTTCCGGCGACGGTTGAGGTCAGTTCGGTGGAGATGCGTGAGGCGCTGACGGGGTCCGTTGAGATTTTGATTGACACCGTCAAAGATGCGTTGGACGAGACGCCGCCGGAACTGATCGCGGACTTGATGGAGAGTGGGATTTGCCTGGCGGGGGGTGGTGGTCAGTTGAAGGGGCTGGACCAGCGCATTCAGGAGGAGGTCAACATTCGTTCCTACTTAGCAGACGACGCGATGACATGTGTGGCGCGTGGGGCTGGGCGCGTGCTTGAGGATTATAACAACCTACGTCGGCTGTTGGTCGGCATCGAACGTGGCAGCACCCATCACTGACATAGCTTTACTCCCTCTGATAGAATGCCAATTTATCTTGACATGACGACGAGGGCCTCTCGACGTGCGTAGCTGGCGTTCTAACCCCCTATTTCTACTTTTTATGAGCCTGTTTGCCTGCGGTTTGTTGATCGTGTTTAGTGTTGTTGGCCTGTTGGCTCCGGCGGAGAGTTTGGCTGCGACGCCGATTCGAGCGGTGTCTGGCACGTTTAACGACTTATCAATTGGGCTTACCCAGAGTGTGAGCGACATCGCGCAGATTCGGAACTTGCGAGCGCGGGTGGCGCTCTTGGAGGAGACGCTGGCGCAGTTCCAGGCGGAGTTGGTTGAACTGCGCGAGATTCAAAGCGACTACGAACGCCTGACGAGCCTGCTGGACTACACGAGCATTCAGCAGGACCAGGATTTCGTGACGGCGGATGTGATTGACGTGGACCAGAGCGGCCAGCGGCGCACGATCACGATTAACCGGGGGACGCGTGACGGTATCCGGGTGGGAATGCCAGTGGTGACGGATCAGGGGTTGGTGGGGCGGGTGTTGCGTGTGAGCGCGAACGCCTCGCGGGTGCTACTGATTACGGACCCGACGAGTGCGGTGAGTGTGCGCTTGCAGTCCAACCGGGTAGAGGGGACGGTGATCGGCCAACTTTCCGGGAACCTGCGGCTAACGTTCATCCCATTGGATGCCGATATTGAGGAGGGTGGCCTGGTGGTGACATCGGGTTTGGGGGGGAACTTCCCGCCGGATATTGTGGTGGGGCAGGTGACGAGTACCCGACAGTTTGAGTTTGAGTTGTATCAGGAGGCACAGGTTCGCAGTTTGAACGACTTCACCACGTTGGAGTTTGTGTTGGTCGTAACGAGCTTCGAGCCGATTGACCTGGGGGTGTTTGAGGATGCTGAAGCCGCCGGGGACGAGTTGAACTAACGATGGGCGCGTATATCAGCATTAGTTTTCCGTTGCTGTTCCTGGCGGTGGTGGTACAGTCGAGTTTCGTGCCACAGGTGCGCGTGTTGGGGGGTGGGCCGGACCTCGTTTTGTTGTTGGTGCTCACGTGGGCGTCCGACGCGGAGCTTGATGAGGCGTTGGTGTGGGCGTTTGTCGGTGGGATTATGCAGGATTTGCTGTCGGCGGCACCGACGGGGGCGCACACACTGGGGATGATTCCAACGATTGCGGCGGTGTACTTCCTGGGCCAACAGGTGTACCGGGTGGGGCCGCTGTTGATGTTGGTGGTGCTGTTTGCTGGGACATTTGTCAAGGAGACTGTGTTGTGGCTGGTGATGACGCTGGCGTCCTACCAAAATGACCCGCTAAATCTGGTATCGAACGTGATTTTGCCGTCTGCTATGTACAATGTGGCGGCGGGTATTCCGGTGTATGTGGTTGTCCGCTGGATTCAGCGGCGCTCCCGGCGGTCACGGGTGTTCTAGGCCCGGTGATGATCTTGTTGTGTGTGATATGAGGATTTCCAGACGATGAAACGTGAACGCGGACAAGAACCCTTTTGGTCATGGCGGCTGACGTTCCTCCAGGCGACGGTGGTGGGCGTTTTTTTGATCTTCGGGTTGCGGATGTATCAGTTTCAGGTGTTGGAGGGAGATACGTTTGCGTTACTGGCGGATGACAACCGCTTGAATCGTCTGCCGATCCCGGCACCACGCGGGGTGATCTTTGACCGTTACGACAATGCGCTGGCGGTGAACGTGCCTGCGTACAATGTGACGATTGTTCCGGCGGCGCTCCCGGCGGACCCTGAGGAAGAACTCGAAATTTTCAATCGGATTTCGGCGTTGACGGAGGTGCCACCGACGGCAGCGATTCGGGTCGCCTCGAACAGTAGTTTACGCAGTATTGAGGAGTTGGTGGCGGATGGTGAGGGGGTGCAACCGTATGCGCCTGTGGTGGTCGCGCTGGATATCCCGTTGGAGGTGGCACAACAGATCCTTGAGGACCGGGTGTTTATGCCGGGTGTGGACGTGAGCGTGGCGGCGGTGCGCGAGTACCCCACGGGTGAGCTGACGACGCATATTGTCGGGTATATGGGGCCTGTCGGCGAGGAGGAGGTTGAAGAGCTGCGTGAGCTGGGTTTTGACCCGCGCTTTGAACGGCAGGGCTACGATGGCATTGAGTTCTTTCTCGAAAGCTATCTGGAAGGCGAACGCGGGTCGATTCTGCGTGAGGTGGACGTGGCGGGGCGTGAGGTGCAGGTGTTGGAGCAGATTGAGCCGGTCCCCGGTGAGAACTTGCGCTTGACGATTGATGTGGACTTGCAGGCGGCGGCCACACAGGCGCTTGAGGATCAGATCGCGCTGTTGAACACATCTGAGGGGCGCATCGTCAGCCAGCAGGGGGTGGTGATTGCAATGGACCCGATGACGGGGGAGATTCTGGCGTTGGTGAGTTTGCCCAGCTACGACAACACGCGGTTTGCGCGTGCGATTGACGGCGAATACTTCTTTGATGTAGCTGCGGACCCGTTGCGCCCGTTGGTGAACCAGGCGATTCGCTCGTTGTACCCGCCGGGGTCTGTATGGAAGCTGGTGACAGCGGTCGGGGTATTGCAGGATGAGGTGATTGCCCCGGAGACGACGCTTCAGGCGAATGCGGAGTTGTTCCTGGAAAACCGTTATGCCCCGAATGATCTGGCGGCCCGTCAACGGTTTGTGTGCTGGATTGAGCCGCCAGGGCATGGGGCGGTGGATATGCGGCGAGGGATTTCGCAGAGTTGTGACATTTATTTTTATGAGGTGGGTGGCGGGAATCCAGATATTCCAGCATCGACGCTGAAACCGGGTGGTCTGGGGATTGGCGGACTGTTCCGGTATGCGACGGCCTTCGGGGTTGGGTCGGAGTTGGGGGTTGAGTTGCCGTCGGAGTTGGCGGGCCGGATGCCGGACCCGGACTGGAAGCGCCGGACCTATGGCGAGAACTGGTCTACCGGGGACACGTATAATGCGGCGTTTGGGCAGGGGTATGTTACGACGACGCCCTTGCAGTTGATCAACTCCACAGCAGCGATTGTCAACAATGGGGTGTTGTATCAGCCTACGCTGATTCGGGATTTGCTGGACGCGGAGGGGAACATCACACAACCGTTCGAGCCGAAGCCATTACGTCACATTAACTTGGGGGAAGTGCCGCCGGGGGAAGCCCCGGCGTTGCTGTTGATTGAGGATATGATTATGAAGGGTCAGTCGAGCCTGGCGTGTACGTGTGAGCCGGACAGCCCGTTCTACAATGCGTTCCGCTGTGACCCGGAGAATTACCGTAACACGGTGGACATCAACCCGGACCAGTTTTTGACGGAGACGATTGAGTACCGGGTACATACGCCAATCAACTACGTGTTTAACGGTGGCGTGTGTGATCCGAACCGATTTAATATGTCGTATCAGCCACCGTTCGTGAATGATGAGAACATGCTGATTGTGCGGGAGGGGATGCGCGATACGGTGACGATTGGCACGGCGCAGTCGGCAAATCTGTCATTTGTGAACACGGCAGGTAAGACCGGGACGGCGGAGTACTGCGACGACATTGCGCGTCCGTTGGGGCTGTGTAAGCCGGGTAACTGGCCCGCCCATGCGTGGTTTACGGGGTATGCGCCGTATGAGGACCCGGAAATTCTGGTGATTGCGTTTATGTACAATGGTGGGGAGGGGTCGCGTAATGCGTTGCCGATGGTTGTGCGGACGCTGGAGGCGTACTTCCGGCTGCAAAACGAGCGTGTGCCAACCGACGCACGGATCATCGAAATTCCTGGTACAGAGGATTTGCCATAATGCGCTGGAATGACTGGATACAGTTGCAGCACGCTCGTATTTCACACTGGTTGCCGGCATTGTTGACGGGTGCGTTTGCTGGCGTGTTGTTCTGGATTGTCGGAGAGACGCCGCTGCTGCGGGCGGTGGCGCTGGCGATTGTGATTGTGGGGGTGGCGTTGTCGGTCCGGCGGTTGGGGTGGGGCTACAGCGTGTTGTGTGGGCTGGCATTGGCATCTAGCCCGGCTTATTGGGACCAGACGGGGGGTGGCCCGACGTTGAATGGGTGGTTGGTGCTGTTGTTTATGGTGTTTGGGGGTGGTGGTGCGGCGGTGCTGCTGCTGACCAGTAAGCGCGTTTTTGCCAGTTTTGCGGTGGGGCTGGCGTTGTTTGTGGGGTTGTACCTGGTGTTTGGGATTACGCAGAAAAGCCTGCGTTTAACGACAATCTTGGCTGCGTGGCTGGTCTACATGACGATTATGGCGCTGCGGCAGACCAACCCCCGCCCAGAGGAACCGCCAGCGCGTCCGTTGAGCCGGCGGCATGTGCTGGGGATTTTGCTGTTGTTGACGTTGGGCGTGTTGAATGATCCGCTGTTTACGCTGTTTGCCCCGGCGGTGATCTTAGGATTATGGTTGTCTCGTGCCCAGTTGCCCGCGTGGTACTGGCTGGTGATGGTTGGGGTAACGGTTTACGGCGTGGTGCGGATGTTTGGGGTGTATGTCTCGCCGGAGTGGACGTTGGCTGTGTCTGGAGAGGTTACGGCGACGGGGCAGTCTATTCCTTATATTGTGTTGGATGGCTGGCAGGACCCGCAACGCTGGTTGGGTTTGACGTTGTTTATGGGGCAACAGGTGGGCGCGGTTGGGATTTTTCTGGGGGTTTTCGGGATTGCGCGATTGTCGCGGTGGTACCCGACGCTGGGCGTGGTGCTGATGGCGATCTATAGCATGTATGGGCTGTTCGGGTTAACCTACTTCGGCGGGGACAGGGATGTGTTGTTGTTGCCGATTTTGATGATTCACGTCATTTGTGCTACGTATGCGGTCTATGCCCTGGTGAGTTGGGGGGCGCGGAGCGTGGCACCACTGCGGCGGCGTGGCATTTTTGGCGGCCATCCGCAAAGTAACGTATAGTTAGTGGGTGGCGGATGCTGAACCAAACGACATATGACAAGACGAAATTATAGCGATGACGGAACAAACGACAGCCAACGTAACTATCAAAGGCATAAAAAACGGTATTCTGGTGGAACTCAACCCGACCGAAGCATGGTTAGATGTTACGGGAGAGCTGGCCCGGCAGATTGACGACCGTAGTAGCTTCTTCACGGGGTCAAATATCACGGTAGACTTGGGAACGCGCCCGGTCCCCCGGCACGAGTTAACCTCATTGAAGGCATTGTTAGAGCGGCGCGGGTTGGCTATTTGGTCCATTATGTCGGAGAGTGAGACGACGATTGACGCGGCGCACGCGTTGGACCTGAAGACGAACGTTGCGAACACCGTCCCACAGCCGAAGAAAGCGGTTGCCGCCCCAGATTCGCTGCAAATTCCTGACGAGGAGCATGGTGTTGGGGGGACGTTGGTGAAGCGAACGTTGCGCTCTGGGCAGTTCGTGCGGAGTGATAGCCATGTGGTGATTGTGGGCGATGTGAACCCAGGGGCGAAGATCGTTGCGGGGGGGGATATTGTCGTGTGGGGGCGCTTGCGGGGGGTGGTTCATGCGGGGGCGGAGGGGGACGAGCACGCGCTGGTGTGTGCGTTGGATATGTCCCCGACACAGCTACGGATTGCCGGGTATATTGTGACCTCGCCGGACGACAGCAAGCGACCGCAACCACTGCCGGAGGTCGCGTCGATCCGAGATGGGCAGATTGTCGTGGAAGCTTGGCGCTAATTGCTAAAGAAAGGACGCCTTCATGGGGGCAAAAGTAATTACGATCACATCAGGTAAGGGTGGGGTCGGTAAGACGACGACGACGGCCAATATTGGCGTGGCGCTGGCCCGGACTAACCATAAGGTGGTGGTCATTGATGCGGACATCGGCCTGCGCAATTTGGATGTGGTCATGGGCCTGGAAAACCGAATTGTCTACGATTTGGTGGATGTGATTGAGGGGCGCTGTAAGCTGCGGCAGGCGATGATTAAGCACAAGCAGTTTCCGGGTTTATTTTTGATCCCTGCGGCGCAGACCCGCGACAAAAACGCCGTTAGCCCAGCAGATATGGTGAAAATCTGCGATGAGTTGCGCCCAGGGCACGATTACATTCTGATTGATTCGCCTGCGGGGATTGAGCGCGGCTTTCGCAATGCGGTGGCCCCGGCAGATGACGTGTTGATCGTCACGAACCCTGAGGTTTCGGCGGTGCGGGATGCGGACCGAATTATTGGGCTGTTGGAGGCTGAGGAGAAGGGGCCGGGACGCCTGATTATCAATCGGATTCGGGCGGACATGGTGAAGCGGGGGGATATGTTGTCGCCGGAGGACATCAACGACATTTTGGCAATTAAGATTATTGGGATTGTGCCGGAGGACGAGAATGTGGTCACAGCGTCGAATAGCGGCGTTCCGGTGACGCTGAATGAGAGTTCGCGGGCTGGTGTGGCCTTCCGCAATATTGCCCGGCGGCTGACGGGTGAAGATGTGCCGTTTATGCAGCTAGAAGAACCGGGTGGTTTCTTCCGCCGCCTGTCACGCTTGTTCGGTGGATAAGGTTGTGGAGGTGATATGATGGTAGGGTTTCTTGACCGGCTGTTTGGTCGTGATCGCGAGGATAAGGGGTCTGGCAAGGTTGCTAAAGATCGGCTCCAGTTGGTGTTGGTCAGAGATCGTATTAATCTGCCGACGGAGAAGGTTCAGCAGATGGAGCGCGAGATCATTGAAGTCATTTCCAAGTATGTGTCGGTGGACCTTGATAATGTGGACTTTAGCCTGTCCAACCGAGATCGAAACGGGCTGTTGGTGGCGGAGATTCCGTTTATTGCGGTTGCTGATGGTGTGTCCGAGGCTGAGGACGATGAGACTGTGGCTAAACGTGCTAATGAAAATGATGATACATCTGTTTCGGTGCAGGCCGATGATGCGCCGGAAACTTCCCCGAAAGCTCCTAGGCCTGTTACAGAATCCGCCTCTGATGATGACGATGCCCCGCTGAATACAGATACAGACGACGATTAACGGTTCTTCTGGCTTCTACTGACAAGTACAATGCTAGGTGCAGTTGTATGGTTAGGGTGAGGTCAAAGCCGTGACGGAAACGGGAAGTATCTGGAAGCGATTTGACTACATTTTATTTGGTGCAACGGTCATCTTGGTGGTGTTCGGTGTGCTGATGATCCAGAGCGCGACACGGGATGCTGTGGACCCGACGCTGATTAGCCGTGTGCCGGACCAGATTCGGTACGGGATATTGGGCGTGGGGGTGTTGCTGTTGCTGACGGTGATTGATTACCGGTTGTTGGGCGGGTTGCACATGTGGTTGTACCTGTTGATGGTCGGCCTGTTGGCGTTGGTGCCGCCGTTTGGTGTGGTTGGTGATGCAGGTGCACGGCGTTGGCTGAACCTGGGTATTCTCGTCCAGCCGTCTGAGCTTGGTAAGCTGATTATCATTGTGACATTGGCTCATCACCTTGCGACTCACTATCACAAGCTGGGGAGCCTGTGGGCGTTGTTGCGTTCACTAGTCCATGTGCTGATCCCGATGGTGCTGATTTTTATTCAGCCGGACCTGGGGACGACGATTGTGTTTTTGGTTGTCTGGGCGGTGATGGTTTGGGGGGCGGGTTTGCGCTTGAAACACATTGCCCTGGGCATTGCGTTGGCGGTGGTGAGTGCGCCGGTGTTGTGGACGCAGATGGAGCCGTACCAGCGAGCACGCATCACAACGTTTGTCGAGTGTTCGGTGCGGACGTGTGCGGCGGACGATGATGACTACTACAACATCCGGCAGGCGCTCATCAGCATTGGTAACGGGGGGGTGTTGGGGCGTGGCTACATGAACGGCACACAGGGGCAGTTGCGTTTCCTGCGTGTGCGCCATACGGACTTTATCTTCAGCCAGATTGCGGAGGAGTTTGGGTTTGTTGGCGGGGTGGCGGTGATGTTGCTATTGGGCGTGATTATCTTCCGGGTATTGCGCGGGGCGCATATGGCTGTTGATCCGTTGGGTGCGTTGATTTGTTATGGCGTGGCGGGTGTGATTTTCTTCCAGACGGTTGTGTCGATTGGGATGAACCTCAACCTGTTGCCTGTGACGGGATTGACGCTACCGCTTATTAGCTCTGGTGGTACGGCGCTACTGTCAACGATGGCATCGATTGGCCTAGCACAGAGCGTGATTGTGCGACGACGACGGGTGCTATAGTGACCCTTTATGAGCCTATTTGCCTTCGCTAGAATGCGTTGGCGCAATTTAACAACATACACAAGGAGTAATGTAGCGTGACGAGTGACAAGAAGGTGCGAGTACGCTTTGCACCCAGCCCCACCGGGCCAATGCACATTGGTGGGTTGCGTACAGCGATTTTCAACTGGCTGTTTGCACGGCACCACGGCGGGACGTTTATCCTGCGGGTGGAGGATACCGACCAGTCGCGCTACAAGGAAGATGCGGAGGACCTGATTTACAGCGCGTTGGAATGGGTGGGGATAGATATTGATGAGGGGCCGCGCCACGGTGGGGACTTCGGGCCATATCGGCAGTCCGAGCGGATTGCGGCGTATCAGAGGTGGGCAAAGTGGTTGGTCGAAAATGATAAGGCCTACTACGACTACACCACGCCGGCGGAACTTCAGCAGATCAACGAGGAAAAGCGCAAGCTGAAGCAACCACCGGGTTATGACCGTCGTCACCGCAACATCAGCGATGAGGAACGCGCCAAGCTGAAGGCGGAGGGGCGCCCAGAGGTTATTCGCTTTAAGATGCCTTTGACAGGCAAGACGGAAATCAATGACATGTTGCGCGGGAAGATCGTGACGGACAACGACCAGCTTAACGATTTGGTATTGCTGAAAGCGGATGGGTTTCCGACGTATCACCTGGCGAATGTGGTGGACGATCACCTAATGGAGATTACCCACATTATGCGGGCAAATGAGTGGATCCCGACGGCCCCGGTCCACAAACAGCTTTACGCGGCTTTTGGCTGGGAGATGCCGGAGATTATGCACCTGCCCGTTATGTTGAACCCGAACGGCAAGGGCAAGATGAGCAAGCGCAACCCGCCGACGGACAAGGACGGCAACACAATCCCGGTATTGGTGACGGACTATCAACAGGCGGGGTATTTGCCGGAGGCGATGATGAATTTTCTTACGAATATCGGCTGGACTTATGGCGACGATATTGAGGTGTTTAGCGCCGAGGAAGCGATTGCGAAGTTCGATGGGACGCGGATTAACCCGTCAAACGGGGCGTATCCGTATGACAAGCTGAAGTGGTTCAACGGTATCTACATCCGTGAGAAGTTGAGTGCAGATGCGTTGAAGGCGCATTTGCGTATGGCGCTCGAAGATGCAGGTTACGCTGTGGATGATGCCAAGCTGGACATCGTCGCGCCTGCGGTGCAGACACGTATTGAGACGGTGAACGATGTGGTGGGGTTAGCTGGGTTTATCTTTGCGGACACGTTTACGCCGCCTAGCGCGGAAGACCTGGTGCAGAAGAAGATGGACCTGGAAAAGACCAAGCATGTGTTAGAGCTGTCTCGCGCTGCGCTTACCGATATGGACTTTGGTGATTTGGAGGCGATGGAACAGCCGATGCGCGATTTGGCGAAGGACAACGGTTACAAGTTCGGGCAGTTGGCGGGGACGCTCCGCACAGCGACAGCGGCGCAACGTATTGCCCCGCCGCTGTTCGACACATTCGCGGCGTTGGGCAAAGACGAAACGCTAGCACGCATTGAGACGTGTATTGGAATCGTCAATGTGGCGTTAGAAAAAGAGGGCGCTTAGCGGATTTGCCCTTGCAGTCCGGGCACCAAGTTTGTATGATTTTGGGTGTTAGTGGGAGATAGTTTAACGGCAGAACCGCGGATTCTGGTTCCGCTAGTCCTGGTTCGAATCCAGGTCTCCCAGCAGATGTATTACTGGAGTATAAGTGGATTGCCAAGTCAGGCAATCCACTTGTTTTGTATATAGCGTTTGTTTTCTCTCTGCGAAAAACCCGAACGCTAGAAGCCGACGATCATGCTCACACCGAGTTCGTTGCGCCCTGCGACACCAACCAAACCCGGTGTGACCACCGGTTGCGGCTCCAGATACCACTGCATCGTGTACAGCGGACCCTCGAGCTGGTGGCTCTCACCAATGACGATGTAGGTGTCGCTGTGACCTGTCTGCGTTTCGGTGATCGTGACTCGGTCGCCGACCGTTACATCCAACTGCGCGGCGTGCTGATTGCCACCGTTGAAGGCGTGGCTCTTGAGCACGACCGATGTGGCCATCCCGCGTGGCGTGCTGCGACGGGTTAGCTCGTAGTCCGCGATGTACTGTGCGTCGTCCAGATTATCCAGCGACGATAGGTTCAGACGGAGCGTGCGGCGACCATAGCGGCCCTGGCTGATGCCGTCGTTGGCGGTAGCCTCCAACCGACCGCGATCCACGATCTTACGCCCGCGCACGATCAGCTTCTTGACCAGCGCGTCCTTGGTTCCCGTGTTTGTGAGCTTGAGCAGCGCCCCGTTGGCCCGCTCATCAATCTCCACCGTGACCGGACCTGTGCAGCCGTCTTCGTACTCGATGTCGGTGACGGTTACGTCCTTTGCGCCGACGCGAGTGTCGTTCTCGTCCTTGTAGGCGGCGTAGATCTCACGCGCTTCTGCTGGATTGTCCCCCTCTGCCGCCTTGACGCGGATCACACCGCTGCCCAACTCCCACAGCACCTCCTGGTCGCTCTCGGAGATGGTACGGGGGTGCGCGATGACCACGATCTCGTTCTTGAGATAGTCGGCCCCGGCGTAGACGTAGTCCATGCCCTGCATGGTGTCGTCGAGCATTGCCTTGACCGGCTCGGTGGCAAGCTGGGTGTGGTGACGGTTCCAGAAGACCGCCGCGCCCTCCCGGTCGAAGAAGAAGCGCCCGCGCTCCGCCGCCACGATGTCGCGAATACCGCGATACACATCGTAGCCCGTGTTGGCCTGGTTGGTGTAGCCGCCCTGCCGGACCCAGTTGTCCGCCGCGTAGCCGAGTGTGAGCTGCCCTGTTTCCAGGTTGGACGCGCCGCCCGCCTCGCCGAGACGTGTGGTCTCGTCCAGTTCGGTGTGACCCGGCACGCCGAGGATGAACATCCCGGCCATCTTGGGCGGATAGACGACCTCCGCCACCAACTGCGCGATGATCTCGTCGGTACGCTTGTTCTCCTGGAGTTCGATCTTGGTCTCGGTGGCCGTGTAGAACTCAACTGCCCCGGCGCATAGAATCTTCATCGTGCGTTCGCCGTGCTTACCGACGGTGGGCTTGAGCGTCTGCACCCACCCGGTCCACATGACACGCTCGGTTACTCCGTCGTCGGACACGACCCGCGCCGGAACCTGTGGGCGCACCTTGCCTGCCAACGGACTCGCCTTGTTCTCCGGGGAGAAGCGGCGGTCACTGTTGCGGAGGATGAGGCCGAGCGTCATCTCCTGCGCGACCTCCTGATAGGGCTTCTGCAACCCCAGCACCCACTTGGCGCTCATAACGTAGTCTGTGATGTCGTCAATCGCGGTGGTGAAGTCCCCATCACGATCCCAGTCGATTTGGATTTTCCAGTTAGTTGTCATCTTTTTTCATCTCCTGAATTTGCCGAAGTTGCCTGTGGATTTGCCGTCTTTTCCCACCCTCCCACCATGATGTTTTATTTATGGATTTCTTATACTCTGCCTCTGCACTTGCAATGAATTTTGCATCCCAGTAAGCTAGTTTTCTATACAGCCCAGCTCTCTGCTGAAGTTCCTCAGCAGTTTGAAGATCAAAATTATTTAGATGAGGAAGTAGGGAAATAGACTCCTCATATTTCCCACCATCGGCCAATGCCCATGCATACCAAACAGCACTACCCCAGTCATCAGGATCTAGTTCATATGCTCGACGATAACAATCGAGTGATTTCTCATCTTTCTCGTCATAGCCATATAGTTCACCCGCGATGCCTAATAATCTGATAAGTTTATCAGTATTCCAACAATTCATACTCAAAGCAGCGTGGTAATACTCTTCCCAATCTTGAAAAAAGACACCAGCAGTGTGTTTGTAACG
>CAYWZS010000021.1:0-19760 GCA_964462905.1 uncultured Anaerolineaceae bacterium
CCACCGGATCCGCAATCACCCAGCATTGCCGAATTTCGATGCGACCGTGTGCCTTATCAACCGTCTTGCGGATAATCACACCTGCCCTGCACGCGTGGGTCTTCTATTCTCGACCCGACATTACCAACTTTCTTTCATTTTTGAAGCGATTGCCCTGGCCTCCACCACAAAACCTGCGCGATTTTCGCAAAAGATGTTAGAATAGCAAGACTGTCGTCGAATATATTTTAAGAAGTCGTCCCATGATCGGTTCCCACGAGTTAGACACCCTTAACCGCCTGCTCCGTGTCGACTGGCGTGCGCGTGACAGCACCCGTCGGACCTCGCAAATGGCGCTGTTTGAGGAGTATCTACGGCGCGTGGGCGTGTGGTGTGTCGCGCTGGGCTGGCCGGACGCCCATCCCATTATCTCTGACGTACCCGGTCGCATTAACCCGGATGTCACCGCCACCCCGGTCAACACTACCCTTATTCAGCAGACCATGCGAACCATCGGACGCACCCACGTCTACGAGCGCATGATGATAACCCGCATGTTGAACATGGCCGCTGTAGTGGACTTCGAAGGCGACCAACTACCCTACGGGATGCCGAATCTCTACGAGCCACTGCTGCTATTCTACGAGCGCGGTGGCTGGCTAGACAAAGGGACACAAAACTGGCTTATCAGCGGCTTCCCCTTCGACCTACAGCGGGCCGGGGCCTATGTGAAACTGTCCCCCCTCAACCTCAACGGCGACCTGGACCAACTCGACGCCCCTGCTTAGTTTGGGGCATTCTGGTTCTGCGGATACACAAACGAACACTGTTTTGTGCCCGTGTCCAAAATACCGAATGTCTCACACTGCGCCATCACCGCCGCGTCCCACAGCACATTAAACCCCGCCGCCTGGACGGGAATATCGCGCCAGAACAACCCGGTCGCATTGGTCATCTGCTCGTCACCACTGGACCCGGCTGTACAACTGTCTAGCCGTAGGGGATTGCTTCCCCGGCGCGTGAGGGTATAACACCCCCCAGGGAGCAGAGCGCCCGTCGTCATGCTGCTGGCGCTGTAATCATCGCCGTCGGCGTTGGGGGTCCCGCGCACAAACGACAACCGCGCTGGGTCGCCCATTGTGTTTTCCCCGGTGTTTTGGATCACCAGTGAGTCTGCGTTGTAGGTCAGAATGAGCGTCGTCGGTGGCACAAGAACCGCGCCACTGCGCGCCGGGCCACAGGCCGCCACCGCCAGCAAGAGCATCACCCATAATAACCCACCCAGGATAAATTTGCGTTGCATGGTGTCGTGTCTCCTCGTGCAAAATAGTTTCTGTAAGGTCTAACGCCTACAGTTTACCACTACGCCGAGGATGCCGCCCAACGAGTTCCCTACGCCGACCGATATACCAGGGACGCCGCCAGGAAACCCAGCCCATGAACCCAACCCGTCTCGAAAACAGCATACGCGCCCACCAGGACGACCGCGTCCACACGCACCAACACCCCTGATGCACGGCACCCAAGACGACGCTTCCCCTACGCTACACCGTTTTTACAGGCTCACAGAACCGTGACCGCCTATAATCAGACTTATCATGTAAGACCACGAGCCGGACGAGTTTCCAATGCAGAAGCGTATTCCTGCCCCACCCAACGCTCAACCGCAGCAACGCCCCGCGCCCACACAGCCACCCAGGGCCACCCGGCACCGCCCAAGCAGGGGACTGCGCCTGCTCGGTGGCCTTGTTCCCGGTTGGATGCTGGTAAGCGGCCTTGGTATGTTTGCGCTGTCGGCCTGCGCCGCGCTGGTCCTGGTCGGGGCGCTTATATTCTCAGCAGATCGCGTTCCGCCCGGGGCCAGCGCCCTCGGCGTTGATCTCGGCCTCATGACACAGGCCGATGCCGTCGCCAAGCTGGATGAGGCCTTCACCACCGTTCGCCTCCGTGACGGCGACCGCGTCTGGACCGCCTCGCCCACCGAACTTGGCCTCATGCTCGACATTCCCGCGACCGTCTCTCGCGCCGCTGCGACTGGCCTCGGCGGTCTGTTCGGGGTCGTGACGCCGCCCGTCGTCAGCGTCAATGAGGCCACCTTAGCGGCCTCGCTGGGGGCGTTGCGTTCTCAGATTGAGCGCCCCGCCCGTAACGCGGGCGTGCGCCTCGTGGACGGGTCGGTGGAGGCGGTCCCAGCGGCCAGCGGTCGGGCGTTGGATGTGGACGCGACGGTCGCCGGGGTGGCATCGAATCCCTCACGGGCGCTGATGACCGGGACGCTCAACCTCGTCATGACGGACGTCGCGCCCACAGTCGCTGATGCCGCGCCGCTTGTGGCACAGGCCCAGGCCCTACTCGCCAGCCCGTTGGCGGTTGACGCCCACGATCCGTTCACAGGTGAGACGCTGACATGGGCAATCCTACCAACGACGTGGGCCGCGTGGCTCACGGCCCAGCCAGACGACTCGAACGCGCTTGGGCTGCGGCTGGCGCTGGACGAGGACGCACTGGCGCGTTACCTCGCGATAACCGCTGACGCCACCCTACCGAGCAACCGCTACATCGACATCGACACGGCTACAGCAGCCGTCGCCGCTGCAATTGCGGACCTTCGCACGTCCGCGACCGTGCGCGTTTACGAGCGTGACCGCACGCACGCGGTTCAATCTGGCGAGAGCATCACCAGCATTGCCTACGACTACGGGATTCCGTACCCGTACATCCAGCAGGCAAACCCGAACGTGAGCACGCTCAACGCGGGGCAGGCGCTTGTCATCCCATCGCGGGACGTGTTCTTGGAGTTCGACCCGGTACCGGGCAAGCGGATTGTCGTGAGCATCAGCGGGAACTGGACGCGGGTCTACGAGGACGGCTCGCTCAAGTGGGATTGGACAAGCAGCACTGGTATCAACAGCAGCCCGACATGGCCGGGCGTGTATCAGGTCATCTCGCATGAGCCAGACGCTTACGCGGCGAACTGGAACCTGAATATGCCGTGGTTCATGGGGGTGTATAAACCGGTGCCGGGGACGGGCTTCACCAACGGCTTTCACGGGTTCCCAACACGGGGCGGGGGGCAAATTCTGTGGGAGAACGCGCTGGGGACGAAAGTAACTTATGGGTGCATCCTATTGAGCAACGCCAACGCCCGGATGCTCTACGAGTGGGCGGAGGACGGGGTGGTGGTGGAGATACTGCCGTGACACCTGTACAAAATCCGGTTTTCGCTACAATAGGGGCATGACGAAATGGACTGCACCAGGAGGGTCGTGCTATGGCACAAGAGAAACACTATGAGATGAACTGGGACTGTCAGTTCTGTGGGACGAGCAAGCTGCTCGGCAAGACGCACCGCTTCTGCCCAAACTGCGGCGGTCCACAGAACCCAGATGCCCGCTACTTCCCGCCGGACGACGAGAAGGTAGCAGTGGAGGATCACGAGTTGGTGGGGCGGGACGTGGCGTGTCCGGCGTGTGGCTCGTGGAACAGCGCCAAGTCGGTCCACTGTGGGACGTGTGGCGCGCCGCTGGAAGGGGGCCAGGAGGCGGCGGCCATCGGCGACGGGGACACGCTCACGGCGGCGCAGTTCTCGGCCTATGCCCAGTCACGGGATGTGGGGCGCGAGGCGCATCAGCAACAACTAGAGGCGGCAGCGGCGGCATCCGGCGATAAGGAAGGGGGCGGTGGCCTGCCGATTGGGGCGATTATCGGCGTGGTAGCCGTGGTGGTGATCGGGGTGCTGGTGTTCCTGTTTAACCAAACGACGGAGACAGGCGTAATCGTTCGTGAACACGAGTGGACGCGGACGATTGAGGTGGAGGAGTTCTCGCGGGTGAGCGACGGCAACTGGCAGCTCGATGTGCCGTCCGGGGCGTATAACGAGCGGTGTTCGCAGCGCCAGAACGGGACGCGACGGGTCGAGGATGGGCAGACGTGTGAAACCGTTCGGCGGGACAACGGCGACGGCACGTTCATGGAGCGCGAGGAGTGCCAGCCGACCTTCCGCGAGGAGCCGATCATAGATACGTGGTGCGACTACGATATTGACCGCTGGGAGCCGGGGGCCAATGTGGTGACGAGTGGTGGCCTCAACGACACGCCGACCTGGGGATCGCTAGACTACAGTTGCGCTAACGCTCGTATCGGCTGTGGGCGCGAGGCGGGGCGCACGGAGGTCTACCGGGTCATTTTCGAAGGGGACGGGGACACGTACCGCTGCACATTCTCGCAGGAGGAGTGGGCGGACATCCCCGTGGAATCTCGGTGGACGCTGGAGGTACGGGCGCTGGGCGGGGCGGCATGTGACACGCTGGCCCCGCAGTAGGGGTTAACGCCGGTAGGTGCCGTCGTCGAACAGGTCAGAAATCGCGTGGCAGCCACGGTTGGCGCTGGCTGCTGCCTGTTCTAGCGCGATGAGGTCCTGCCAGTGGGCGTCGTTCGGCTCGTACATAACGGCCTCTGCCCAGCCCTGGCGCACGAGTTCCGCGTTGACAAAGGTGTTGCCAACGTAGATGTAACGCAATAGGCGTCCGTAGCGGTCGGTGTTCTCCTCGTCGGCGACGAGTGTGACAGTCTGCCCCTCGACGAGAGCGGCATTGGCGTCTCGGCCCTGGCTGTAGCAGGTTTCGCCGCGTTCAGTGGTGTTCATCCCCAGGTAACGAATGCGGACTGTCTCTCCGTTGAGGTTAACCTCAATGGTGTCGCCGTCTACCACGCGGACGACACGGGCGGTTTCGCCACTGGGGGCGTTGCTGATAATAGTCCCCGCGCTGTTTGATGACCCTCCGCCCGTCTGGTTGGGGTCCACCTGGCCGGGTTCGACGACTTGAATGGGGTTGGCACTACACGCGAGTGCTGCCAGCAGCAACGCTAGTCCTGCTAAGGTCGTTCGTAGGGTTCGCATGGTCGCACACATCCTATCGCTAGACGGAGTATATATGTTGATTGTACTGTGTGGGCGGTCTACGTTGAACAGGGTGTTGGCGATTTTGCCCTCATCTTGCTTGTAAAACAGCGGGTTGTTGCTTTTTGTCCCGCGTTGCTTAGAATAGGCTATCCTGCCCATCACCACAGAGACGCCGCCCACCTATGATCCTCGTAGATGCACATCAGGACATCGCCTACAACATCATCAGCCACAGGCGTGACTACACCCTCCCGGTCTACAAACAGCGCCGACAGCAACCGCGAGGGGTGCAGCCGACACTCGGCCTGCCGGACGCCCTTGTGGGCCGGGTGGCGGTGGTGTTTGCGACGATTTTTGTGGAGCCGCATGGGTCTGCGTTGCTCACGATGAACACCGAACCCACCTACCGTGATGCGCGTGAGGCGTATGCCAAGGCACACCAACAGATTGACATCTACGAGCGGCTGGTGGGCGAAACCCCCAACCTACGCCTGATTAAGACGCAGGCCGACCTAGAGGCGGTACTGGCAACCTGGGACACCGGCAGCCGCATCACCGAGCGCGTGCAGGGGTTAATGATCCTCATGGAGGGCGCAGAGCCTATCGCAGAGCCAAAGCAGTTCGAGGAATGGTACGAGCGCGGGGTGCGGGCTGTCGGCCCGGCATGGCGCAAGACGCGCTACAGCGCCGGGACGGATGCGCCGGGGCCGCTTACGCCGCTGGGGTTTGACCTGTTGGGTGGCATGGCCGACGCGGGTGCGTTGCTGGACCTGTCTCACCTGGCGGAAAAAGCCTTCTTCCAGGCATTAGACCGCTACGAGGGGCCGGTGATTGCCAGCCACAGCAACCCCCGCCGCTTCTGCAATAGTGATCGCCACCTCTCCGACGACATGCTGCGCCGGATGGCAGAGCGCGACGGGGTTGTCGGCATCGTCTTTTACAACCGCTTTCTCAGCCAAGATTGGACCCCCACCGACGGACGCGCCAAGATTCCATTTACAATCGTGCTGGACCTGATCGACCATGTGTGCCAGGTTACGGGGAGTGCCGCGCATGTCGGCATCGGTAGCGACCTGGACGGCGGTTTCGGGTTGGAGTCCGTGCCTTACGGTATGGACACGGTTGGCGACCTGTGGTGGGTAACGACCGGGCTACGGCATCGTGGCTACAGTGAGGAGGACATCGCCGCGATTGCTGGGGGAAACTTCCTGCGTAAGCTGCGTGAGAGCCTGCCCACGGGCTAGTTTGGGTAGCCCGACAGGGAGAGGGAAAAGCTTATGGTGCGGGTGGCACAACTGGGAATCGTTGTCGGGCTGATAGGCGTTGTCGTGACGCTTGTCGCGCTGTTTCCGACACTGATCGGCGTGCGGCTGACGCCCGGCATCGGCGTACTTCAAATTCTTGTGCTGATCGTCGGCCTCATCCTGCTGATCCTGGGGGCATTGCTCTACGTGCGTTTTACCTTCTACGCACACCAGACGCTCACGCTGTGGCAGCAAATCGGCGTGCGGCTGGCCTTCACCGGGCTAACCTTCGCGGCGATGGCTGCCCTGGCCGACGTGCTGGGGTTTGGCTCCAACTTGCGGATGAACGATGAGGATGTGCTGCTTGGCCCGATCCAATTGATCGGCATTCTCGCGAGCTTCGGTGTGGCCTCGCTCGGCGTGGTTGTGTTCGCCGTGGCGGGGGACCCCACGCTTACGGAGGAGTGATAGGCGTCGGCGTGCCGAAGCGCGCCTGCTGGACGGCGGCGTTAATCATCCCACTCTGGAATACCCACACCAGCAAGCCCACCACGATCAACAGCAAAACTGCCCCGGCAAACCACAGATAGAATGATTGCAACTCACTGCGCTCGTCTTCGCGGTTGCGCTTGAACCCGCCGTGCTTGTTGGTGAGATCACGCCAGTTGTCGGGGTTGGCAATGTAGGGGACCGCTTGTACGGGGGCCATGTCTGTCATTTCGGCGGCAAAGGCGACCGCTGTCGCGTCATCACCATAGGCCGGGTTCAGGTAGAAGGCCGTCCCTAGTTCCAGCGCAGCACGGGCGTTATTGCCCTTTAGGTGAAACTCAAAGGCGTTGTTGTAGTGGGATTCTGCCTGGGCTGGGTCCAGTTCGCGGCTACTATCCTGAATGAGCATCTGCAAGTTGGGAACCTCAGCCTGTGGGGTAGAAGGAGGGGCAATTGGGCGGGCTGGTGTCGGTGGGCTAGTGCCCCCTGATGCGCGAGATCTTGCTCGTGCGTCATCCCCAACGACAGACGACCGTAGCGCGTCCATATCATCGGCGGGCGCTTGCTGCTGCTGTTGTTGGTGGATGTAAGTGCCAGCCTTCTTTGCCAGCTTGCGTAGGTCGGCTTCGGGGTCGGCCTTCGCCAACCGCGCCAGATACTTCAAATAGCGGGGATTGGTGCTTTTGGCAGCGGCAGCGATGCCCCGTTTGCGCTGTTTGGGGTCTGGGTTTTGGAGAAGTGCAATAATGGGATCGCTCATGGCCGTGTGCTCCGGGGGGTTACATGGCAAAGTTAACTCATAAGATACGGCAAAACCGCATCTCCCGCGAGGACAAATGCACAACGGTTTGAAAATAATGACGGGACTATCCCTAGGCGCTGTCGGCCAGGCGCAGGTAATCGCGGATTTGTGGGTCGGGGTCGTTCGCACATACCTCCCGCATCCAGTCCAGCGCCCCGGCCTCGCGCAAGATCCGCACGACCTCCTGCTTCACGCTATCGTCAGCATTTTTGAACTTCTCCAACTCATGACGAAACAGGCTGTTAATTAGGTCCAACTCTGGATGTTCCATCAGCAAATGAGTACCTCGTCTGCATGAATACATGGTCAAGCCCCAACGGAAGCATAACAGATTATCGAGACTTTGTGTGTGTATAATCTGTTTAGGTTGGGGCGGCCCCGTCACGTTTTTCGGCGATGATCGCGTGTGCGGCCTCTACGGAGTCCGCAAATGTGATCTTATCGTGCCAATCTGGGGAGAGTTGGGTGAACAGGGACAAAACCGCTGTCGCGGACGATGTGCTGGGCACGGCGACGATGTGCGCCAGCGGAATTAAGAAGAGGTTTCTCAGATGTGGCAGTAGGTTGCCAGTACGGGGCACACGGCTATTCTGCCCGACTGCAATGGCATAGACCGGGTGTGGCACCTCTTTGATCATACCTTTGATGTCCTGCAACACTTGGGCAAACTCCGTGATCGTCCAGCTTCCCTCAAAATGTGTTATGAGTAGCGTTCTGCTTTCGTCAGTCCATTCCGCACGAACAGGCATAGGTCGCCTCCTTTCAGTAAAAGATCAACACCACATGAGATTTGTTGCTATATATTACACCACAAATGCCTGTGTCATGAAAGGTCGTTAAACAATTCATAAATAACACTTAATAGTCGTTCGGCGTGGTTGACACAATATGAAAACTATCTCATAGTGTAGTTGTAAAAATAGAATAATTATTGACTCATAGCAGAGTGCATTATGGTCAACCCAACATTTTACAACGATCATGAAGTTAGTGGTTATTACCTCCACGGGATAGACAACGCGCCTATCCCCTCATCGGTCACGCGCCTGCGCCACGATCACGGCTTACAAGCGGTCAACCCGGATGCGTGGTACCCAGCAACAACTGTGCTGGACTTCTACACTGCCGTCGGCCTTGCAGACGGCGGCGCGTTTGACCTCGTAGACATTGGCCGCCATGTGAGTGCGGACTTCCCCCTCCCTACACACGTCCAAACCTTGCGTGAGGCGCTGGACGCGACCCCAGGGATGCACCGCACGGCCTGGCGTGGGCGCAACCCTACCGAGTTAACGGTGCGGTGGTTGGGTGAGCGTCACGCGCAACTCGTCTACCACAATATGTCGTTCCCAGAGGATTTTGTCCACGGGTTTTGTTACGGGCTGGTGGAGCGTTTCTGCCCGGCAGACACGCAAGACATCAATGTGCAGCGGGTTGTTCGCGGCCAACGCTATATTTTTGATCTACGCTGGTAAAACGTTTGCGTGGGTTTCTGGTATGTCACAAAGTAAGATAACCCTTGTTTAACTCTGCCCGTTTCAATTCCCGGCTACGTCGTTATAATGGCGCGGCATTTTGAGGGAAGCGAAACGAGGCCGGGATGCCCCCGCATACTGACACCCAACCCAGACGCCCTGCGAATGCACCATCGCGTCTGCCACAGGAAGCGCAACAGCCGCCGAACCCCACTGCCGAACGCAACGGGCCGGGCTGTTTGGCGTGGGGCCTGCTCGCCATCGCAGGCGGCGCGTTTACCTTGCTGGTAATGTTTGTCGCGGCGATTTTCGGCTACCTCAACGGGCAGACAATCGTGGAGCAGAGCGCCGTCGGCACGCAACAGGCCTTTGTCGATGAACAACTCACCACCTGGATTCCGCGTGACATTGCATCTGGAAATGTCGTGTTGCTGGGCGCACGGATTGAGGGTTTAGCATCGTTAACCCCCGCGCCACAGGAAATTGCCGGGTTGATCGCCACGGGGACACAGTTCGCGGTGGACAACCAGCCAACGGCCACACGCACCCCGACGGCGACATTCACGGCGATGCCCACTACCACTGAGCCTGCTCTGGCTCCAACGGCAACGACGGTTGTCGTCCCGACGACAGCACCACAGACAGCCCCCAGCACTGACCCCGACGCGCCGCTGTTCGACGTAAACGCGCTGTTCGCCGAGGCCGAAACGCAGATCGCGAACGGCGAGTATGCCGAGGCCGTCCTTACGCTCGACGCTATCGCCGGGCTTGACCCGGCCTTCCGTGCGGCTGAGGTGGAGGCGTTGCTGTTCCAGGCGTGGGAGACGCAGGCACGGCGCTTGCTGCGCTCCGGCGACCCGGCCAACCTCGCGGCGGGCATCCGGGCGGCGACCGAGGCGAGTGCCTACGGCAACATTGAGGGTCTGTCGTTTGAGAGCTACATCGCCGGGCTGTACCTGGACGCGCAAAGCCGCGAGGCGTTGAACCCGCAGGGGGCCATCACCCTCTACAGCACGATCTTCGCGCAGGCTCCGAATTACCTGGACGTGCGGACCAAGCTGTACACGCTGAACCGCGATTTGGGTGACGAACGCTACGACGCCTTCGACTTCTGCGCGGCGGTGCAGTTCTACACGGCGGCGCTGTCCATCCAACCGGAGGACACAGCCACCGACCAGAAACGCCAGACGGCAGAATCATCCTGCAACAGTGGGCAGGCTCCGCCGGACGCGGGGACACCCCCGGCAGATGGCGAGGCTTCCGGCGACGAGGAAGCGCCGCCACCTGCCACTGCGACCCCCTCCGGCCCAGCCCCGATTGGGCAGCGGTGACGCTTAACATCATATTTGCGTAAACAATGGGTACATCCGTTTGACGCATACTGCCGAACCTGCGACCATTGAGAAACGTAGGACGGGTGCCAAGCGTCCGTCCGCTCAAACGAAGCAACCGAACCCTGCCAATGTGGAGATTTCCCCCCATGAACGTCCCAACCGTGATTGTGAACACCGGGCGCGGCGAACGCGCCTATGATATCTACTCGCTGCTGCTCAACGACCGCATCATCATGATGAACCGCCAGGTAGACGACGCCAGCGCCAACCTCATCGTAGCGCAGTTGTTGTTCCTGGACCGCGAGGACAACGAAAAGGACATCCAACTTTATGTGCAGTCCCCCGGCGGCCAGATCTACTCCGGCCTCGCCATCTACGACACCATGCAACAGGTGAGCGCCCCCGTGAGCACGGTTGCCGTGGGCATCACCGCCAGCTTTGGGACCGTCGTGCTGATGGCCGGCGCGCAGGGCAAACGCTACGCCCTCCCCAACACGACCGTTCATATGCACCAGCCGCTCGGCGGGGCGCAGGGCCAGGCGTCGGACATCGTGATTGCCGCCAACGAGACGCACCGCCTCAAGGACCGCCTCTACAAGATGTTCGTGGAACACACCGGGCAGCCCTACGAGAAGATCGAGCGGGACTTAGAGCGCGACATCTACCTCAGCGCGGAACAGGCCGTCGAGTATGGCCTCATCGACGCCGTGATTAACCGCGTCTCCGACATCGAAAGCGCCGACTAATCCCTCGGGGTGTCTACCTGCGGAAATTATCCCGTGTGCCGCGCCAGGGAGTCCAGCAGACGGTCAGGGTCGCTAGCGGTCCAGTAGTGCAACGTGCAACCGCGATACGCGGTAGCGTGGGGTTCCAGGATTTCGGGTGTTTGCAGATATTCTTCGTACAGCGTCCGCTCCTTTTTTGCGCCAGTATACAACGGCCCCAGCAGCCACATGACACGCCGTTGCGCGTCCCCACAACCCCGCTATACTGTCACCGATGCGGCGTTTCGCTGGAACGCCCCGACGATTTGACCATCACCTGCTGCGGGGACTCCTCATGCTTCAATCCACCGATCACGGACGCACCGTTAGGCGTCCCTACATCATTGCGGCTGCGATTACGCTTGCGCTGGGCGTCGGCCTGCTGCTGGACCTCGCCAACCAGGGACTCGCGTGGCGGGCGATCTACAATGTCACGGGCGAGGAGAGCATCCCAGGGCAGGCGGTGGGCGTGTTAGAGTTCGCCGGACGCGCCTTTCGTCCGCAGCCGGACCTGGCCCCCTATGCCCCGGTGGACCACGCCGGAACCGTTCCCTTCGGCGTGAACGTCTTTCTTGAACAGGAAGTTGAGATCGAAAAGCGCGAGCGGACGGTTGCGATGGCGAAGGAGGCCGGGTTCCTGTGGTTGCGCCAGGAGTTCCCCTGGGAGGACATCGAAATCCACGGGCGCGGGGACTTTGAGGACCGCCGCAACGACCGCAACGGCGACGGGATGTTAGACGAGGCGGACGCGATCAGCGCGTGGGACAAGTACGATAACATCGTGGACATCGTGGAGCAGCACGACATGCGCCTGATGGTGCGCCTCAGCAATCCGCCGTCCTGGACGCACGCCAGCAACGATGCCGGGGACAAGGGGCCGCCGGATGACTTGGATGACTATATCAACTTTGTGGCTGCCGTCGGCGAACGCTACCGAGGGCGCATCACGCACTATCAAATCTGGAATGAGCCGAACATCTACCCGGAGTGGGGCAACCGCGACGTGAACGCGCTGGACTACACGGAGATGCTCTGCCGCAGCTATGAGATACTCAAGGCGATTGACCCGGAGATCGTCGTCGTAAGTGGGGCGATTGCGCCAACGGTTTCGATGGACTTCACCAACCTCAACGACTTTATCTACCTGGAAGTCATGTTCAACGCTGGGGCGGGCGCGTGCTTTGATGTGCTGGCGATGCAGGGCTACGGCCTCAACAGCGGACCGACAGACCGCCGCCTGCGGGCGACCACCGTCAACTACAACCGCGTGCTGCACATCCGTGATTTGATGGTGAACCACGGGCTAGCGGAAAAGCCAATCTGGATCAGTGAGGCGGCCTGGAACCCAGTCCCGCCAGAGGTGCCGGATATTAGCGGGCGCGAGACGTTCGGCGTTGTCACGGAGGAGCAGGCGGCGCGTTATATGGTGCGGGCCTACGAGCGCCAGCAGGAAGAATGGCCCTACACGGGCGTGATGTTCTACTGGTTTTTCAAACGCGCCTCCAACACCGAGAGCAACCAGTCGTGGTATTACTTCCGCTTGACGGAGCCGAACTTCACGCCGTTGCCCATCTACGATGCCCTGCGCGACTACACCAGCACCCTCACCCCGACGCTCTACCGGGGGGGGCATCAGGCGGACGACCACTGGGCCGTTGCCCTGGCGGATGATGCCGAAACCGTCACTGCGGCGGGCGCACAGTTCAACGACGCCACGCAGACGGACAGCGCCGTTTTCGTCGCTGATGGTACGCAGGTGGCGGTGCGCTGGCAAGGTGGCCCGTTGACGTTACAATGGGACGAGCGCAACACGATCACGCTAGACGACAACCCAGCCGCCGACGGCTGGAATGAGCGCCGGGTGCGCCTGGGTTGGTGGGCCGCACCGCACACCATCAGCCTGACCGGGGACGCCTTGCTGCTGGACAGCATCACGGTCTACGACAACAGCACCCGCGACTACGCGCTGCTGTTTGGGATGATGCTGGCGGTGGTCGGCGTGTTGGGGTTTGGCTTGCGGCGCACAAGGTAACGTTAATTCAGAATTAAAGCTTAGATCGAAATTAATGTTATAATGGGGAAATAGTATGGCGAGTTGCAGCCGTGTAAAAACTCGTCAAAGTTCCTTACAAATTATGACAGGCTGCGCTAGAATGTCATTTGCAACAATCCGTTCAGGTGTTAGCAGGAAACTCCCTACATGATTGTACAAAACGAACAACAACGTTGGCACATCCTCTACGAGATTGCGCGAGACCTCTACCAGTATGACCCCCTCCAACTGGGGAAGCTGTTACAGGGGGTGCTAGAACACATCGGCCAACACACAAGCCTCAAGATGGGGTGCATCATCACCTTTCACGAGGACAAATCCGTCGGTGAGGCTTATACGCTGGACCTGGAGGCGTTCGGGCCGGGGCTGTGGGAGCATCTGTTCCACCGGGGGCTGATGGGTTTTGTCCACGAGAGCCAGCGGACCATCGTCATCCGCAACATCCAGACGGACCCGCGCTGGTCGCAGCCGCCAGATGATATCGCCTCGCCGCGTGAGGGGTCCGCGATTGGGATTCCGTTGCGGGTGGACGACAAGCCGATGGGGGTGATGTTGTTCGTGCATAGAGAGGTGGACGCCTTCACTGATGAGAGCAAGAAGCTACTGGAGGAGGTGGCGGTGTTGGTGGCCCGTGCTGCCAGCAAGGAGCGTATCCGCCGCGAAGAGCAGGACAACAGCGAGCGTTACCAGTGGTTATTCGAGGACGCCATCACACCTGTGATCCTAACGGATATGCGCGGGAAAATCATCGGTGCCAACCGGGAGGCCTGCCGCTTCTTGAAGTACACCAAGAACCAACTGCAAGAGATGAACATCCGCGACGTGCATCGCAGCCGCGCCGCCACCCCCCGCCGTAAGGAACGCCGCACCTCACAGTCCATCAAGACGAATATGCTGAGTGCCTATGAGACGGCGATGGTTACGGCGGAGGGACTTGAGGTACCTGTACGCCTTAAGCTGCGGAAACGGCACTTTAAGGGCAACCCGGTTATTGAGTATGTGATGCAAGATGTCAGCAGTGAGGTTGAACTGGCTCAACTGCGGAGTGACCTCACCGCCATGATCTTCCACGACCTGCGTGCGCCGCTGTCCAACGTCAGGTTCAGTTTGGCGATGATGAAACGGTATTTGAAAGACGACCCCAACGCGGAAAAGGCCTTTGTCGCGGCGGAGAGCAGCACCGTGCAACTTCAGCGCATGATCGCCAGCCTGCTGGACATCCAACGGCTTGAGGGCAGCGATACCATCATCCACCCCAAGGTCATCCCCGCAACACGGGTCGTTCGTGCTGCTGTGGAGCAGACGAGCGCCATTGTGGAGGCGGCGGGGCTGAAGCTGTCGCTGGAAATTACGGATAACCTGCCGCCTATCAATGCGGACCCGGACATGATCCAGCGTGTGCTGACGAACTTGATCGAGAACGCGACCAAGTACGCTGCCGATGGTGGGGTTGTGACCATCAAGTTACGGCTTTCCCCCGGCTACGTCCACATAACCGTGGCCGACGACGGGCCGGGCATCGACCCGGAAATGCGCCAGCAGATTTTCGACAAGTTCAGCCGCCTCAAGTACGAGGACGTGCCGCACGGTGTCGGGCTGGGGCTGGCGTTCTGCAAGCTGGCAATTGAGGCCCACGAGGGGCGTATTTGGGTGGACAGCGAGGTGGGCGCGGGGTCACAGTTCCACTTTATGATCCCCATCAGCCAGGACCCCTCGCCCGTTGAGGCCACGATAGAGTCCGCATGACGGATGCCAACGCAAATGCCCCCCTGCGCCGCCTGATTGACTCCACGCTGGCGTTTTATGCTCGCTTTGGTGTGGGAGCCTCAGCCCGGCCCGGCTGAGGCTGTCTTTCGGGAAGAGGCGGCGGGAGAAACAAGACACACATTGCAGAAGAAGCCGCCGACGTGGTTGTGACAGTGGTCGGGCTGTGTGTTGCTGTCGGTGTCCCGCCAAAACAGATCATTGAGCAAATTTACGCAGTCGCCGCCAAAACCCACGAAACGCACGCTTCCAACGAAAACGGCAAGATTGCTCGGCGTCCGCGTTAGCGAAAATGCTACCCCCCCCAACCCTTCCCCCATAAACGGGAGCCAAAGCCATTATCAGACTCAGGGAAAATCGGGATTTGGTGAGTTGGCGTCTTAGCCGCGCTTGGCCGCCAGCACAGTTTGCAATAACTCGCGGACAACGGCGGGGTCGCCCTTCCCCTTGAGCGCCTTCATACACTGGCCCATCAACGCGCCGAACACCTTATCCTCGCCGTCTACATAGCGTTGGACGAGCGCGTCGTTGTTTGCCAGCACCTTGTTGATAATCGGCTGGATTGCGGAGGTGTCCGACACTTGCTCCAGGCCCTTGGCCGCCATGATCGCCGCCGGGTCGCCGCCATGATCCCACAGTTCGGCCAGGATGATGTCTACGCCCTCGTTGTTAACCTTCTTATCGTCGGCAAGCGCCACCAGCCCGGCGAACAGCTCCGGCGTAACAGTGATGGTGAAAATGTCCTCCGTGGCGACACTGTCCGCGCCCATTTTGCTGAACAGCTTGTTTATCATGTAGTTGGCGGTTGTCTTGGCACTCCCCCCGGCAACGAGAACCGCCTCGAAGTAGTCCGCGACGGCCCGCTCCGCCACGAGAATGCTCGCGTCGTAGGGCTTGAGGCCAAGTTCGTCCTCAAAACGGGCTTGTTTGACCCACGGCAGTTCCGGCAACTGTTTGCGGACGGCCTCGACCTGCTCTGGCGTGTAGGTCACGATGGGCAGGTCGGGGTCTGGGAAGTAACGGTATTCGTCGGCACGTTCTTTGTAGCGTTGGATGATGACCTTCTGGGCGTTCTCGTCCCAGCCGAGCGTGGCGGGTTTCACCTCGCCGCCGTTTTCGTAGAGCTTGATCTGGCGTTTCACCTCGTATTCGATGGCGCGGACCATGCTCCGAATGCTGTTTAGGTTCTTGATCTCGGTGCGCTGACGGTATTCGGTGTCGTCCGCGTGCATCACGCTGACGTTGGCCTCAAAGCGCAGGATCCCCTTGCTCATGTCGCCGTGGTTCACGCCGAGATACTGCAAGACCGTGCGGAGCTTGCGGGCATAGGCCTCGGCCTCGGCTGCGCTGCGGATGTCCGGCTCGGAGACGATTTCTAGCAGCGGGACACCCGCCCGGTTGTAGTCCACCAGGGAGCCTTCGCCCCAGTGGGTGAGCTTGCCTGTGTCCTCCTCCATGTGGGCGCGGGTGACGCCGATGCGCTTGGTTGTCCCGTCCTCAAGTTCGATGTCCATATAGCCGTTAACGGCCAGCGGATGCTCGTACTGGCTGATCTGGTAGCCTTTGGGCAGGTCCGGGTAGAAATAAGACTTACGGGCGAACTGGCTGAACGGGGGAATCTCGCAGTTGAGCGCCAGCCCAACCATCATGCCCATCTCCATCGCCCGCATATTGACGACAGGCAGCGTCCCTGGCATCCCCAGCGATAGCTCATCAACGGCGGCGTTGGGCGGGGCGGTCACGCTGTCCACGACGGGACAGGGGCTAAACATCTTGGAGTCGGTTAGCATTTCCGCGTGGACCTCTAGGCCCACGATCGTTGTCCACTTGCTCATGTTGTTTGTTCCTGTTATGTCTGGCGTTGTCCGGGGGATTTTACCATAAGTGGGGCGGGGGTGGTGTAGAATGAAGCAATGCGACCCGGCTACAAACTGCAAGGAGATTGAACAGCCCCTCCCTCGGATTTGCAGTATACTCCAAATTCTAACTACCGCGCCAAGGAGGCCATCCGCTATGATCCGCCACACGCTTATCACAGTCTTGTTGGTGACGCTGGCCGCCTGCACACTGGGAGGCGAGGAAACCCCCACGACGCCAACCACCCCCACCGAGACAGTGACCGAGGCGGCGATGGGCGGCATCACCATTGATGGGGGGACACCGACCGCGCTCCCCACGCCAGACGGCCAAACCGGGGCTATCGGCGGCGATCCGAACGTGATCTGCCGGGTGCGGAATGCGAATCAGGTGTCGAATGTGGCGGTGCGCCGCGAGCCAAACACGGGTTCGCCGCTACTCTATGCAATTCAACCGACCTTTACCGCGAGTGTGCTGGAAATCCGCGAGGTATCCGGCGGGGTGCCGTGGTACCGGGTGCAGGTGGACAACCCAATTGAGACGGATTTAGCGGTGGTCGAGGGATGGGTGCGCTCGGATACGATGGCCCCAACAACGCCGTGCCGCTGATAAATCGTACCTAGCATCGTCGCTCTACATCCTGCTACAGTTTGAACGAACGAACTTGAAACGGTTCTCTAGCGAATCTACACACAAAACTTATGTGAAACTCCATCGGTTTCTGCTAGAATATAAGTTCTAAACGCGGAATCTCCCGTATGAACCAGACGAGAGGCACACACAGCAATGACCTATGTAAACTTGACGATTGTTGGCAATGTTGGGCGCGACCCGGAACTCCGCTACACGCCGAGCGGCATCGCCGTGACGGACTTCTCTATCGCAACGAACAAGCGTTGGCAGGACCAAAACGGACAGCAGCAGGAGCGCACGACATGGTACCGTGTGACGTGCTGGCGGCGGCAGGCCGAGGTCGTGGCGCAGTACGTGAAGAAGGGGCGGCAGGTGATGGTGATTGCCTCGCAGATTGAGGCGGACGCCTACGAAGGCAAGGACGGCCAAACCCGCACTACGCTCAACGTCACGGCGGACCAGGTGGTGTTTTTGCAGGGTGGCGACTCCAACTTCAGCGGGGACGATGGCGGCGGTGGTCAGCGCAACATGGACGCGTCCTCTGGCGGCTTCCCCCAGGACAACGACTTCGCGCCTCCAGGTGAGGTCGATGACATTCCATTTTAGGAAAAGAGACGCTTGGTGGGCGTTGTAAACCGTTTTAGCCCTCTCCCTAGTGGAGAGGGACTTTTTTACCTGCCCCTAGCTCAGAACATCCGGGTTGACGACGTTGGAGAATGTGCCACCCTTTAACCCAGCGATGACCTTCTCGGCGGCTTCGACCGCCACAGCGACCTGGGCGTCGTCAGTGCTGGCGGCTAGGTGTGGTGTGTGGACGACGTTGGCATTGCCGATCAGCGGGTGATCTGCCGGGGGCGGCTCCGTGCTGTACACATCTAACGCGGCCCCAGCGACCACACCATCGTTGAGCGCGGCGGCGAGGTCCACATCGTTGATGAGCGGCCCACGGGCGGCATTGATAATGCGGATGCCCTTCTTCATCTTGGCGATGGACTCGGCGTTAATCATCCCGCGTGTTTCGTCGGTGATGACAGTATGCAGCGTGATAAAGTCCGACTGGGCGTAGAGTTCGTCTAGCGTCACAGAGGTCACGCCGAGGTCGGCGGCGTCGGCAGCGTCCACAAACGGGTCATATTCTACGACATTCATCTGGAAGGCCAGCGCCCGGGCCGCCACCGCCCGGCCAACGCGCCCAAACCCAACGATGCCCAGTGTCTTGCCGCGTAGCTCGGTCCCCTGGTACAGCTTGCGGTCCCAGCGGCCCTCACGCATGGACATATAGGCGGCGGGGACGTGACGGGCCAACGCTAGCATCAGGCTGAAGGTATGTTCGGCAGTGGCGATGGTGTTGCCGCCGGGAGTGTTCATCACAACGACGCCGTTGGCAGTTGCCGTGGGTAGGTCCACATTGTCCACACCGACGCCTGCGCGGGCGATCATCTTCAGGTCCGGCGCGGCAGCCAGTAGTTCGGCGTCGGCCTTGGTGCCACTGCGGATAATCATGGCATGTGCGCCAGGGAGTGCGGCCAGGGTTTCCTCGCGGCTCATCTTGCCGGGTGCCGTAACGGTGATACCGTCCTCGGCCTCCAGCATCGCGACGGCCTTCTGGTTGACGTTGTCAGGAATCAGTACATGAAAGGTCATAGGGGGTGTCGTCTCCGTATGATGTGAACAAAACGCGGTGAGTATACCGTGCTGCCGGCGCAAAACAAGGCGGTAGGTGTACACTACAGCAAAGTCACATCACGCTTGGGTGTCTGCCAGGATCTTCTAAGATACGAACTAATCGCCACCCCGCCATGACCCCAGCGTGTAGAAGGCGATAGTCAGCACCAAGCCACTAACCCCACTAACCATCAACCACTCAATGAGCCGGGAGGTCCACAGAGCGGCTCCGTCGTTGTTGTTGGTGATGGCGGTCGCGTTGGCAAAGAGCAACGGAACCAACGCCAGCCAACAGAGGACCATAACGATGCCAGCAATCCCGCCCAGGCGATTGTAGATGTTGGGTGTTGCTTCGGGTTGTTCGGTCATTTGGCCTTTTTCTTCTTACTCTTGGGCTTATCGTCGTCATCGTTCGCCATAAAGTCCTCGGCCCGCTGCACCCCTCGTTCGATCATCATGAAAAACTGAACGGTCATCTGACCAAGCGCCCCCAGCGCGAATATCCCCAGCCCAAGCACGAACAGAATCACCCCCACTGAGTCGATAGCATCCACGTCCGTGACAATAACGATAAAGATAGACGGAAATAGAATCGCCGCGCCGACGAACGGGAGCGGGAACAGGCGGTTTCCCCAGCGGTCCAGGCGGGCGAGGCGGTGTTTGTCCAGATCGTCTTTGGTGTAGGCTTTGGGTCTGTGTTTCACAAGCACAGGTCTCCGTGTGTCGCAATCACCCCACTACTCTATCTGAACCCGCCGCCCATTTGCAAATTCAGCGCCGTATACCGTTCTTGAACCGTTT
>CAYWZS010000021.1:19860-51446 GCA_964462905.1 uncultured Anaerolineaceae bacterium
CTGAACCCGCCGCCCATTTGCAAATTCAGCGCCGTATACCGTTCTTGAACCGTTTCAAGACGGTATTTGAACCTTTTAGGTTATTCCAGATAAAAGATAGCTTTATCCCCCGGCGACGGCTAAAACGTGTCCACTGAAGTGGACATCGGCTCACACGGCTGTTTTGGCGTCCCTTTAGTGAACGCGCTAGGCTGTAGCAGGCGGCTTGCTCTGATATTTTGCTGGAATAGCCTTAGGTTATGATGATGTTGGTTTCGTGTGGATGCCGCACTCGCTTTTGGTGGTCCCCTGCCAGCGCCCCCCCCGTGGGTGCTGCCCCTCTCCCATCGGGGTAGTACACGGCGCACAGCCAATGCTGGTGTAGCCCTGGGCGTAGAGCGGGTTCAGCGGGATATTGTGGGCGGCGATGTAGTTATCGACCATGTTCTCGGTCCAGGCGGCGAAGGGGGCCAACTTCACCAGGCCACGGCGGTCCCGTGTGACAACGGGGACATCTACTCGCGTAACGGACTGGTCCCGGCGAATTCCGGCGACCCAAGCGCGGTAGCCGCCCTGCAAAGCGACATTCAGCGGCTCCACCTTACGAAGCTCGCAACAGGTTTCAACGTCGTATTTCCACATGTCCACCGGGATTTTTGCAGGGGGATGTACACGCACCAGATTCAAATTCCACGCGGCCTGGAGTTCATCCATATAGGCGGTCGTCTCTGGAAACAGGGTGCCTGTGTCCAGCGTGAGTACGGTGACATCCGGGGCGACCTCGCGCAGCATGTGCAGTATCACGACGCCCGTCTTTTGAAAGCTGGTGACAATTGCAAGGGACGGACCGAAGGCTTGTGCAGCCCACGCCAGAACCAACTGCGGCGGCATGGCTTCGAGTTCGGCCTGTAATGTGGTGAGGTTAATGTGGGTGGTGGGGGGTGTCATGGGTGCTGCCTCCTGAGAATCTTATGGCTCCAGGGTAGCACAAGGGTGGGTTGCGGTTGTCACAATGGTGACATTTGCGCCTAGAATCGTGACAGGTGTCCTGCGTTGTGTTACAGCGCCACGTTACGGGTGCCGAGGTGGGTGGTGTAGCTTGCGCCCAGCCCGACGATGCCCACACCCAAAATAGCCACCGGGGCCAAGACCTTACCAACCACGGGGACCAGGTGAAGCAACAGCGCGAGCAATACCAGCGTAATACCGCCCAGTGCCGTGAGTACCAGCGGCGGGATCATGCTGTCCGTCACACGGGCGGCAATCCAGCGGCCCAGTAAGAGCGCGGTCACGGACCAGCCCGCCAGGAACAACACCCAGAAGGCCACTGCTACCAACATCAGGAACGGAAGCAACACGAACCCGCCCAGTGTCGAGACAGATAGCACGACCAGTTGCGCCGCGCCTAACCCGATCATCATGAGCACTACCAACGCGCCAACCAATCCCATTCGGCGGGGATTGGCAAGAGCGGCAAGCGTGATGCGGTTGATGTGGTGGGGAAAGGCGATGACCGCTAAAGCCCCTAGCCCCGCCAGCATCAATCCCGGCGGTAGCGGGATCGCTGGCCCGAAGTTGGCAAAGGTGGGGCCACCCCCCAGGCGGGCCGCCACCCACACCCCCGCGAGACGGGTTCCGGCCCGGTTGAGGAGCGTGTTGGCGGCGGCGCGGTCGCAGGGTTGCACAGTCAGGTCGGTTGGGGCTTCTAACATCTCTACACAGGCGGTGATTCTGCCGAGGTTGTCGCTGTCAATGGTCAACGACTCCGCAAAAACCATCACCTCGCCGTTGACCTCACCATTGATCCGCACATTTCCGCCGACGAGTAGTGTGTCGCCGCCCACGCTACCCTCGAAGCTGATATTTTTCGCAAAGACGGTCAGCGTTTCGCGCACGTCGCCGCCTAAGGTTGCATCCATTGCGGCTACCAGCAGGTGCCCGTTCACGCCGGCACGCACATCCGCCTCATTAGAGAACACCGCCAAACTATCCGCGATGTCCGCGTCCAGCACATAAACGGATTCGCGCTGAAATACCAGATCGTCCGGCGAAAAGATCAGTAGGCGACGGGCTAAAACCGCCGTCAATAGCACAACCAACACAATAGCCGCGAGAAACCCGAGTATTAGATTACGATTGGACGGGGCCGACTTCATACGTCACGCTCACCGTCTTGCATGGGGGGGCGCGTGCGGTGCAGGCCAAAGGCTGCCAGCGGAATGAGCAACAACGCGAGGAAGATCAGCGGGTTGTTGGCAACGAGCGTTCCAGCGGCGGTGAGCGCACTGTAGACCGCCACGGCCAAGCCGACTACACCGAGCGCGAGGCCACTGAGGGCGGTCCCGGTGCCGAAGGCGGCCAGTAGCCCCCAACTCAACAACACCAACAGCCCAAACCCCGCCAAGCCACCCAGCACCAAGCCAACCGCCAGCGCCCGCCCGCTCTTGAGCGGCTGCGCGACGGGGAGTGTTTTTGCATCGGCAATTTTCGCCATGATGTTGGCTGCCAAGCGGCGCGGCACGGGTTCCGTGGGCAGAGGGGCCTCTTTTAGCGCCCCGTCTACACTGCGAAGTTCCTCATACTCACGGGCCGATTCAGCATCGTGTTGCACATCCCGCATCAGGTCGCGGTAGGCATCCGGCTTCAGCGTGGCGTCTAGCGCCTCGTGCATCTGCTGGCGTTGCTTGTCATTGGTCATAGCGAATTTCGTCCTCGTAGTGAGTCACCCAGGTTGGTCGCGTCGTTACGGTCTTTCCTGGTGGCGGCCTTCTCCGCCAGGAGGTTACGCGCCCGGAACAAACGGCTTTTGATGGCGCTCTCGGTGGTGTCTAGCGCGTCGGCAATCTCCGCATAGGAACATTCGTACCAGTAGCGCAACACCACCGCCGCCCGGTAATCTGGCTGGAGTTCGTCCAGCAGATCTTGAATCTCCTCGCTCAGTTCCGCCTGGAGTGCCTGTCGTTCCGGGCCATCCTCCGGCTCACTACTGAGCGCCATTGCGTCGGCGCTGGGTAGCGGCTCATCCAACGAGAGCTGTTGTATCCGGCGCTTGCGGATGATGTCGATACAGTGGTTGGAGGCGATGCTCATCACCCAGGTTTTAAATGAGCGCGACGTGTCGTAGCGGCTCAGGTTCAGGTACGCCTTCAGGAAGGCATCTTGGGCGGCGTCTTCGGCCTCGGTTGCGTTGCCCAGCATCCGATAGCACAGGTAGTACACGGCATCCTGGTGGGCGTAAACCAGTTCGGCAAAAGCCTCCTGGTTGCCGCCCAGTGTAGCTTCGACCCATTCGACAATTTGGGGGTCCGACACAGCAATTTGCTCTCAGTCCATCATCGGCGTAAGCGGTAAGGTGGCCGTTCCCCTGTTGTGTGCCTATACGCGAAACGTCGGCATGTGGTTGCGGCCTACCCGGTTCTTGTGCGAGATATTATAACGCCATACCGGGCGACGACCAATGACCACACGCGCCAGGGCCGGCGGATATTTTAGTCCTCGACTTCGATGCGGACCTTCTGCTTGCCGGTGCTGCTGGGGCGCTCTGCCTGGGGTTGGTCCTCGACGGTGATAACCTCCGACGTGGCGGACACGTCGCGCACGACCTCCAGGCGCATCTTAGTGACAAGGGCGGCAATTGCGCCGATCGCGGCCAGCCACGGGGCGGCGAGCGCAATCGGCCCACCGACGACGGCGGCAGTGGTGAGTGTCATTTCTAGCATGACCTTGTCGTCTGGGGCGCGGAGGATGATGCGGCGGACGTTGCCCTCTGCGGCCAGTTCCTTGACCTTGTCAACAAGCTGGTTGCCCGTCACCTCGATCTGTTCGGTAAAGGTTTTGTTCTTGGGTTTCTCGTTGGTGGTGGTCTGTTCTTCTGTCATGGGCGTGTCTCCTTAGGGGTGTCTGTGAGGGGGGGACGCCAAGAAAGGCGTCCCATGCGTGTCGGTGTGGATTCCCGTATTACTCTTTGTCGACGATGATGGTATCGTCGGCCTCGCTGATGATTTCGATGCGGAGCTTAAGCAGGTAGCCCGCGACACCACCCAGGATCAGCGCCCAGGCTGCGAACAGCAGCGTCACCAGGCCTAGCACCACAGCCAGCGCCAGGTTTAGCTCGAACAACTTGCTGCCGTTCTCGCGGCGGACGACCAAGTGGCGGCGGCTACCTTGCGCGTAGAGTACGCGGGCGCGGCTCACGAGGGCCTTCAGTTGAGTGTTGGTGTTTGTCATCTTGGGGATCATCCTCTTTGGGTCTAGCTGTTCACGTTAATCACTATACGGGGATGGGTGTGGTTGTGTTGCGCCGACATGCCCATTTTTACGCGATGTTTATGTGTTTGTTGTGTGATGGTGGGGTGTGATGATAAGGGAAGGCGGGGAACCGTTGGGGGTGGGGGGACGGCTCCCGGCCTTCACTGGGATACCTGGATTCGAACCAGGACTGACGGTTCCAAAGACCGGAGTGCTGCCGTTACACCATATCCCATCACAATTTATACTGTATCAGTCTCGTTTGCATTTTTCAACGCTGAAACAGATTAGAAGAGCATATCCTGGCGGCGGCGGAGTTCGGCGATCACCTGGCGGTCTGCCTTGCCGAAGCTGTAACGGTTTAGCTCGTTCGGCAAGGCCCAGGCGACAGCCTGTGCCTCAATCGCTTTGGGGGCTGTGCTGTTCGGTGTGAGGCGACAGGTGAAGGCGTGTAGCGTGATCTTGAAGTGGGTGAAGGCGTGCTTCACCACGCAGAACGGCTCGCCCACCTCAACGATAATCCCTAACTCCTCGTGCAACTCACGGGCGAGACATTCCGGCAGCGTTTCGCCTGGCTCCTGCTTGCCACCGGGGAACTCCCACAGCCCACCGAGCAGGCCATCTGGCGGGCGCTGTGCGATCAACACGCGGCTATCATCATCCCAGATCATCCCGGCGGCCACGTTATAGTGTGGAACTGGGGCGCGTTTCTTCTTCACGGGGCGCTCGGCCTGCGTTCCGGCGGCGAAGGCGGCACAGTGGGATTGGACGGGGCAGGCGGCGCAGTCCGGTTTTTTGGGACGGCAGACCTGCTGCCCAAGTTCCATGAGCGCCTGGTTGTAGTCGCCGGGGCGTTGGTCCGGCACGCGCTCCGCCGCGACCCCCCATAGCGCGTTCTTGGTGGCGGTTTTCGTCACGTCGTCGGCCAGGTCGTCTAGGCGAGCAAACACACGGATTACGTTGCCGTCCAGGACGGGGGCGGCTTCACCAAAGGCGATACTGGCGATGGCCCCGGCGGTGTAAGGTCCAACGCCGGGGAGCGCCCGGAGGCCGTCTGCTGTGCCGGGGAACAGGCCGTCGTACTCATGTGATACCCTAATCGCGGCTTTGTGCAGGTTGCGGGCGCGGGCGTAGTAGCCCAGCCCCTCCCACAGTTTGAGCACGTCGTTTAGGGGCGCGGCGGCGAGATCGTGGACGGTGGGGTATGCGCTGAGGAAGGCGGCGAAGTAGGGTTTGACGGTTTCGATCTGCGTCTGTTGCAGCATCATCTCGGACAACCAGACGTGGTAGGGTTCCGGGTTATCGGAGCGCCACGGGAGGTCGGCGCGGTTGGCGTCGTACCATGTAAGGAGGTCGGCGGCGAAGGTTTCCGGCTGGCGCATGGGGTGGCTTTCGGGCTGGCGGGTTTGGGAATTAGGCCGAAGGTTCGCGGGCGTGCATTACCTCGTTGGCACGGCTAGGACGCACAGGTTCCGCCTCGGCCAGTACAACAGCAACGGTCTGTCCGGCGAAGTTGTCTCAGCCATTGTGACACACATCGCGCCCATCAATGTATGCCCGTAGTTTGGCCTTCTCCGCCGTTGTGGGCGTGTCAATTATCTGCTTCATCTTGTTTAGAGTTGGGGTTGCACCTCTGCTTAGACCTACATCAACGGCTCTTTGCCCGGCATCCCCACCTCTCGCGGGAACTCGCTTGGCGTGCGCCCGACCTTGTGCATCGTCACGAGGTAGTGCGTGCGTCCCAACGTCGGGAATTCAAACGGTACAATGCGGTCCAACTCGCCACCAAAGGCCCGGATTGCCCGCGCCGCGTCCTTGGTTTCCTGCTGGGCCGTCTCCCCCTTCATGGCAATCGCAGTGCCGCCGACCTTTGCCAACGGCAACATATACTCCGCCAACGTGGGCAGCCGCGCCACCGACCGCGCCAGCACCAGATCGTAGCGTTCGCGGTAGCCCATATCGCGCCCGGCGTCCTCGGCCCGCATCCGTAGCACACGAGCGTTCTTCAGTCCCAACTCGTCGATCACATGCTGTACGAACTTGAGCTTCTTCGCCACGCTGTCGTTGAGGGTGATTTTCACGTTAGGGAAGGCAATCGCCAGCGGCAAACCGGGGAACCCGGCACCCGTGCCGATGTCCATAATCCGCAGGCCATCATCCAGCGCCACCGCCTCGACAATCGTCAACGAGTCCAGCAGGTGCCGCAGCCGCACCTCCTCCGGGTCCGTGATCGCCGTCAGGTTGACCCGCTGGTTCCAGTCCGCCAGTAGTGCCGCCAACTGGTCGAACTGTTCGACCTGGGCGTTGGTGAGGGGGATGCGCAGGCGGTCCTGGGCATCTTCCTGAAGCGTGGGCATGACTAATTTTCGCCGTCGCGCTGGCCGACGTTGCTACGCGATTCTAGGTAGTCGCGCAGGACACGCTGCTGCACAATCGCCCGCTCGAAGTCGTGTGTCGGCCCCTCGCGGCCAGTGTACTGCTGGTTGTAAGCCACGTTCCGGATGTTGTCTTCGTTCAACTCAACCTTGAAGTTGCAGTTCGTCTTAATCTCCACCAGCCCGGTCCCTGGGCCAAACTGGTTGAACCCGTCTGTAATGCGCTGATTGAAGGTCTGCCGATAGGCTACCTCGTAGAAACCGGGACTCAGATTGCCGAGGTTGGCGGTGTAGAACACGTAGAACAGGCCGTCGCGCTCGGTGATGGGCGAAACACTAACCGGGAACAGCGGCACGTCGTTCAAATTTACCTCAAATGTGGAGGCGGCGAGGTTCTGCGCCAACCGTTCTTCGGTGTCCGCCACCCAGTACCAGAAGATACGGATGTTATCGGTGTCGAACAACAAGCCCGGTTCGGACTCCGGGTAGAACGCATCGCACAGCGCGAACAGCAGGCCGGGGTCACGGTTACGGCGCGGGTCAACCGGCCCGGTGCGCGGCCCCAACACCACCTCTGGCTCTGGCGTGATCTCTGTCTCCGGGTTTAGCACGCCGCCGTTGGGGTTGGCGATGCCGTCCGGCGCAGATGATACCGGCTCGGCTGTGACGGGGTCGCCCGCGTTGTCGCTGGACTGGAGCGGATTCTGGGCGTCGTTACAGCCATCTTGTACGTCGTCTGCTACCGTCTCGAATGATGGATTTTCCGGCGTGTCTGTCTGCGCGATGATCACGCGCACACTGCCGATCGCACCAGGGGCGATACGCTGCCCGTCGCGGTAGGAAATGCGCTCACTGAAGGCGTAGTCGCCGTCTACATTGGCACGGCGCAGCGATGTCAGCGATTCCCCGCCGCCACTGGAGCCGTTAAAGACCTGGTAGAAGATATCAAAGCCTGGTGTTGCGAACCCGTTGAGGTTGACCACAGCGGAGTCCTCGCAGATCACCACGAAGAACTGCACGGTAGTTTCAGGGCCAGTGTTCTCGGTATCGTCGCCACCGGCATCGGTCTGGGCGAAGGCCACAGCCGCAACCAGCAACATCATCGCGGGCAACAGAAGATAGCGTTTCATGAATCAAAATCCTCGTCAGCTTGTTGGGACGCTCTCGCGAGACTATACCCGAAATCCAGGGGACACGGTAGGCACCATCGTGGATCGTCGGTTTGCGAACAGGCCGTCATCGCTTAGAATGTGAGCGCCTGATGAATGAAATGTAATCACAAAACGAGGAAATAGGGTAGTGGAAAAACGTACTGTTGTTGTCCTACAAGGGGACCAAACCGGACAGGAATTATTGGATGAAAGCCTGCGTGTGCTGGACGCAGATGTGATCGGCACCGATGAATTGCAGTTTGAAACCTACGATCTATCGCTGGAAAACCGCCGCAGCACGGACAACGGTGTTGTGCGGGAGGCAGCCAACCGCCTGATCGAAACGGGGCTTGGCATCAAGGCGGCAACCATTACCCCCGGCAACCCGGATGACGTCGGTAGCCCGAACGCGCTCCTGCGTGACCTCATCGGCGGGCAGGTGATTTTGCGGACGGGCCGCCGGATACCGGGTGTGCGCCCGCTCGCTGGGGTTTACTCACCGATTTCGGTGGTGCGGATGGCCGTTGAGGACGCTTACAGCGCGAAGGAGTGGCGCGAGGGCGAGGGCCTGGACGAAAAAGCCTACTCCACACGTCCCCTCACACGCCGCACCTGCCGCGCCGTGGCCGAGTTCACCTTCCGTTATGCCAAGCGTACCGGGGGCAAGGTGTTCGGTGGCCCGAAGTACACGGTTAGCCCGGTGTATGAAGGCATGTTTAAGGAGGAGATGGACGCTGCCGCCGAGCGTTACCCGTCTGTGCGCTATGAACCGCAACTGATTGACGCGACGCTGGCGCTGTTGCTGGAAACAACGGGGGAGAAGCTAGTCATCCCGGCCATGAACCGGGACGGGGACCTGCTCAGCGACCTTGTGTTGAAGATGTTCGGGACAATTGCCGGGGCGGAGAGTGTGATCTTTGCGCTGGATGACAACTTCGACGTGCAGGTGGCACTTACCGAGGCCCCACACGGCACCGCCCCATCTTTGGAAGGCAAGAATGTTGCTAACCCCATGGCGATGATCCTGGCGTGTGCGGCGGTGTTGCGTTACGCCCGTACAGACAAGACGGCCACCGCCAGCCGTGCGATCTACGAGGCGACGATGGAAACCGTGTTCGAGGGTGTGCGTACCAGCGACTTGGGCGGCAACGCCACCACCAGCGAGTTCACCGACGAGGTCATCCGCCGGGTGCAGGGTAAGATCGAAATCTGGGATGCGTTAGGCGAGGCCCCGGCTGTAGAGCACTAGAGGCCACCGTCATTTAAAGAGATTTCTCCCCCCTCAAGGCCCCTCGCTGCGTGTGGAGAGGGGCCTTTCTGAGCAGACTGAGCAAGCCGTTTTGTGGCCTACTGCTTTGGTAACGCCCCCTGTATTGCTTCGCCTTCACGCTCTCTCACCATCATCTTACCCCACGTTAGCGTCAGGCTATTCTCGGTTTGGTTCAATGGTATTAAAGAATGAGCAAACCAACAGGGGAATTATTATGATTACAATCACTTGGGGCAACGATCAGAAAACCATCATGAAGTACGAGTTCGAGGGGTCATGGACAATTGACGATCTTGTGCAGGCGTTGGACGCCGGCGTGGAGGTTGTGAACCGCTACACACATGACATTGACGTGGTGGTAGACTTGACGAACTCCGGTTTCCCGAACCTGCTCGGTATGAATGTGAAGAACGCCTTCGGCAAGGCGGCAACCCGCTCCGAGGAGCACATAGAGGCATCGCCAAAGGAACCAGGGGTGGTGGTGGTGGTGACCACCAACCCGATCATCCGCAGCTCGTTGGTGTCTATGTTGGCGCTGTACCCCAACATGGGGGGGAGCAAGATGATGGTCGAAAACACGGTGGCCGGTGCGCTCAACCGCATCACGGACTACCGCCAACGCGACGCCGTCGCCTAACCCCCGCTTTGATCCTCATTCCCCCGCACATGGGTACGCCGTGTGAGGATCGCGGCCATGTGCGGGATCACTGACAGGCCTCTATGATCCTTCGTACAAATGTCTAGTAGTGATTTGAGATGTTTCGTACTAAAATGGAAATCGGTGCAAGGTTTCGCTGTCGACAATGCAATCTCAGGCACCGCTTGGTCGATACTCTGCTGAAAGGCGTAACACCCTATGGCAAACCCGGACCCTGACGTGAAGCAACTGCTTGCAGACCTCCGTGATTTTAACAAGGACCGCCGCCGCAAAGCTGTGTACAAGCTCGGCATGTTGGGTGGTGACGAGGCATTGCGGGCGCTGATGGTCGCTGTAGAAGACGCAAATGAGGATCTCATTGTCCGAGGACGCGCCGCGCAGATGCTTGGTAAAATGCGTGACCCGCGTGCTGTCGATTCTTTGATAAATGCGCTGGACGCCAGTGGCTATCAGACGCCAATCCACGCGGCACAGGCCTTAGGGCGCATCGGGGACAAACGTGCGATTGCCCCCCTGCGTGTTGTGGCGGACGAGCACGGCAACGACCGTACCCGTCAGGTTGCTGGCGATGCGCTGATCGCACTTGGCTACGACGCTGAGGCCAAGCCGGAGCCACTCACGCCGGAGCCGGAGCTTTAGGCGAAAGCTGTGCGTTGATGTGTGCAGAACTGTGAGCTAAACCATCATGGCAAGTTCAATATCCCCCACTGCTGGTTACAATAGAAGCGACTAGAAGCAGGCCATTAGCGCCTGTTTCTTTGTGTTTGGCTACGAAACCCGCGCCCCGTTGACGGTAGGAAAGCTCGGCGCTAGCAGGCCCACGTCTTTGGCTTTGTCTGTCATTTCGTGTTTACTGGCCTTGGAGTTCCACGATACGGGATTCAATCACCGGGGATGGGACGGGGGCGACATTGCGATAGTTCTGGTAGTGGCGAAGTGCCGCGTCTGCGTTGCCAAGTTGGTCCTGCACTGTGCCAGCCAGTCGATACACCATAGGGACGGCTTCATCTGCCTGTTCCATGACGGTAATAGCCTGTTCGACAGCAGCCAGCGCGTCTGGTAGATGGACGGCGTCGTCGGTGCGTTGGTACTGCTCCCAGTAGAGATCCCCCAAGCCAGCCCAGGCACTATAGCCGTAGTCGGGATCATCCGACAGCAGGCGGTTGTAGTCCGCCAGGGCTGCGTCGAAATCCCCCACACCATGATAGGCCCGTGCCCGTCCATAACGAGCGTCCACGTTGTCAGCGTTGGCCTCTAGTGCCTCGGTGAAGGCGTCCGCCGCCGCCAGGAAACGCCCCTCGCTCAGATACACTACCCCCCGGTCATAGGGTTGGAGCGATGCGGCGCTGTCGCTCGTGGCCTCCGCGAAGCCCGCCACCTCGCTGACGATGACGGTGGTATCCTGCGATGTGATAAAGAAGGCCGTGAAACCGAAAACGACACCGAGAAACACCAAGCCACCGAGCAATAACACGGCTAAAGTGGGAAAATCACCGTCTTTGGCCTTCGCGTCTGTCTTGAGCTTGCGTTTGGGTTTGTCCGCCATAATTATGCCTCGCTTCTGCTGGATTGGTTCTACCTCACTATGATACCGCAACCCCTCATTTGCAGCCCCCTAACCCGTGGGGCGTTTCGAGCAGGGGATTGTGGGGTAAAATTCGCCTGTTGTCGGTTTTATGCTATGTTTGAACAGAACGTTACCCGCTATTGGGTGTTTTTTGAATTGATGCCGCTTACTTGAAAAGGATGCCCCGCCGATGGCCGCTATCCATCCCGCAGACCCGGTGACCCCAACACCGAAGCAACGTGTTCCCCTCAACACCAAGCTCGGCTTCGGTGCGGGGGACGTCGGTGCCGCCATTGTGACGCAGGTAACGGGCTTTTTCCTGGCCGCGTTCCTGCTAGATGTGGCACTGCTGCGCCCGGGGGCGATTGCGCTTATCTTGCTGATTAGTAATTTGATGGACGCGGTGACAGACCCGATTGTAGGCAACCTGAGCGACAGCACCCGCACCCGCTGGGGGCGGCGGCGTCCGTGGCTGTTGTTCGGGGCGGTGCCGTTTGGCCTGGTGTTCTTTATGCAGTGGGTGGTGCCACCTCTCGGCGAAACGGGGTTGTTCATCTACTATTTGGCGATAGCGATTTTACTGCGCGTGGCCTTTACCGTGGTCAACGTCCCCTACACTGCGCTGACGCCAGAGATTACCCAGGACTACGACGAGCGCACCAGCTTGACAGGATTTCGTTTTGCCTTCTCCATCGCAGGTGGGTTGATTGCGGTGTTGGCCTTCCCGACGATGATCGGCTTGTTGGGCAACACGGTCACGAGCTACGCGATTAGCGGCGGGTTACTGGGGCTATTCGTGGTCGCGTCGCCGCTGGTGACGTTCACGACGACCCGCGAGAAACCGGTCTTCAGCGAGATCAACCAGCAACAAGCGGAAGCCGGCGAGCGCGTCGGCTTTTTTGCCGGGTTGCGGATCGCCTTTCAGAATCGTGCGTTCCTGTTCGTGGTGGGGATTTACCTGTGTAGCTGGTTGGTGGTGCAGTTCGTACAGGCGAATTTGCTGCTGTATCTGCGCTACTGGGTGGGGGACGACACGCTGTTTCAGCCGTTCGTGTTGGTGTTGCAGGTGACATCGTTCTCGTTTTTGGTGGTATGGTCGTGGGTTAGCCGCAAACTGAGCAAGCGCACGGCCTACTTTATCGGGAGTGCGGTGTTTTTTGTGATTACCGTGGCGATTTTCTTCGTGCCGCAGGGGGTCGCCCCGTGGATTCTGTACATCATCGCGTTTTTGGGGGGTATCGGCGTGAGTATGGCGCTGCTCATCCCGTGGAGCATGTTGCCGGATGTGGTCGATCATGATGAACTAACCACGGGCGAACGGCGTGAGGGTGTTTATTACGGGTTGTTCGTGTTTGTACAGAAAATCGGGCTATCGCTGGCGTTGGCGGGGAGTACGTGGCTGCTGGGGTTAGCGGGCTACATCAACCCGGCGGAGGCCAACGCGGTTGCCGAACAGCCGGCTGCCGTGTTAACCGTGTTGCGCCTGTCTGTGAGTGTGTTACCGTTGGCCCTGATTATCCTGAGCTTGCCGTTGGCCTACTTCTACCCGATCACACGCGGGGTGTTCCAGGAAATGCGCCAGGAGCTTGCACGGCGACATGCTGCTGTTTTGGATGAAAGTGGCGATACGAACAATTCTCATGTTTAACTAATCGAAGATTGCCTGTATAATGTGAGTGATTTTTCACAATGCTGCTAACATCGCTATTGTTAGATAGACCATTCTACAGGGAGAAGTACCACACATGGCAAAGATCGGATTGTTCTTCGGGAGCAACACGGGTAACACGGAGGCGGTCGCCTTCCAGATGAAAGAGGCATTCGACGAGATTCTGCCGGGCACGGTCGAGGTTCACAACATCGGCGCGTCCTCGCCAGAGACGATTTTGGGCTACGATTTCTTGATCTTTGGCATCCCAACATGGAACACGGGGGAGCTTCAGGACGACTGGGACGCTTTCCTGCCGAACTTTAAGAGCATGGACATGAAGGGGAAGAAGCTGGCAATCTTCGGCCTGGGCGACCAGAACGGCTACGGCTACAACTTTCTGGACGCCGTGGGCATCCTGGCGGACGAGGCGATGCTGGCGGGCGCGGACGTGTACGGGCTGTGGTCCGACAATGACTACGAGTACAACGAGAGCAAGGCCAAGGTTGAGGAGTACTTCCTGGGCCTGGGGATCGACGTGGAGGGCCAGTCCGAAAAGACGCCAGAGCGCATCAAGACCTGGGCGTCTGAGGTAAAGACGGAGTTTGGCCTCTAGCGCCAACGCCTGCCACCGCAAATACACAACCTCCTCTACTGCTCAGAGGGGGTTTTTTGTTTTGCCGATGTGCGTAACCTGATACGTTGCGGTTATGTCTCGTCCTCGTCCTTGATGAAACCAAAGCGGCTCCCGGCCCAGCCAAGCGCCAGCCCGATCACAATTGCGATCAACACCCCGTAGATGCCCGGCACCGCGATGCTGACAATCCCGCCGATGACGATGGCGACGGCGGCTAAGGTCCACTGCTGACGACTCATGTTATTTCCTCCACTGATGTGTATGGGTCTATCTTAGCAGATGCCCCGCCGAGCAAGCTCACCAACAAACCGCCAGACGCGAACCCCCACACCAGCAGCGCCAGCGTGATACCGCGCCCGCCCATACTCGGCATCAGCACGACCCACAGAAACAGCAAGTTCGGCACGGGCCACAGCCAGGCGCTCGCCCCGCTCATCTGCCGGAGCAGCCGCCACTGCGCCCACAGTAGCGGGAGTGCTAATGCGGTCATCGAAACGACAGTACGGATGTAGTGGTCCACGCCATCGAGCAAGGGAATGTTGAAAATTTCGTCTGCGGCGAACACGACGAAGAACCCGCCGCCTAGCGTCAAGGCCGTCCGCCAAAACCAGGGCCAGCGGTAGGTCGCGGCCACACGGGGCAGCGCGAATGCCTGGGCTATTCCTATCACTAACCCAAGCGTCCCACAGATGAGCAGACCCAGTAGCGGCAGCGAAAAATCCTCTAGCGGGTCGTACCAGTCCCAGACGGTAAAAACGTGGTTGAGGGCGATGAACCATCCGGCGGTTGCACCTGCGCTTGCTAACGCCCAGTTGAACACGTCGCGCCAGCCGGGGGGCCGCCCTCCCCCTTGTTTGGGCTTGGCCGCCATGGTCATGCGGACGGCTCCGGGTTGATTGCGGTTGCCTTGAAGAAGGTGTAACAGAAGGTGCCGCCCCCCTCGGCTGTGCGGTACAGGTCCGCAATCCCCTGGTCGAAGGTGGCCGTGTCTAGGAGTTCCGCCGTGAGCGCGTTCTCGCGCACGCCCTCGATCATGGCGGTGAAGGTGTTGCGCGTGAAGCCCCCCACCAAAGACAGGCGGCTGTCGTCCACGTAGACCATACGCGGGGAGACATGCACATCGGTGAACCCGGCTTCTATCACCAGCGGATATAGTTCGCGCCCGATTTCCGCGTTGCCCCCGGCGCGGCGTTGGAGTTCGACCTGGCAGGCAATCGCTTGCTGGGCGGCGGCGCTGGCCGGGTGGAAGTAGGTGGAGCCGTGGTCGCCCTCGATAACGGTGAGGGTGCCGCCGGGCTTAAGCACACGCTGAAGGTGTTGCAGGGCGCGGACAGGTTGCGGCAGGTGTTCCAGCACAAAGCAGACAAAGAGATGATCAAAACTGTGATCGTCGAAGCACAAGTTGAAGATGTCGCCCTGCTCGAAGGTTACATTGGTGTGTCCGGCAGCTTGGACAGCAGCTTTGGCCGCCTCAACGGAATCCGGCGAGATGTCAATGGAGGTGATGTCTGCCGTTGGGCTGTTGGCCGCCAGCTTGACCGTCTGTGCGCCGACGCCACACCCGGCCTCCAGCACGCGGCTCCCGGTGGGGTAGGCGGTATCGGCGTGGAGGAGGTCAACCAGTGTGTTCGCCTGGTCCTGTAGGCGGGTGCTCTCGCGGGGGTCGTAGCCGTGAACGTAGGTCATGGGATGCGCCTCATATTTCAAAAACCAGTTTCGATTTTAGCACGCCCGGCGTTAGCTGGCGGCAAGCTGTGCCTCGCGGCGTCCGCTGACGACCATAACGGCAGCACCAATTAGCAGGAAGGCACAGCAAATACTAAAAAACACGGGCGGCGAGTAGGTATCCCACACGTAGCCCATCGGCGCGCCGGAGATAAGCGCGGCGATCCCCGGTACGGTAATCTGGCCGAGTGCCTGGTTGGTCGCGACGTTTTCCGGGCGGCTGATAGCGTTGACGTGGAACAACGCCGACAGGTTCCAGGTGGCGAAGGCGACGCCACGCGGCAGCATCAGCACGATCACCCACAGGAAACCAGGCACCAGCCCGGTGAGCAGCCACACAATCCCGAACATCACCGCGCCGAAGGTGTAGATCAACGTGGCCGGGAAGCGTTTGAAGGCGGTGTCTAGGTACAAGAACCAGGGAATCTCTAGCGCGGCGGCCAGGGTGATGATGAGCGCAATCTGGGCGGCGGAAATGCCGAGATTTTCCTGAAAGTGGATCAGCCAGAAAGCAAACCCATTACGAATGCCCATTGTGACGAAGAACTGGCTCGCCAGAAAGATGTAAAGCTGACGGTTGCGCGGGGTAATACCCTTGTGTGGGTTGGGTTTGTCGGCGGTGCTTTGGGGGAGCGCCTGCGACAGACAGATTGCCATGATACCACTCGCCGCCGCCGCGACGAACAGCACTGCGTAGCTCCCTGACAGTAGCAGAACGCCCGCCGTCAGGTTGGCAACCATAAACCCGCCCGCCGACATGGAGCGCACCACGCCTAGTAGGTCGCGCCCATGCTGTTGAAAGCGGGTGTGTGCCAGTTGCACGCCGAACAGGAAGCCGCTACGGAGGTTAACCTGCGTCACCAGCACCCCGACAAATAATACCCACTGCACCGGCACCACCAGGATCGCGACACAGGCGAAGGCATAGGTCAGCATCAGAAAGCGGAAGAACAGCCGATGGGTGTGGGTGCGGTCCGCAAAGCGGCTCGCTAGCGGGATCATAAGCAGTTCGACCAGGGCGGCGCTACTCAACAGGGTGCCAATGAGCGTGCCGGAGAAGCCGTTGTCCGTCAGGTACAGGTTGAAGTAGGGGGCGCTATAGCCGCGCATGGCCCCGCCAAAGAACAGCATAAGCAGGATTAGCGGGAAGGCATTGCGGACGTGGGTCGTCACAGTGGACAGAGACAGTTTGATTTGCATAGGGCTAGGGGTACTCGCCAAACATGATAAAAACCAAATATTACCCTACCACAGCTTTGGTTTATGGAAAGCGACCAATTGTTAAGTCCATGCCAAAAGGTCCTATGCACCTCACGGTGTTATGTGTGGTGCAGGACCGACGTGAACAGCGGTATGTGTGGCGAGGGAGGGAATGAGGTGATGTGTGTTGGGACTAACAGACCAGTTGCGCCCAGTTGTCTGGTGGCTCAACTTCACCCGTGGCAATGCGAGCGACCGCAATCAGGCGTTCGGCCTCCGCGATAGTGTCTACCATGTGGATGTGCCCATGCAGGGCGGGCAACAGTGGGAGCATCAGCCGTAGGAGATGCGTCGTAATCGTCGGCGAATTGACAACGGCAATTAGCCCACGGTTGGGTTGAATCTGAGATGTGATGAAGGGGGCTTGGCTGAAGAGATCTTGCGGGACGGTGTGCGTTCTAATCAAATCAACGATCATATGAACACATTGCGGCGCACAGTCACGCATCATCACCACCGACTCATATGTTGCCGACCGCAGTTCGGCTGAGGTCCAGTCCGATTCAAACGTGTATCTGATGATGTATTGTTGTTGGCTGTGCCACTGCACCTGAATTGGCATATCTTTTGCTTCCACTTTGGGTGTAAACGCATTGTATCTTAACTCTATCTTACTTCTCAGTCTCGACATTCATGTTAAAAGGAGATGAGAGAAAAATGAGCTAATCATATATTGCTCGAAACTCGATGCACTTCACAGCGGTGGCTGGAAAAACACCAGACAGCGCGTACAATGTGAGATATGACCTGCTCCCACACGCCACAGAAAGCGTCACACCATGATCCGCAAGGCTACCCAAGGCGACATGCCCACGCTCGTACAGTTCATTACGAGCTTTGTCGAAAGTGGGGATGTGTTGCCCCGTACCCTGGACGAACTCACCGATTTGATTGACACCTGCTTTGTGGTAGAGATCGACGGCGAGATTGTGGGGACGGCGATCCTGGAGGTGTACAGCCGCAAGCTGGCGGAAATTCGTAGCTTGTGTGTGGCTCCGGCTGCCCAGGGGAAGGGCCACGGCAAGGCCTTGATTGAGGCGTGTATCGGACTAGCACGGGAGCGCAACGTGACAGAAGTGATGGCGATCACCCGTTCTGAAACGGTCTTTATGAAGAGTGGGTTCGACTACACGCTGCCGAACCTGCGCCGGGCAGTGTTCCTCAACATCCCAGAGCATGACGCCCGCGACGGCGAAACGAGATACGACAGCTAAGGGCTGGACTCCCGCCGTAGCACCGGGCTGAACACTGCCCCCGGCCCCTGCACCCGCCGATGGTAGATCAGCCACTCCAGCATCAGAACCAGCAACGCCGCCAACGCGAACCACTGCCAGAACTCGCGCTGGCCTAGCTCCTCGCGGACGGCGGGTGTGACTTCCTCCCCACCAAGCTGGACGGCTCCCCGTGGCGCGATATCGCTCTCGTTGGGGTCGAACAGATTAACGGCGAAGGCGGCGCTTTGTAGCTCGTTGCTCCCGCTGAACAGTTCGACCTCGTAGATACCAAGTTGGTCTGTGTCCGCGTAGATAAATGTGTCGCTCAACACGTCGAACTCACGCCGGTCGCCGTCCGGCTTGGTGACACGCACCCGGTCTGCCGTCGCGGGAGGACGAATCGGCAGCGACTCCCCAACACGCACCGCCGTCTGCGCGAAGGCGGCGGCCTCTGGGCGGTACCAGTCCAGCAGGTTGCTCATCATGATGGGAAAGGCGATTTGCAGCGGCAGGTCACTCTCACCGAGGGCAAACGTCAGCACGGCCACCTGTCGTCCGTCGATCTCCCCCGCATAGAGCACGCCGCCGCCGTCCACAGTAACAAGCGGCTCCGCCCACGGTGCATCCGTCAACGGGCGGAAGGCACGGATGTTCACACTACCGAAATCCAGAAAGGCGGTGCGGTCGTCGTTGGTCAGCACACGCGGATTGGCCGTTTGCTCGTTCTCCGCACCTAGCCCAAACAGCCCCGCCACGCTCTCCGGCGGGTTGATAATGAGCAGGTCGCCTTCGGGGAGGCGTGGCGGCAGATAACTGTCGAACACGTAGAGGTCGAACTCACGTTGCGGGATGCCCTGGTCCGGCGAGGCGTTGAGGTGGCGCACGGTCGGCAGGCTGCCAAGCACGCGGTCTACAAACACATTGCCGCCGCTGATGACCAATGCCTGTGTCACGTCGGACCTGTCAAAGACGGCCCAGGCGGTGTTATCGACGGTGAGGAAGTCGCGGGTTTCGCTGCCGCTGGCGGGGGTCAGCCCGGCTTCAATCACCGCAAAATCTGCCGGGAGCGAGTCGCTGACGAGTGGCACCGTGCCGGCTGCCGGGATGGTATAACGCTGGGCCGTGAGGATTTCGCCGTCTACGGTTAGGTCGAAGATGATCTCGGCCTCCTCGTCGCCGTAGTTGGTGATCTGCGTGAACAACTGCGGTGTCGCGCCGCCCAGGGAACGGGTCGCTAGCGCGGTGATCGCCACGTTGCCGCCGTTCGACCCAACGGGGACGTACTCCACATCGCCCTGTATCCCAGGTAGGCCGCTGTTGCGCCCCAGGCCGCCATCCCCCACGATCACGACGCTGAAGTCCTCGCTGTTGGCGTCGGCGGTTCCGGCGGCCAGTGTGAGGGCGGCGGTCCAGTCTGCACGGGCGGCGGACGGGGCGGCGCTGTTGATCGCCTCACGGAGTTGTGCCTTGTCCTGGGAGCGCGGCAACAGCACCTCTGGCACGTCCGCCACGCGGATAACCGTCATACTATCGGCGTTGGTCATCGTCTCCACAATGTCGAGCGCCTGCTGTTGCGCGAGTTCGAAGCGCGTTTGCCCGTCGGGGCCGTCGGCGGCGTTCATGCTGGCAGAGGCATCCAGCAGGAGCGCGATCTGCCCGGTGCTGACGGCAGGGACGACGATAAAGGGCCGTGCCAGCGCAAACGCCAGTAACGCCAGGATCAGCAGTTGGAGCAGCAGGAGCAGGTTACGGCGCAGGCGTTGCCAGGGGGTGTTGGCCTCGTTGTCCTGAATGACCTGTTGCCAGAGGAAGGTTGACGACACCAGCACCTCCCGGCGGCGCAGGCGCAGCATGTACATCAGCACAACCGGCCCGGCGAGCAACAGGCCCAGGAAACCTAACGGGGTGAGAAACGACATGGGGGATACATCCTTCAGTCAGCGGTTCCCGTGCATTGTAGCACAGGGTGGGCCTATCAACGGCGAACGGTCACAGTCGGCTTATGTGGTGGGGAAATCGCCACTGCGGAGCCGTTCCGCAAGTTGGATACTCTCATGGAGCTTGGCCGCCTGTTCGATCATGTTCATCTGCTGAAACAACGCGGCAGCCTCCCGAAAGCGGCGCACGGCCTCGTCGTAGTCGCCCAGGTTGCCGTAGACGGCCCCCATCCCGCGCAACTGCACCGCCTCGGCAACGGTGTCGCCCCGTCCTTGCGCCAGCTTGAGCGCCTCGCGGTAATGGGCAAGCGCCTGGAAGCAGTACGCCTCTTTTTGGGCGGCCTTGTTACTGGTGCGGCCCAGGTCCGCGTTCAAGTTGGCGATGACCCCCAACTGCCCGGCGAGCGCTGCCTCATCCCCCAATGAGCGGTACAGGCCCAGCGATTCCTGGTAGGGGGCTAATGCTGCCTGCGGACGCCCCGCGCCAAGTAAGGCGTTCCCAAGCTGGCCGAGCCGCAACGCCAGCCCCTTCTGATCGACCAATTGCCGCGCAATGCTGACCGCCTCTGTGTGGCACGTCATCGCCTCCTCGTGGCGGCCTGTGTCATTGTAGACGAGGCCGAGGACGCTCAACCAGTTGCCGCGCCCCCGCGTATCACCGATTTCCTGGGCGACGACCAACGCCGCGTTCAGCCGACGCTCCGCGCCGTCGTAGTCGCCAAGTTCCCGCAGGATATTGCCCATATTGCCCAGCACCCCGTCCTCAGCGGCCCGGTCTCCGGCGGCGCGAGCGAGTTCTAACGCCCGCTCAAGGTTGGTGAGCGCAACATCACTCAACCCCAGCCGATTTTGGAGCAGCGCCAAATTACCCAGGTGGATCACCTCTAGCGCCTTGTTGTTGGTCTCGCGGTCGTGGGTGACGAGCTTCTGCATGGCGTCAATCGCGGCGGTGTAGTCCTGCTGTTGGATGGCGCTACGGGCGGCCCGTAACAGTTGTACCGGGTCGTAGCTCATGCCGTGGGTGTTCCCCCATTCCGTTGCCGTGTAAACCAGATGAGCACCCCCGCGAGGCTCATCACGGAGGCGACCACCGCCCACGTCCAGGCGAGGTCCGCCCGTACCCCCGGTATCCCACTATCGCCGTCCACGATGTCCAGCCGCAACACGGTAAGCTGGTTCGCCAGTGCCGGGAGAATACGGGTGTTGACCTCGTCGGCGTCGGTCATCCGGGCGAGGAGTGCGTCGTAGACGTTGGGTGCGGGCTTGCGAAACAGGAACAACGCCCGCAATACCTCGCTTGTGTTCTCGACGGGCGTCGCGACAACGTGATAGGTGCGTGGCCCCGCCTGGACGGTGGCGTGGGGGTGTTCGTAGAGGTTCTGCACCCAGTTGGGTTTATTGCCCCAGCCGGAGATCAAATAGACCTTCTTACCGTGCATTCGATACTCAACGATGGTATGGCGTGGGAGGCCGCTCTTGCGCCCACGGGTGGTGAGGACGACCAACCGGGCGCGTGCCAGCACCTCACCCAGCCCCAGCCGATACAAAAACAACGGCGCACGTAAAAGCGAACGGAGTGGCCCCCTCGGATACGGAAAAACCTGACGGGGCGGGGCCTCGGGGCGGGGTTCGGGCGTGAGCACAGCGGCGCTCCTTGTAGGCTGGCGGTCTGTGGTAAACGTAATACCACTAAGTATACAACAGACCTTGAGGATTTGCGGTTACCCCCCAGTCCCTGAAAGTGATTTCACCACAATTCCGTCCGTATCAACCGTCACAATTCCGATGGAGAAGGCTGTGACCGCCTCCCCCGTCGCCGTGGCCGTTGCGCCAACGCGCTCCCCGGTTTCCCAGGCGTAGACGACGACATGTACGGCGTAGTCGCCTGGCGCGGCTTCGTTGAAGTCTAACAGAGCCGGGTGACAGTCGAAGGGCGCACCGCTGACGGGGTAATCCGTCTGCGCGACCAGTTGCCCGTCGGCGTCTGTCGCATAGACGCTGACACTGTAGGCGGAGGCAAACCAGCCGGGTTCCGCCTCCCACGAGATCAGGACTTCGGCAAACGACCAACCCGGCACCGGGGACAGGCTCGCCTGTGTCAGTGTCAGCGGCAGGTCATAGCGCAGGGTGGGTTCGTCCGGCGGTGTACAACACATCTCGGAAACCGCGTACATGTCGAGTTGCAGGTTAGGCGTCTGGAGCGGTGTCTCACACAGCAGATAGTCGCGCTCGTCTAAGCGCCGCTGGAAGCTCATCAACGCCTCGGTCGGGGTGCCGCCTGTCTCATAGCCGACCCACACCCGCGCCGCGCCGCCGATGAAACCGCCCTGGGAGCGCTCACCATCGTCTAGCTCGTTGAGCATGGTGTACCGCGCAGGCATCCCGTGCATGTAGTGTTCCAGCGGCCCCTTGAGCGCCCACTCATCGCGCACGGCGCTAAACACCACCGCGTCATTGCTCGTCGCATGATGCCGCACGTATAGGCCGAGTTCGTTGGTCTTCATCCCCGGACGGAAGATCTCGGCGTACAGCGCCGAGTGGAAGGTGTCGTGAAAGTTGCTGTTCAGCCCGGTCACGAACCCGGCCCCAACCCAGGCTGCCGCCGTGACCGCCCCCACAACGCGCCATGTGCCGCTGCCCGCGTGCAACAGCCGCTCCAGGCTTAACGCGACGAACAGCGTCAGCGGTGCCCACAGGGCGAGTAGGTAACGAATGTGTGAGATCACATCCAGGCTGATCTGCATCAGCAGCGCCCCGGCAAACGCCGTCAACGACACAAACCCGGCCATTAGCACAGCGCGGCGGGCACGGTCCCCGGTCGGCTGGCGAACGGCCAACACCGCCCCCGCCAACACGGGTATCCACAGGGGCCACAGGCCGTTACTGAAGATATACGGCATATCGCGGATGATCTTCGCCAACGAGATTGTCATATCGGGGCGTCCGCCTTCGGTAATCGCGTTTTCGACGGCGTGCGCCATCACCGCCGCCCAGGGCGTAAACAACACCATCCCCAACACCGCATACCCAGTCACGGCCCACCACGTCCCGCGTTTGGGACGCATGACCAGGTGATACAGCCCCACGCCCAAGATCAACAGCGCCCCAACGTAGTGCGTGTAGAGAATCCCCGCCACACCGATTGCCAACCCCGCCGCCGTCCCGCGTGAGATACGCGCCTCATCTAGCGCACGGGTGTAGGCCCAGATTGCTAACGTCGCGAATGTGAGTTGCAGCGCGTAGGCCCGCAATTCGTGCAGGTAGTAGACGAAGAAGTTGGAGGTTGCCATGAGCAGCGCCGCCACGATCCCCGCCTGGACGCCACGCACACGGGTCGCTGTGGCGTAGGCCAGCGGGACCGCCAGCACGCCGATCAGCAGTGACAGCGACCGCGCCGCGAAGTCGCTCCAGCCGACGAGCTTCGTCCACAGCGAAAGTATCAGAAAATAGCCGATGCTCTGGTTCGGGTCGCGGCTCAACATGCGCTCCACCACGCCCCACGGTGTCAGCGGCCCATAGCGCCCACCCCCCGCCCGGTAGACCGTCCACCACTCGTCAATCCACAGCCCGTCGATTTGCAGGCCGTGTGCGCCCAGCCACCATCCCGCCCAAATCACAGGAACGAGGATAAAAAGCGCGTGGTGGGTCCGTAGGTGCAAGCCGTCACGCGTTCGTGTGGGGTTTGGTTGGGTTGTGGTGGGTGAGGAAATGTGAGTCTGTTCAGCCATGAATTCGCTCCGCTTGGGTCGGGGCATGATGTTAGCACCCGACACCAAACGGGGGTAGGGGACGAGTGTATTCGTCCCCTGGAAATCACAGGTTACAGCGCCGGGAGTACCTCGACGAGTTCAGCCTGCTTGAGGTTCGCCTGTAAGTGTGGCAGCAACTTGGCCGCGTCTTTCACATGCAGGACCAGTGCAGGCTTGCCGTCCTGGAGGGTGAGGGCGAGCTTGTCCACGACATCACGGGCCAGCGCAAACGGGATGTGGATGTAGCGTGCGGCCAATTGGCCCACGAACCAGCCGACCGCCGCGCCCACTAGCAGGCCCAGCCCAATCACGAGGAACAGGTTGAAGGCGGGCAGCACGAACGCCCCCAAAGACGCTAACCCCACCGCCATAATCCCGGCACCAACCAACCCGCCGAGCGTGCCCCCGTCCTCCGCATCCAGGGAGTCGTCTAGTACCAGAATCTCCCCCGTTTTAGAACGTGCTACCACTGCCGCCCGCCGTACCTCAGCCGCAGCCTCCTCGAGAATGTAGTCCAGTGCGCTCAGTAGCACACGCCGCGATGGAAACACCGCCACAATGATCTGGTCTTGCATCGGAATTTTCGCTCCTTGGTTACCCGTGATGTTTGGTTCGGGTGTTATCTCAGGTTTAGCTCCGCTTATCAGTATAGTGCAATGTGTCACAATATAGTGAACAAAACTGAACGGCTTACACTGCACAAAACGCACAAACCGGGGGCGAAGTTGCGAAATTGCATCAGAAATTGATCAACAAATCCTGTATGGCAGGTGAATTGTGTTGCGGATGGTCTGACGGAAACCGTCGAAACTATGCTACGATGGAGGTCAGCAGGGGATCACCGCGCACGATGAAAAACACATGGGATGGAATCCGCCGGATTTCTGCCGCATACACAACAGAAAAGGAGATTTTTTGATGGACGTTCAACTCCGGGAGGCCACACCACAGGACGCGCCTGAACTCGCCCAGATGAACCGTATATTGATGGAGGACGAGGGTGCTCCAAACCCTATGTCTGTTGATGGTCTCACCGAACGAATGACGGGCTGGTTGGAGACAGGCGCGTACAAGGCTGTCCTTATTGCCCGTAAAGAGGAAATTGTGGGTTATGTGCTCTACCGCCGCGAGACTGACGCGACGGACGTGAGCAACATCAACATTCATGTGCGCCAGTTCTTTGTGAAACGGGTGTATCGCCGCCGGGGGATTGGTCGGCGGGCGTTTGAGCAGGTCGTGGCGTCGCACTTCCCGGCGGAGGCGACAATTGTGCTTGAGGTACTGGCGGGGAACCTGCAAGGGCAGGTGTTCTGGGAGCGATTGGGCTTCGAGCCGTATTTCACGACGTACCGACGGCGCACGGCGGAAACCCACCACGCTTAACCAAGACTTTTGATGCGCTTCACATAATCTTTGTACGTTTTATACGACGTGTGTGCCGGGATTGTGATATACTGTGCATGAATTGGCGTTGAGCGTGGAGGTCATATCAATGCAACCATCACACAATATTCAGCTTAAGCACCATCTGGCCCGGTTGTTCCGCACCCCACAAAACCCCCAACCACAGAAATTTTACTACGGGCGGCGGGCGTTCTCGGTTCCGCAAGAAGACAAACCAGAGCGGCAGCAGGGCTAACGCCCTAACTTGTTAGCCAACGCCGTGCCGTGTCCTCATCGTGGAAGACCCGACACGGACACCCGAAACAGTCCGAAAGGCCCAGGCTGACCGCCAGACGCCGCCGCGACCGCTTCACATTGGGGGTTACAAATGCGATGCGGGACGGGGTGGCATCGCGCAGACGTTCACAGGTCTGTGCCACATCTGTATCGCCCTTCACTAACACCACATCCCCATGATCGAGGTGTAGCGAGTCACCGCCTGCCTGGAGTTCGATAATACGGGTTGTCACGCTCATGGCTACTCATCCTATCGTGCTATTGGATTTAACAATGTAAACCATAGCATAACCGCTATACACAGTTCTACAGCCTGTGTCAAACTCCAGTTTGACGGTTACGGAGAAAGCCTATGTCGTCGTGTTGGTTTGATATTTAACCGGGGTAAAAATAGTGTGGACGGGACACGAGCCAGCCGTGCCCCAGGTGGTATTGAACTACGCGTCCTTGAGCACAACGCGGTAGCTTGTCAGGCCATCCTCGGTTTCGTCATCCATGTAAACAGTAGGCACCTTGTCCTTCGGGCGGAACTTATGGGCGATGCCGTAGATGTAACCATAGGCGGCGAACTGCTCGTAAGGCGTATTGAATTTGATCTGCATCGTGTTGGCATCCACCTGCTCGTAAACCCAACCCTCTTCCTCTGGGATATCCTTGTGAATGGCCTGGTAGATCGTGTGCAACATCCCCATTGCATCCTCGATAGTCTTGACCTCGTCCGGGAAACCGATAGATTCGATTGATCCCTTGCCAATTTCGATCAACTCACCGCTGAATAACCCGGCGTTCTCAACGATGTGCTTCTGCATGTTGCAGACAATCTGCTGATCGTAGAAGGCTTCCGGGTCTACCTCCTCAACATCGTACTCAACCAGCAAATGTTCTAACTCGCTGCCTTTGAGCACAGCAACATAGGGCATGATGACCTGGCCGTTGGCTTTTGCATTTGATGATGACGCCTTGAACTTGGTTGCTTTGTACATGATGCAGGCTCCCCTGATTCTAAATACGAAATGTCACAAAGTTACATTTGCATCTTAATCAAAAAAACACAAGCAATGTGTGAATGTTCCATGAATTTCTTTATGAATCTTGATCTTTCCACGACGCCAGTAACGACTCGGCCTCGGCCAGCGTATCGACGAAGTGCGCCTCGCCGTCCGGGGTCACAAAGCGACGACTGTCCCCGAGGCCCAGTGTTGCGAGTGTCTCCGTTGGAACGCCGACAACCACCGCCCTACCGCTCAACACATCCACTATACGCTTGCCGAAGGTCCGTGCGTGGACGGACAACCCGCCGGGGAAGCGGTCGCGGTGCCCGGTAGAAAAGTCGATCAACACATACACAGGGCCGTTGGCGTTGCCCAGGGCAAACTGTGAGACGTGGACGACAGCGTGGTAGTCCTTCCAGGTCCAGTTATCGCGGGCACTGTAACGCATCACCTGTTGGTCGTCGGTGTGCCAGCCGTAGTCGAATTGAATTCGCATCGGGTGTCCTTTGTCATGGTCAGGATGGGTATTTTGTGACGTGTGCAGCGTGTGGAGGTCACGTAAAATAAAGGTATCAAAGACAGTGTAGCACTCAATAGTGATTTTAGGAGGCCACCACTATGCTAGATAATATCCTTGTGACGTTGGACGGTTCCGAACTCTCGGAGAAAGCCCTAGCCTACGCGACGAAGCTGGTCGCACCGGGCGCGAAGATCACGCTGGCAACCGTGGTGGACATCCCAGACATTAGCGCCTACAGCCTGTACCCGATGTCGGTCAGCATGGAGTACTACGACCAAGCCGTGACCCAGGCAGAAGCCGGAGCGGTGCAGTACATCGAAGGCGAGGCCACCAAGCTACGCGAAAAAGGCTACCAAGTAGATACCTACGTCGGCATGGGCATCGCCGCCGACATCATCGTCCAGGTAGCCGCAGACCTGAAGGTGAACGCAATTGTGATGTGTACGCATGGCCGCAGCGGGATTAACCGCTGGCTGTTCGGCAGTGTCACCCAACGTGTTCTGAGCGCGATGGTCTGCCCGGTATTTGTCGTGCCGGGGCAGGAACAAGCGCCGCTCACACAGCCTACTGCCGCTGTCGAGGCGAGCGAGTAGTGATTTTCCTCACAAACCCATGAGTGGTTCCCCAACGGAGTCTCCCGCTGGGGGGGCGTTGCATCCCACATACAGCAGCACACGGCACTCCATCCCCGTGTGCTGTTGTCTTTGGCGCGAAGTCGCGCTACCCTGAACCCATCATGTACGTAGCGGAGATTCCTCCCGTGCATATCGGAATTGTTGCCGTGGGCACACGCGGCGACGTGCAACCCTGTGTCGTGTTGGGGCTAGGGTTACAACGCGCAGGCTACGAGGTGACGCTGGTCGCGGGGAGCAACGACGCGGACTGGATTCAGGGGTACGGGCTGGGCTATGCCGATGTCGGTGTTGACATCCAGCGCGTGATGACCAGCGAGACGGGCCGCGCCTGGGTCGATAGCAACCGCTTTGCACAGATAAAACACATGCGCGACACATTCCTGTCCGTCGCTGATGTTGTGGTGGGTGCGCTGGTGGAAAAGCTCCCAGTTTTTGACGTGCTTATCACCGGGCTGACCATGCTCCCGATGACGTTGCCCATCGCCCAACACCACAATCAGCCTATGATAAACCTAGCGTTCGTGCCATCGTATCCGACACGCTCCGCATCCGCCTCGATGATCCCGGTGTGGGTTCATGGGAACTCGCCGCTCAACCTCATCACGCGGCCAGCGATGTTGCGCGTTATGTGGTACACCGGGGCGCAGGGGGTGGCGATGGCCTGTGAGGCAATGGGCGTGGTGCAGACGACCTACGGCGACTTCGCCGATACGTGGCTCGCCACCCCGACCTTGATCGCGGCAAGTCCGCAGGTGGTGCCGCCGCCGCCAGACTTCCCGGATCATGTACAGGTGACGGGCTATCTGTTTCTCGATTCACCAGACGACTACGCGCCGCCGCCAGACCTCATCGCGTTCCTGGAGGACGGGCCGCCCCCGGTTTACATCGGCTTTGGTAGCATGACCGGGCGCAACGACCCAGAAATGCGCAATCTCATCGTGGCGGCGCTAGGCGGGCAACGGGCGGTGGTGGCGCAGGGCTGGGGCGCACTCGGCACGGACGGCCTGCCGCCCAACGTGTTCCCGTTGGCGGCCACGCCCCATGATTGGCTGTTCCCGCAGATGGGGGCCGTCGTCCATCACGGGGGAGCGGGGACGACCGCCGCCGGACTGCGGGCCGGGGTGCCGTCTGTGATTGTCCCGCACATCGCGGACCAGCCCTACTACGGGCGGCGGGTGCATGAGTTGGGCGTTGGTCCTGGGCCGATCCCCCGGCAGAAGCTCACTGCTGCGAACCTCCGCGCCGCTATCGACACGGCGCTCGGTGATGAGACGATGCACACGACCGCAACGAACCTCGGCGAGACGATCCGCAGTGAGGACGGGGTTGGGAACGCGGTGCGACAGGTAGAGGAATTTCTGGGGGAGCGTGCGAAACCCGCCTGAATGCGTTACAACCATAGGCCATACGCGAAATTGAGGAACACGGCTTGTGACGTTTTTAGGACTGCTCGTGATGGGGACAGTGGCGGGTGTGGCCGCTGGCATGTTCGGGATTGGTGGCGGTGTGTTGATCGTCCCGGCGCTGATGCTGTTGGGCTTTACGCAGGTAGAGGCGAACGGCACATCATTAGCGGCGCTGTTGTTGCCTGTGGGGGCCTTCGGGGCGCTGGCCTACCACCGCGAGAACATGATCCGCTGGCGGGCGTCGATGATTATCGCCGGGGGACTTTTGATCGGCGGCTACTTCGGCGCACGGGTCGCAACCCGACTAGACCCGACGATTTTGCTACGGCTGTACGGGCTGTTTCTGCTGTACGTTGGCTGGCGGATGGCAACGCCGCTGCAACTGATGGGCGTGCGTCAGGCTCCCGTAGATGACCCAGCCACCGCGCCGCCAGACAGCCTGCCGCCGATTATCGCGTTGGGATTGCTGGCGGGCGTGGCCTCCGGCATGTTCGGGATTGGTGGCGGCGCGGTGATCGTGCCGATTCTGGTGACGTTCCTGCGCTTCCCGCAGAAGGTCGCTGTCGCAACCTCGCTAGGGGCGTTGTTGCCGCCTGTGGGCGCGTTGGCTGCCCTTGAGTACTACAGCCAGGGGCAACTCGTGCTGAGTTCCGCGCTCCCCGTCGCGCTGGGGCTGCTGATTGGGGCGTGGTTTGGCGCACGGATCACCATCGGGCTGCCGTCCGGGACCGTCAAGCGGCTGTACGGCGCGTTCCTGCTGGTGATCGGCGTGCGCTTTCTGCTGGGGCTATAGAGGAAAAGGTTCCCGGCAAAACGGCACGTTCTGCCAGCCCCCCCCTCTACGGTCGTTCGCCCTAGCGCCAGGACAGCGGCAAGGCGAAGCTCTGGTCTTCCACCTCACCGTCCACGACGACCGCGCCCTCATACAACGTCTCGACGGTGGAGAACGGCGGGTCAATGATAATGTTGGAGGTGTTCAGGTAGTTCGGTTGCTCCGGGTCCTCCAACACAATCGTATTGCCGATAACGATCTCGGTGCCGTCTGGGGACACCACCAGCGAACGGTCGAAGCGACCACGTTCGACGTTGAAGTTGGAGCCGTCCGCCAAGCTCACAGAGGTGATGCGGTTCTCCGTACCGTCGTCGCCACCGATAACCGCGAACAGTTGCGAGCTATCCGCAGTGAACGCCAACGCCTGAATTACGTCGCCGGGGCTACCCGCGTTGTAGGCGATGGGGGCCAGCGACAGGTCGTTCATGTCGTAGATGAAAAGCTGGTTGCTCTCGCTGGCCGGGGAGGGCGTTGTCTTGACGATGGCGAGCCAACGGCGGTCCAATGACAGCGCCGGGGTGCTGTTGGCGGGGCGCGTGTTGGCAGGCATCACCCCCTGGCGGTCCAAGATTTGCAACGGGTTGGCTGGGTCCGCCAGCGGAACGTGTAGCAGTTCCACGCTGTTCCCGGTGATCGTGTCTGGCACGGTAACAACGAGGTTTTGGCCGTTCGGGGAGAGGTACTGCACGTTGGTCCGGGCGAAGGCCTGGTAGCCGCCGGTGGTCCCATCCAGCACGCGGCCCTCGGCCATCCGTGTCACCTCACTACCGCTGCTGTAGTCGATGAGGTAGAGAATCCAGCTTGTGTTGGGGTCCCCGCCACCAAAGCAGCTTTGCCCGACAATCACGCTCATACGGCTTTCCGGCAGCAGATGGACGGACCCACTCTCGAACTTACAGCGGGTGCGGTCCTCCTCGTTGACGGGCTGGTCCGGGATGAGCGTGGCGAGTTCGGCGTCCGTGTTGCGCTCCTCGTCCCAGATCTGCACAGCAATTTCGTCGGACTCGCCCTGGTCGTTGGTGAAGAAGTTGAGGAAGGCGGCCTGTCCGTCGCTGATGTCGAAGGCCGTCACGCTCTCCCGCTCAAACAGGTAGGTGCCGCTGGCGATGTCGTAGACCTTAAAGAAGCCGTCGGCGAAGTCATCCGTGCCGGACCCCGGCTCGAAGGCGATGTAACCGAGCTTGGAGCTATCCGGGCTATAGCGGAAGGTCCCCGCACCTAGGCACACGCTCCGCAACAACGGGTCGGTGGCGTCCGCACGTAGCGAGACGGGGACGTTCTGGCCGTCCATAAGCAGGATGTCGCCCTGGTCGCCCCGGCCCATGTAGAAGCTAAAATACTGGTTATTTGGGGAGGTGGCGCGTTCCCCGCACGGCTCGACAATCGTCGTCTGTGGCGGCACGCCCAGCAACGGCTCCAGTGCGCCGTCCGGTCCTAACAGGGCAATTTGCCCGGTCTGCGTTGCGCCAATCTCAGCGGGGGATGGTGCATCCGACGCCCAGACGAGAATACGGGCGTCCACAGGCAACGCGTGGACGGTGCCCACGGCTCCGGCAACCAGCAGGACCAACAGCGAACTCAGTGTGGCTCGTTTTAGCATAGGTGGTTCATTGCTCCCTTGTGATGCAATGGTAAATTAAAACGAAATGTCCAATTGCATCTTAAGGGAAAAACGTGGGTTTTCCAAGCGATAGAGGCTAAATTGAGAAAATAGTACGGGGAGGGGCGGCGGACGGAGGAGCGATGAGGGGAGTTCTGATAACGATGACCTACCGCTAAGCAAGTTTTGAGCCATGAAAGCACCAGTTGAGCCACCTGAGACGGGCAACCCCTGACCGCAAAACAACAGCCTGAGGGCTGGTTCTAACCCTGAGCCAGTTGAGACGGGAGCATTTTTCACGCTAAATCGATGGTTCCCCGACCATAATATCGGTTAGAATGTAGTTGGCAGATACAATGGGAAGCGTAGCGTCATGCGAAAAACACTCTCAATCCTCCTCCTCACCCTGACCCTGGTCGGCGTAGCCAGTGCCCAGGACCCCACCCCGATGCCGCCGATTGTCGTACAGAGCAACCCGAACCTGGGCAACGTCCAGCCGGTGA